>JAFUKG010000007.1 GCA_017467865.1 Clostridia bacterium
AATCTCTTTTGTCCATTTTCTTTTCTCCTTTATTATATCATATTTTTGAAAGTCTTTCAACCTCCTTCTTTATTGTATACTGCCAATTACTGCCAAGGGGTGACATCGGTATGCCAACTTTAAAAAAAGAGAAAAATTTTTACCCAATAGCAAATTTGCCTTCGTTATGCATTCAAAAAAACACAGCAAATTAATAAACTGCCGTTGATTTTAAAATTAAAATATGATATATTATTAAGTAACAAATGAAAAGAGGTCTCAAAATGAACAGAAAAGAAGAGTATGTGAATTTTCACTGTCCCCGATGGGAGGAATTTCCCGACGTTGAGCTTTATGCCGATCAAGTATTATCTGTGGTGCAAAGGCACGTTTCTTTCTTCAACAGCGAAATAGAGATGACCTTTACGTCAAATATGATAAACAACTACGTAAAGCAAAAGATAGTAAAGCCCCCCGTAAACAAAAAATATGACAGAGTGCATCTGGCTTATTTTATAGTGGTATGTGTTTTCAAGCAGTTTATGACAATATCCGAAATATGCGATGCTATTGCTTTTCTTATGAAAACCTACACTGTTAAGGAGCTTTACAACATTTTCTGTGAGGAGCTTGAGGGGGCGCTCAAAAGCACCTTCGACCCCGAGCACTACGCTATAAAATACTCTCCCAATGACACGGTGGAAACAAAGGTTATAAGGGCGGCAGTGCTTACATTTTCAAATCTTGCTTTCGCAAAGTATAACGTCAACAGTGCAAAGGAGTCATAAATGTCAAAAATCAAGGAATTTCTAAAAAAGAAGAACGTAAACTTATCTCTCAAAACTTATTTTATAGACGTTATGGGCTCTATGGCGCTGGGACTTTTCGCTTCTCTACTCATAGGTACCATATTCGGTGCTCTTGGTGATTACACAGGGATAGCGCTTTTCAGTGAAATCAAGGGCTATGCCCAAGGAGCTACGGGTGCGGCGCTGGGTGTATCCATAGCATATGCCCTGAAGGCGCCCCCTCTCGTTATCTTTTCTGCGGCGGCGGTGGGAATTGTTGGTAACAACCTTGCCACAGTTTACACCCTTATGGGTGAGGAAAAGGCGATAACCGCAGGTCCTGCAGGGGCATTCTTCGTAGCTATCGTTGCAGTTGAGCTTGGAAAGATTGTTTCTAAGGAAACGAAAATTGATATACTTGTCACCCCTATTGTTACAATTCTTTCGGGTACACTTATCGCGAAGCTGGTCTGTCCCATCGTTGCTTACGCCATGTATTGGATGGGATACTTCATCAACACCGCTACCGAAATGCAGCCCTTCATAATGGGTGTTATAATTTCAGTTGTTGTAGGTATTATCCTCACTCTTCCCATAAGCTCAGCGGCAATATGTGCCATGATCGGAATATCGGGAATTGCAGGTGGAGCGGCTATGGCGGGATGCTGTGCGCAGATGGTAGGCTTTGCTGTTATAAGCTTCAGGGAGAACCGCTGGGGCGGGATTGTAGCCCAGGGGCTTGGTACTTCAATGCTTCAGATGGGAAACATTGTCAAGAAGCCCGTTATATGGATTCCCGCGACTTTAGCTTCTGCAATAACGGGACCTGTATCCACTATGATTTTTAAGCTTGAATGCAACGGCGTTTCGGCAGGAATGGGCACCTGCGGTCTGGTAGGCCCTTTGGGTGCAATTCAAGCGGCAAGCGAAAAAGACTTCACCTTCTGGATAGGGCTTTTGCTTGTAGCAATAGTTCTTCCCGCAATTCTGTCTATTTTGTTCAACGAAATAATGAGAAAAATGGGACTTATCAAAACAGGCGATATGAAGCTTGATTTATAGAAAGAACTAAAAGTTCTTTCTATAAATCAAGAATGCAGAATTAGGAGTGAAGAATGCAGAATTATTGTTGATTTGCTACGCAAATCTTCTCTTAATTAATATTCGGGGAAAACACTTTTATAAAGTTTTGAAGGTCAAGGAAAGCTTTTTCAAAAGTTTCCTTGTAGGTATTAGGGCAAAGCCCTAATATAATAAAGCAATTTCCCTATAGGAAATTTTCCTTAATTCTGCATTCAGCATTCTGCATTTTGAATTCAAAAAATATCCGCTCGGATTACTCCGAGCGGAATTTTTTAGTCTTCGTATACGAGAAGTACCATAGGTTCGCCGAACTGTGTAAGTGTTACCCAACCGTCTGTAACCTGAACGATTTCGAGGTAGCGGAGTCTGTCAATCCTTTCGTTGTATGAGGCACTGTCAAGCTCCATTCCATTATAATCAGAGCCAACGTATATTGAAAGCTCTGCCTTTGTAAAGGGAAGTCCGTTGGAGGATTCAAAGTACACGTTCTTAACGTAAAGATCGCCTGTGGCTTCTACAAACTTCTTATAGTTTACGTCGCTTCGGCTTTCTCCGTTAAAGGATATATCAAAGTTATAATAGTGAATTTTGTCGTTAACAGTGATATTTTCTGCTGTGAACTGATACTTAAAGCCGTCGCCCACAACAAGGATAGAGGAGTCGGGCGTTACTTCTTTAAGATTCATAAGTGAAAGTGTGGATATCCAATTCTTAACCGTTACGTCAATTTCGTAATCAGCCTTTACTTCCACAAAATCCTCGGTGAGATATACTCTGCTTATCTGACTATTAAAAGTATCAATAGAGTCTGCCGTAAGAACGTTAACTGTGGCAATTCTGGATGCTACGTAAGCATCACTTTCCTTAACTCTTATCTGATAGATACCGGGTATTGTAACCTTGAATGAGGTTGATCCTACGGGAACGTCTGACCAATCGGTATAGGTCTTACCGTCGTCGGTTGACCATCTTACCTCATGGAGATACTCTGCTTTGAGACCGCTGATGTTGCCGTGTCCGCCTTCTATTACAGGGAAGGAAGTCCCGTTAGGAGTAGGAGCAAGAGGTCTCGAAACGTATCCACCGCTCACAAGATGAATATCATAAGCGTCAGCTACGAGATATTCGGGGTCAACGTAAAGCTCTGCTGTGTCAGTAACCTCACCTGTGGGTCGGATTTCAAAGGCTACGATATATCCTGTTGCATCATTGCCCAAATCCTCGCGTGTGAAGGTGTGCTCAGTTAAGCTCCTTCCCGTGAAGTCCATCTCATCTGTCAATGTATATTTCTTTACGCTTCCGTCATCCTGAATGGCGTAAACAGTAAAGGTCGTATTAATCTTTCCGCCGTCCTTCATATTAATGGAGCCTTGTCTTACCTTTGTTTTATAGGTGTAGCTGATAAAGTCATCAACGGGGATTATTTCATCGTCGGTGAACTGATAGGTCATATGGTCTGACTCTACTGCATCCACCAATGCTTCATAGGTTAAAGTGCCTGAATTATAGTCTGTACCCGCCCAACATACCGATGTAGCGTATGCGTCATAGGCAAACGCAAGCAAGTTGCCCGTAAGAGCACTTCTTGCAGCAGGAAGAGTTCCTCGCCAAGTGCCCTTCTTAAAGAGAGGCGTGTAATTTCTGAGAGCTGCACCCGTTGCGGGATATTTTTCGGTAATGGGTGACCCGTCATTGTCGAGGTGAAGGATGCTTGTTGCAGCGCCTCTTACCAGCACCACTGTCATATCAGATGCTTTGGATACGCCCTCTTCACCTGCTACTCTTACTGCCCAAAGTCCTTCTCCGAATTCAATGCTTTCAACACCTGCATCGAGCTTGGTGTATTCGGGCTCTGCCATTATGGTACCCGTTGCTGCAAAGCCTGCAAGCATATCGGAATCGTTAAGGTTTGCATATTCATAGGTATACTTTTTATCAAAGCCTGAAACTATTGTTTCGTTAACTGTAAGCTCAGGCTTACCTTCAATAACCTTAGGAAGATTAATCTTGTATCCACCGTCCATAAGGGTGATGCAGTAGGAGGTTCTCTCTGCAGACGTTGCCGCAATTTTGGTTGTATCGGGAATGTCACCTGTGGGGTGAATTTCAATTGCTATTATATAGCCGGTTGTATCTTCAAAATCTTCAATTTTTACAGCGTGAGTGGTTGAGCCTGCAAAATCCGTCTTGCCAAGCCACTCTCTTGCTTCAAGCTCGCCTTCTTCGTTTATAACATAGAAGATAACTTTTGTGTTTACATCGCCTTGTGCTACATATTGAGTTTTAAACATTGCAGTCTGGAATGCGTAACTTTTAAACATAGAGAACGGTATTATCTCACTGTCAAGGTACTGATAAGATGTATATTCAGATTCAAGTGCGTGTACTACCTGCTCTTTGGTATAACTGCCATCAATGTAGAACTCAGCCGACCAGTTTACAAAATTATCGTCACCTGTGTTGAAAAGAGTAAGCGGAGTCATATATTTGGTCTGCGAATAAAGGGTACCTGTCCATACACCCGGTGCAAACGCTCTCTCATCACGGTGTTTCTGCGCTTCTCTCCAACCCTTACCTTTATAAAGACCGTTTGCAATAACCGTTCCGTCGCTTTCGTTTGTGTGGAGGATATTTGCAATGCCCTTGCCCTGAACGTAAAGAACTGCAGGGTCAGAGGCAGGAGTATCGGCACTTTCTGCAACTCTCACGGCATATATTCCTGCAGGGAGAACTGTATTGCCGTCAAGCTTGCTATATACCAAAGCCGTTTCGACCTTTCCGTTCTCTGCAAATTCCTTAAGGCGGGTTGTATTATTAAGATTTACGTACTCGTAGGAATTTCCTTCAACGAGACCTGTTACCTTGCCGTTTTCGTCGATGCCAAGTCCTGTTGGCTTAGGAGTTTTGGGAAAGTCAATCAAATAACCTGTATCAACGTGATGAATGTATATTCTGCTTGCACTTGTATCTGTGCTGGTAAATTTAGTATAGTCAGTTAAGCCGTAGCAAGGATAAATTCTAAGTCCTACAAAGTAACCTTCCTCGGGAAGAGGTGTTTCCCACGTTCCGCTTCCATCTTCTTTAAAATCAACAACCAAAGTAGCTGCAGTTGAACCAAGAGTAACAGGGTTATGGAGATAGGTATAAGCTGATACGTTTCCATTTTCATCAGCCACATATGCCTCAAACTTAACTACGTGATTTGCATTTGTAAACTTAACCTTATATGCTTCAACCTTATAAGTATATTTATTCACCTCGGAGATGGGTATTATTTCTTTTGAGGTCAAAGCATAGGAGAAATACAAATCCTTTACTGCAGCCGCAATGGCATCAAACGCCGTTTTCTTTGCAGTCGTTGTCTTTGCATTTGTAAATGCTTTATTCTGGTCGGCTGTAATGTGATAACCGATATTACGGCTTATAGAATATGACGCCCATGAGCCCCATCCGTAGTTATTACAGTTAAATCCTGAATAATAACCGGGTTCAAAATCAACCGAGCTCTTGGTATCCATCTGTAAAATGCTCCAGTTCCAAACTCTTAAATAAGCATTTTCACCTTTGCCCGAAACGAAAACACGCTTTCCGATATTATCGTCAAGACCGTCACCGTTTTCATCGACACCTACAACGTAGGTCTTGGAGCCATCTATTTTAACCTTATTTTTAGGATAAGTCTTTCCATATCCATTTCCGCTATCAGTATCGGTAAGGTCACCACCGCCTACGTACGTATTTCTTTCAACGATAGCTTTTCTTTCGGCAAAATCACCGTAAACGTAAACGAGAGTCTGTGTGGCAAAGTCATCCTTTGACACAGCGTATATTCCGGCAAGACCCGTGTTATTAGCCTCGGAAAGCACAAAAGCATTATCTGTATCAACAGATAAGCCATCACCTTTGGCATTAATCACAGCGGGTGCTGCTTTATAAGTTTCGTCAACACCTCTGATTATTCCCATAGCGCCTTCGATTTCGGCAAGAACGGGAAGTGCAGTAAGCACTGCCAGTATCAAAGCTGTTACAACAAAACACAAAAATTTATTTTTTGACATAGTTTCCTCCTAAAATAGTAGCTAAAAAGATACATTTTTTCACAATTGCATTATAACATATGCTTTATGGGCAATTCAATAGTTAAAATCACCAAAGATAGCAGTCTGAATTTTACTTCAAAAAAAGTCAAAAAAAGCTTTAAAATAAAGAAACAAGCGTGTTTTTTTCAACACGCTTGTGCTTGTTTTGATTATTTCTTATAATGTGACGGCGGATTACCGAAATGCTTTTTAAAGAAGAGAGAAAAATAGTTAACCGAGGAGAAGTTAAGAATTGTGCTCACTTCCTCTACGCTCTTTCCTTCCTTTAATAAATTCATTGCTTCAATGGCGCGGAGATTAGAGTAATACGCCTTAGGTCCTATTCCCGCATACGTACGGAAGAGCACCTTTGCGGTACTGACGCTTATGGCACTTATTGCCGCAAGCTCTTCAAGAGAGAGATTGTTATTAATGTTTTCCTTCATTGTTTTAATAAGGGCGCGGTATTCCGTTGCGCTCTTTGAAGAGAAAAAGGTAGCGTGAGGTGTGTGCCTTCTCATAAGTGCAAGAATAAAGTTACAAATTCTAAAAACCGTTTCCGATCCTGCAGTTTGGTCGGCTTCCTTTCCATTATAATATGCTTCTATAACTGAAACGGTAATATTTTCAAACTCTTCAAGCTCGCTTGTGGTAAGAAAAAACACACCGTCTGAAAGCTTGTCAGGAAGGTTTCCACTGTGACGAAAGCTGACATTAAGAACGTGAGGACAGGTATCCCCTGCACTTTTTATGCGGTGGAACTCCATGGGCGCGTGAGCTATAAAGTTGCCCGCGCCGAGTCTGTACACACGGCTGTCTTCCACGACCTCTATCTCTCCGTCAAGCACACAAACAAATTCCCAAAAGTCATGATATTCGCCCTGGAAATCGTAATCAGCTTCAAATTTTCGGCTGTATCCCGAACAAACGGTGGTAATAAAAAAAGGATATTCTACTTCAATTTCTTCGTTTTTGCCCCAAATCATAAATTTTTTACCCAAAAATGCATTCTATTATATTTTCTGTTCATTTATAATTATATCGTAAAAGATGAATAAAGTCAAGATAGAATGGGGATAATTTATTTAATGTTTTGCATTTTATTCGTGTTGTTTACACGGCTTTATTTCACTTACTTTTCCGAAAAGGAGGCTTTGGCATGACGTACACCGGTGAATATCTTCGAGAAATCGTTTTTCCTTTAGGCGGAATTGGAAGCGGTTCCATTGGGCTGTCAGGAAACGGAAGTCTTGTGGATTTTGAGATATTCAACAGACCTGACAAAGGAAGTATTAACGGTTATACCTTCTTTGCAATCAAAGCCGAATACCCTAACGGTGAAAGTGTAACAAAAGTACTCCAGGGAGACCAGATAAGCGAGCTTCAAGGAAGATGCTGTAATGGTGTGCACCATGGCTTCGGGCACGGATATGAAAGCAGCTCTATGTGCGGCTTTCCTCATTTCAGCAA
The DNA here is from genome assembly GCA_017467865.1 of Clostridia bacterium. Taxonomy (GTDB): domain Bacteria; phylum Bacillota; class Clostridia; order Oscillospirales; family SIG627; genus RGIG6353. Next base: position 7,400 of record JAFUKG010000007.1, read on the forward strand.
GGTTAAATTTGACGGAAAGTTTCCCATTGCCACCATTTCCTTTGAGGACAAAAACTTCCCTGCGAAAATAAAGCTAAAGGCTTTTAACCCCTTTATTCCTCTTGATTCGGACAACTCCAGCATCCCCGCTGCTTTCTTTGATATTTCGGTTATTAACAACGTTAAAAACGTTAAATACACAGTTCTTTTTTCGGTAAGAAATCCTTTTAAAAATTCCATCAACGAAAAAATTAAAAGTGATAAATATACCGCCGCTAATATGCGTGCGGGTATTGACTGTGATGATAAAGAGTACGGTGATATGACGGTTGCCGTTGACGTGGCAGACGGCATATGCTATGAATATTGGCAAAGAGGCCCTTGGCGTGAGCCTGTTACAACGTTTTGGCACGATATAACTACAGGAACGCTTCCCGACAGGCACTATGAAGATGCAGGAAACGGCGATATATGTACAGTCGGCGCTTCTGCCCTTGTGAACGGCAAGAAAGGAAAGAGCTTTAAGTTTGTGCTTTCCTGGAACGTTCCCAATAACTATAATTATTGGAATCCATTAAAGAACAGCAACGGACGTGACGTAACGTTCAAGAATTACTATACAAAGCTCTTTGAGAACTCACAAAGGTCGGCGTTCTACTGCCTTGACAAGTGGGACTATCTTTACAGAAAGACAAATGATTTTTGCAAAATTCTTCACTCTTCAAGTCTTGATAAGTCGGTACTTGATGCAGTCACGTCAAATCTTGCAGTGCTTAAAAGTGCCACTACTTTGCGGCTTGAGGACGGAACCTTCTACGGTTGGGAGGATCTTCACGAAAAAGAGGGCTCTTGTGAGGGAACGTGTACTCACGTGTGGAGCTACGCTTATGCTCTCCCCTTCCTATTCCCCGACCTTGAACGCTCAATCAGAGACACAGAATTTAAATATAACGTAGACGAAAAGGGACTGATGCAGTTCAGAACCGCACCGCCAATTGGAAGAGAACACGAAAAGTTTTTGCCTTGTCTTGACGGACAGATGGCGGCGGTAATAAAGATTTACCGCGATTGGAAGCTTACGGGGAACAGCGAATGGCTGAAAAAGAATTGGGGGAACGTAAAGCGTATTCTTGAATTCGCTTGGAGTGAAAACAATCCTTTTGAGTGGGACAGAAACCGTGACGGCGTATTAGAGGGCAGACAGCATCACACTCTTGATATGGAGCTCTTTGGCCCGTCGTCCTGGCTTGAAGGTATGTATCTTGCCGCTCTCAAGGCTGCATCGGAAATGGCAGAGTTTTTAGGTGACGGTGAGAAGAGAGAAGAATACAATACTCTTTTTGAAAAGGGATACGCTTGGACAAAGGAAAATCTTTTTAACGGCGAATATTTTATACAAAAAATTGATTTGAAAGACAAAACTCAAGCCGAGCACTTCCACTGTGAAAACTATTGGGATGACGAGAGAAACGAGCTTAAGTACCAAATAGGTGACGGCTGTGCGATAAATCAGATGCTCTCTCAATGGCATGCAAATATTTCGGGGCTTGGCGATATTTTCGACAAGAACGACAGAAGCGCCGCCTTGAAGAACGTTTTCAAGAATAACTTTTATCCTTCCCTTCGCGAGTTTGCTAATGCGTGGCGTATTTTTGCGCTGAACGATGAGGGCGGCACTGTTATGTGCTCTTACCCTGAAGGCAAAGTAAAGCCTATAATTTCTATATCCTATGCAGACGAGTGTATGTCAGGCTTTGAATATGCTTTTGCAGGACTTCTTATCAGCGAGGGCTTCATCAATGAAGGAATTGAAATTGTTACCAAGGTAAGAGAAAGATATGACGGACAAAAACGAAATCCCTACAGCGAGATAGAGTGCGGACAGAGCTATGCAATGTCAATGGCAAGCTTTGCGCTCATTCCCATCTTTTCGGGATTTGAATTTGACCTTCCGCGTCATCACATAGGGTTTTCCCCTGCCCTATCCGGCAATTTCAAAAGCTTTTGGAGTACGGGTACAGCTTGGGGAGATTTCATAAAGATATATGACAGAGCAGATATACTCATAAAAAGCGGAAAGCTTACGCTCAGTTCAGTAAGCGTGGGCATAAACAACGTAAAAAGCGTTTGGGCTGATTCAAAAAAGATTGACTTTGAACAAAAAGGAAAGGTTATTTACTTTAAAGAAATAACCGTAAAAAAAGAGCTACTTATAGAGGTATAATTTTGAACAGAAACAGTATATCAACCACTCAGCTTGCAAAGATTTGCGGTGTATCTCAAGGTACTGTTGACCGTGCACTTAACAACCGCAAGGGAATAAACAAGCTTACAAAGGAAAAGGTTCTTGCTGCCGCAAAAGAATATGGATACCGTCCTAACGTTCAAGGCAGAGGACCGTTAAAAAGAAAAATGCAAAGCATCGGTATAGTTTTACCCGATCTAAGAGATAATTATCTTGTGGACTTTGCAGATAAGCTTGAAAAGGCGGCAGCGCTCAAAGGCTTCTCAACTGTAATAATGTTCAGCGCCGAAAAAAGCGAAAAGGAAACCGAGTGTTTACTCAGCCTTTATCATATGGGTGTTGACGGAATTGTGTTCGTGCCCGTAAATTCGGGAGAAGATTTTGAAAAATTTCTTTGGTCCCTTGACCTTCCCGTCATTACGCTGAAAAACAATCTTAAGACTATTCCTTTTATTGAAAATATCAACGCACCAAACGGTGCAAGCTTCCTTGATACCGATACTGCGGTAAAGGTAACATCGGAGTATATAATCGACGGAAAGCCTATACTCGATACCGTCGAAAACCAACTTACGTGAAACGGGGCTCCGTTTCTTCAAGAAACGATTTTGAGCTTGGTTTCAGGGGAGAGGCTGTTATTTCTCCAAAAATTAACTCTCCCCATCCTCCATTTTGCCCTCGGTTTTATGTTTTGGACCGGGGGCATTCCCTTTTTTAATTAAGATTGAATATTGAAGAATTATTGTTGATTTGCTACGCAAATCTTCATTAATTTCTAATTAGAAAAAAGTTCTTGATTTTTTTGAATTCTGTGTTATAATGAATATAGAAAAAGGCTACCGATAGACGGTTAGCTCGTAAATGTTAAGTTAAATAGAATTTAACCGCTCAGTTTTCGAGGCTTGGGCGGTTAATTCTTTTTTTGTCATATTGTAGACAAGAGATATGATTGCAATTAAAAGAGTCCCAAACAGGAACAGATTTTCATATGTAACCATAGCACCCCTCCTTTCCGGAGGGAAAGACTTTACCCTCCATATAAGGAGAGCTAACCGCCTACCGTTTTTGGTAGCCGAGGTTATTATATCATATAATGTCGAAAAATTCAATATTAATTATGTTTAATTAATTAATGCCTTGACATTATGAATTGGCAACGCCATGAATTGTGGCTATTGCCACATGAATTGAATTGCACGGCAATTCATTGTGGTTGAAAACGCTCTGCGTTTTCTTCCTTAATTACGACTCACTACGGGTTCACACACTGTTCACCCTTCGTTCCCTGTATGGCTTGCATTTTCGTAGGCTCCGCTAATTCGCTTTGCCACGAAAATCCCCCGCACATTCTCATTTCTCATTTCTAATTCCTAATTCAAAAAAGAACTGTGGTTTACACCACAGTTCTTTTTTTGTATTTATTTTTCAATAATTACATATGTTAATGCGTAATTGGAGAAGGTTGCCCATCCGTCAATTACTGTTGCAGTTTCAACGTTACGAAGCTTATTAATTCTTGAATTGTAGCTTCTGAGCTGAACGTCGTTACCGCTCATATCGTCACCAACGAATACCCAGAACTGTGCTTCTTCAAAAGGAAGAGCTATACTTGATTCAAAGTATACTTCAGTAACGTACTTCTCACCTGCGAGAGCCTTAAGACTCTCGTAGTCCTTGTCGAAGCGGCTTTCACCGTCGAAGGATACTGTCATATCGATATAGTGAGCCTTCGTATCGTCAAGGTTAATCTTTTCAGCAACAATGATAAACTTGTAATCCTCGCCGAAGATGGTAATAGTTGACTTGGGAGAAACTGTCTTGATGTTTTCAAGAGCAAGTGTGGATACCCAATTCTTAACTGTTACGTCCATTTCGTATTCAGCAGTAAGCTCAACGAAATCATTGGGAAGATGCATTGTTACAATCTGGCTGTCGAAGGGAGGATATTCAGCATTGTAGGTTAATACCTCAATTTCAGCAGTTTCGGAATATACGTAATCTTCTGTTTCCTTTACTCTTACGCCATACAAGCCGGGCTCTGTAACTCTGTACGCTGTTGAACCAACGGGAACGTCTATCCACTGACTCCACTTGCCTGTTTCCTCGTTATAAATACGAGCTTCGTAGAGGTATTGAGGATCAAGTCCGCTGATTTCACCGTATCCGCCTTCAATTACAGGGAAGGATGAAAGTGAAGGCTTAGGAGCATTTTCCTTGATTGTCCACTTAGGCAAGAACGCCTGGCATCTTGCTCTATAACCGTCACCTGTAGGAGTAGTTCCTGCTTCTCCCTTATAAACGATTTCAAAGTTCTCTACCTTTGTAAGCGCACAGAAAGGATAATACTCGTAACCAACGAAGTATGCATCCTGAGGTATCGCTGTATCCCAAATGGTAGTGGACGCAAAATCAATTTCAAAGGTGACAGGAGAATTTGCATTAAACTTCTGAAGAGGATAAGGAAGGTCTGCCGTGTGCTTGGTTACAGATCCATCTTCATTCATTACGTGAACAATGAAACGGAAAATACCGTCTTTAGTGGTGAAAGAAGCCTTATCAGGTAATACTATGTCACCACTAGTGCTTATCGAAAATTCATATATGTCTCTTACCGGAAGAACCTCATCGGTTGTCAAGGCATATCTGTAGACGAGTTTTAACCACTTTGATTTATGATTGTCAATTATTTCCTGTCTCTCGGTATCTGACTCTGCCATAATATACGCTCTTACGAAAGCACTGTCAAAGTGAGATTCACCAATCAAGTTATGTTGAGTATAGAAAGTATAATTATGTGTAAGATAACCGGGAGCAAATCCATCATAACTGCTTCCGTGCTTAACCTTGCCTGTCCAGTTTGATGATGTGTAAGCCACACCGGTTGCAAGGTCTATGTCGCCTTCCTGCCATTTTTCACCTATTTCTTTACGTGATGCATAATCACCGTAAACATATACAAGAACGGGATCTGACTCTTTATAATATTCATTATCGCCGGGAATTACAACGCCTAAAAGTCCGCTAAGCTTTTCAGGATCAATAGTGTAAGTTCCGTCAGCAATGTCATCGCCACTAATAAGCAACATTTTAGTAGTATCTGCTCCAAGTAATGTGTAAGGAGCAATGCCATAAGTCAAGCTGGGATCAAGTCCTTTAACTGTTGTATCCTCTACGGTTATACCTGTTGGGGTAGGCACTTTAGGCATGTCGATAACATAAGAATTAGCAAATTTCTCATGAGGAAGTCTTACATAAGGAGCATAATGTCCGCTTGTGCTAGTCGTACCTGCGGGAGGGTTAATGTTTTCGAGTGCTACAGAACCAAAGGGATAATATTTGTATCCAACGAGCCAACCTTCTGTAGGAAGACCTTCAAAAGATTGAATATCATAGGTTTCAAAAGAACTCGAGTTTCCAATATCTCCAACGACAGGATGTTCTTCACTGTACATTGTATAAACACTCTGCTGTCCATCTGTACCTACAACATAAAGTTCAAGTTTAGAAGTAGCAGGACTTACTACCATCACGCCGTTCTGCTTTGCACGTGAAAATTTCATCGAAACGACTTCTGAAATAGGAACAATTTCGTCTACATTATAAGCATAACGATAACTAATTGCCTGCAATACGTCCTGTGACTGTTTTCTAAGTAATTCCACCTTAGTTGCGTCACCGGATTCAAGAGCTTCGCGAAGAGCCTTTGGAGAAGCGACATAGTAGAACCAGTCGCTGACAAAGGAAGGATTGGAAGAATACCAATTACCGCCAACTACTGTTCCAACCTGCCACTCAAGATCTGCTTCTTTCTTCTTTACTGCAAGAGGAGTGCTACCATCCATATCACCAATCTTAGAACGAACCGAGTGCTTTCCGTTTACATAAATAAGCATTGTTCCACTTTCGTCAAGCACTGCTGGGGCAGATATACCATATCCCTCAACGGAAGCCACTAACGCCCAAAGACCGGCATGCTTTTCAGGATTTGGAGTAAATTCTGTCACTCCGGAAATCTCTATTGCATTTGTTGCATCTGCACCTAAAACGTTATAAGCAACAAGAGCATACTTTTTGCTTGCATCAAGTCCCTTAATAGTGCCATTCTCATATGTTACACCTGTGGGAGCCGCTATAGCAGGAGACTTAATGGTGTAATCATTTGCAGCATCAAACGTAAACTTCCAACGCTGACCAGCATCATATGAAGAGGCATTAGCTTTAGTATAGTCATCAAGATTTGCATAAATATGATACTTGAACGCGACTACGTAGCCCTCGGTAGGAAGTCCTTCGTTCCAGTGTCCGTACTCGGAGGTTGCTTGTGTAAAGTCAACAACCTTAGTAACTGCAGGGCCAAGGTCTGCCGCAACGTGACTGTAAACGTAAGACTTAAGTTCACCTGAGGGGAGAACTACCTGTACCTCAAACTCTGAAACCTGACCGCTATACGAGAAAACACCCTGCTGACGTGCTACTGAATATTTATAAGTCTGAATATCTGTTATAGGTATAATTTCATTTGAAGCAAAAGTATAGTGCATATAGCTCTTTGCTAAAAATTCAGCCATAGTTTCAAAAGCCGCCTGCTTTTCTGTGTCAGATGCTGTGCTAGAGTTAGCTACATTATAAAAAGGTTGGTAATTTGCCAAAGGTAACTGTACGCCAACGGAACAAATACCATTCTTTCCAAAAGCAGAGTTTGTTCCCCAAGCAGTACAGCCGATTCCTACGTATCCACCGTAAAAATACTCTGGGATAAAAGACTGATCAGTTATGTTATAATAATCTGTACTCGATCTTGAATAAAGTGCTTTTCTGTCTGAAATCTTTCCATATACGTAAAGCACATCAGACCAATCGGTTGTGCCTTCTTCACGTACTACGTAGAGACCTGCGAGGTCTTTATTAGTAGTTAAGTCAAGAGTGAAGGAAGTGCCAATGGCAGTACCGTCACCTGTGGAGTTGAGAGTAACCGATGCTGCTTCATAGTTCTTACCTGCATCAAGACCGTCAATGGAGCCGTAACCACCTGTTATAGCCGCAAGAGACGAAACTGCAAGAAGAGCTGCGAGAGCAACTGCAGTTATCACAACTGCCAAAATGCGTTTTGTCAGTTTTGATTTCATATTTTCCTCCATATTTTTGGTTTACCGAAAGTTGTAAACCTTTGGTTTTGAGTGAGAGAGGTTTTGTGCCTCTCTCACTCCGTGAGGCTGATTACTTTATGCCTGCAAAAGTATATGCTTCAAGTTCAGCGTTGTACTCAACCCAATCAATGATGATATAAGCAAGCTGAGTCTTTCTGTTCTCGTCAACGTAAGTACCGATACGAGCGGTCATAGTATAATCTGCGCCGTCGTTATAGTATTCGTTGTATTCATCAATTACTGTAAGGAGAGTATCAATATCATCTACTGTAATCTCTTCAAGGATAAATTCTTCGTTATCTTCATTGGGGATGTTCTTTACTGCAAGAACCTTTGTGTCCTCATTTACCTTATATCCGTCAGCATTTGCATCGGTGAATACAAGGGAGAGGTCCTTCATAACGTAATCTATCTTTTCTTCTGAATATGCATCAAAGTCTGCGTCGAGAAGAACGTAGTCCTCTGTTTCAGCATCCCAAGCGTACATCTTATTGATTTCAGCCTTGGTAGCGTATTTGTACTCAAGTTCTTTATTTACAGTTGATACATCTGCGCCTTCGTAGATGTTCTTGAAGTTATAAGTCGCATAAGTTTCTTTCTTTTCAGAATCGTATTCTGCCTCTGTACCTGTAAGAGCAAGGAGGTGGAGACGTGCATCCTTCATGTAGTTACCTGCATCGGGAATAACCGCAACGCCTTCAAAACCGTCAAGAGCGAGCATTGTTGTTTCGATTACCCAAAGCTTTTCTTCCTTGTCATATGCGAGGAAGGTGTCGCCTGTGAGCTCAATCTTACCAAATTCTGCGGGAACTTCGTTACCATAGTAGAAGCCAATGTGTTCGTGTGCTCCTGTTGTCTTAGGTGTTGTATAGGTGTAGTAGAGAACGGAAGATTCGTCGACAGTAACCTTAGTAAGGATTACTGTGTCGTCTGAATCATCATCCTTGTCAGCACCTGCGTCAATAATAGACATAACCTTTGTATCGGGGTTAATAGTGAGGTAGTAACCGTTCTTACCGATCACCTTACCTGTAACTACTCCCTCTTCTTCGATGTCCTTATCAACGCCGTCGCTGGTAGTAAGTGAATAATATCCGTCAGTATCTATAACAAACTCAACGAGGATGTTAGGATACATAACTACGCCGTCTTTAACGTACGCTCTGTACATTGAGCCGTTCTGAGCTACTGTTTCAGCCTCTGTGCCGTTAATAGCAGCGGTGGGCTTAAGGTTTACGAGCTCTTCCTTACCGTTTATAAGGAGGTAAGCGGGATAGAATACTTCGTATCTCTTAGTCTTTTCGTTAATCTGAAGTTCTGTGGGTTTATCAACGAACTGAAGGATAGCCTTGTTCTGTCCGCCCATAGCAGCCTTCTTCTCTGCTTCTGTAGCAACAGTTGCATAAATTATAGTATCATTGTAGAGATAATAGGTTACGTAGTTGTAGTCACCCTTATCGATATCATATCCAATGAAGCTGCTATTTGTATTTATTGAATTAATTACTGATTTAAGAATGGTATTTCCGGGATAAGTATAACGCTTAGCATGAAGGTTAGTATTAGTTGAGTATGAACCATATCCATAAATATTAACGGATGAAGAGCTATCTCCTGCTGAATACTTAGTAGCAAAGCCTGTTATGGTTTTAGCGGTTGATTCGTGATAGAAATCGTCACCAACTAAATGACCAACTATTATATCGCCTTCCTTAGGTCTGTCAAGCTCTGAATGGAAGGTTTCGCCCGCATAAGTTACTTCATAAGTTGTATCTGTGAGAGACTGAAGCTTGATAGAAGACTTAGTAGTGCTTACAACCTTGTAGGGCTTGCTATACGCAATAGTTACGTAATCGTAGTATCCATCGCCGTCGGAGTCGATAGCTTTTCTTGTATTAACATATGAGCTATTAAGAATAAGAGCTGCAGGGAAATTGTATCGGTAGTCGCCTGTAGGTGTATTATTCTCAACTGCATCACCAACTGCGCCGTGATAAAAAACTCTGTTGATAAGGTTCATATCTTTATCAACGTAGAATGTAGTAACGCTATGTGCACCTGCGTAAGTAGGAATGGAAAGAACCTTTCCTTCGGGGAGGAATACGAGGTTTCTGATTTTATAGAAATTCTCGTAGTGGTGGTCAACACCGTTAAGAGTAAGACCGTGTGTTGAGTATCTGTGGCTAAGCTGCTTTATAGGATCGCCTGTATATGAAACGTCTGTTTCGGAAATACCGGCTATAGCACCGTAGGTTGCAGAGAAGCCTTCAGATATATTACCCTTAAGTGTAGAAGAGAAGTAGTTGCCTTCTTTATCAATAAAGAGACTGATATTACGTGCAATAAGCTCGTCTGTTTTGCCCTCATAAGAAGTAAGGTTTATTTCTTCAAGATCAAGAGTGATAGTCTTAGGAACGTATTCATAAGTACCTTCACCTTCGTCTACAACCTTGTCAGCTACAAACTGTCCGTTTTCATCAATGTAACAAACAACGATGGTATCTTCTTTGCTTGTCTTTGTGAATGCAAGATAATCAATATCATTAATGGAAACTGCACTACTATATTGGTTATAAGTGTTGAAAGGAGGAATATCGTTTCTTACTGCTGCTCCTTCTTTTACCTTATACGCCGCTTCAATAGCATAGTTTTCTGTAGCAACTATCTGTACTTCAAGCTCGGTGTAGCCCCATACGTCTGCTGCGAGAGTAGTGGGTGCTTGTGCAGGAGCAACTACGGTAAGATTTCCTACCTTAGTTTCTTCGGGAGCGGGAGTATACATCTGCTCGTCAAGAGAGTTGTGGAAGAGCTGTGCAACCTGTGCACGGGTAATAGCTGCATCACCTGCAACGTCCTCGAGACCTTCGCCGAGATTAAGGTCGATAAGAGCCTTAAGTCTTACGTCGATGGGCCAAATTTCAGGATTGAAATCTGTGTAACCGAGCATTGCACAAACCATTTTAAGTGCTTCGTCATAGGTAACGTTACCTTCGGGCTTGAAGGTTCCGTCCTCGTAGCCGCCGACAATATCCTTGCCTGCGCACCATGAGATATATCCCTTAGCCCAGCTGTTTGCGGGCACGTCGGGGAAGGTAGTAACGCCTTCGCCTGCATCGGTAGAGTTTGTGAAGGTGGTATAAACCAGCTTCGCCATTTCATCTCTTCTTACAGGGAGGGTGGGTTTGAAAGTGTTGTCCTCGTATCCGTGAATGATACCAAGGCTGGTCAGGCTTTCAATGGCTTTTGCATGAGGTGTGTCGTTCTTTACGTCTTCAAAGGTGTTTGCAGACACTGTAAGAGCACACAACATCATAGCCACAGCAAAGATGACCGCTAAATAGCGCATACTTGTTTTCATTTAGAAAACCTCCTAAAATCTTTTATGCTATGATTTATTTTATCTTTGCTTTTTTAAGCACCGAAATTATCGAAAAGGTCTGTTGAATGAGGGAAGATAACTCCCTTGTCGTTCTGTGTCCAGAAATCAAAGAATACAGAGCTGATCTGTTCTTCACCCTTAGCATCCTTGTATGTAAAGAAGATTGCATCCATTTTACAATCGTTATCCTTACCAAGATCTGCTTCTTCGCCGGCTTCTTTCTTGCTCTCTATAAGATCAAGACAAGCCTGAATATCGTCAAGAGTCAACTGCTTGTAGGATGAAGTGTACTTATCACCGTTTACAGATACTGTAAAGGTCCAGAGAACTGCTGAATCTGAAATCTTAACACCGTCAGAATACTTACCTTCGGTGGTGAAGAGATATCCGTTGAAGATTTCCTTTACTGTGCCTACAGAAACGCTTGTAACGTCTGCTCTGTCAGCGGTAATCTTAACATACTCTTCAAGGTCCTCATCGTACGCATAAAGATTTACCTTAGTAAGCGTCTGTGCGTTGCTGCCCATTTTTGATTTATCGAGAACTGCACCTGAGTTTGTAAGGGTCTTCATATCCATGAGATAGTGTGAGCTGAATACTCCGCCTTCTTCGATGAGATATTCCTGAGTTGAGCTTGAGTAGCAGTACTTGATAAGACGTCCGTCTGTTCTATAGTCGCCGCCGCTCTTCTTTTCCTTGAGAGCCTTGCCAAGCATTGTAGCCTCAAGAGTATAAACGGAAGAGTTTTCATCCTTTACAAGGTATGTATAACCTTCTGTTTTTGCTGTATAGAAATCATCATAGATGTTTGCGTAGGTATAAACGCCAAGATATTTGTGAAGTCCTGTTTCTTCCTTAGTGTATGGGTAATACAAAGCGGAAGAGTCGAGTATCTGAACTCTTGTTGAGTCAAAATCATCACCGTTGATATCTTTACCTGTTACCTGGTAACGTCCGTTGTAAACCGCAATTGTTGCGCCGGGCTCGAGTACCACGTAATCTTCTACTTCCTTCTCAACAAGCTTGAGTGTGTAAAGACCGTCTTCGTTAACTGTGTAAGTTACGAGAGTGTAGTTGGGCTGGAGATAGTTGAGAATGATGTGTTCTGCCTTACCGTAGTCCTTAAGAAGCTTAGCAGCATTTGTCTGGATAGAGATAACGCTATCGTCTGTATCGATAACTGTATCTACGGGGTTAAGAGAAACCTTAGTTTCCTTACCGTCGATAACGAGAACTGCAGAATATACTGTCGTAAACTTCTGTGTCTCTGCATCGAGGATAGGATCTTCGGGAGTGTTTATATATGCGAGAACCGCATAGTTGTTTTCGGTAAGAGTATTCTTTGCGCCGGGAGCGTAGAACACGTTGCCGTTATAGATGTAGAAGTCATACTGCTTCGCGTCGCCGTTCTTATCGAGATCGAGTACAGCTCCGTCGAGAGCGAGAGCGTTAACGTTGCTAAATACAACCTCATTTACGCCATATTCAGTACCGCCGATAGTAATCTTGTCAGCACCTATCTTTGTAGCAGATGCAGTTGTGGGAGCGATAACTCCAACCACTTCTACTGAAAATCCTCTGTCAACGATAACTACAACGTCTTCTTCAGCATAAACAACCTTTGATTCAATATTGTCGTTGTTCATAACCTTGTCAGAACCTGTACCAACAATTGCAAGAGGTGCAAATGTGGTTGTGCTCTTGCCAATGGTCTTTACTTCATAAGCTGAATAGTAGTTCCATTCAACCCAATCGTAAACGCCGTCAGCGTCTTCGTCGCAAGCAAGAGATACGTACTCAAGGTCTTCTGAAGGAACAACAAGAGTTGTTTCTGTTACCTTACCGTTCTTGTCAATAGAAATACCGGAAAGAGCGGCAACTTCTTTTTCGGAAAGTACTTCACCGTTAAGGCAAAGTTCATTATCCTTGTTAAGGGTAATCTTTACGTTCTCTTCAAAAACAGACTTAACTGTTGTGCCGATGATTTCGCCGTTTCTCTTAATAATATTAACGCGAGCCTTGATAAGATCATCTGTCTTACCGTTGTATTTTTCAAGGCCGAGCTCTTCAAGAGTAGCGTCACCGTAAAGGTCAAGTGTGATTTCGTCTTCCTTATCGGTTGCATTCTTTGTACCGGTAGAAAGCTTTTCAGTAGCAAGAACTGTATCTTCTGTCTCGGTAACTCCCCAGATATCTGCAATGAGAGTCATAGGAACGTCAAGACCGAAGTCGCCCTTCTTGGTTTCGTTCATCTGCGCATAGAGAGCGTTATAAACGATCTGTGCAATCTGTGCTCTTGTAACATAGTCAGAACCGTTAACACCTGAAACGTTTTCGCCAAGTCCAAGGGTGGTAAGAGCAGTTCTTCTTACGTCGGTAGGCCAGAATCTGGAATCCCAATCTTTATAACCGAGGGCACCGCAAACCATTTTAAGAGCCTGGTCATATGTAACATTGTCATCGGGTCCGAATTTACCATTGCCGTAACCGCCAACGATACCGTTTGCGGCACACCAGGAAACGTAACCTGCTGCCCAATTGTCGGCAGGAACGTCGGAAAAGCTTTCAGTAGCAGTTCCTGCTTCACTGAAAGTTGTGTAAAGGACGAATATTATTTTCGCCATCTCGTCACGCTGAACCAATTCATTGGGCTTCAGCGAGCCGTCATCATATCCTCCGAAAACACCAAGATTAACGAGGAAATCAAGAGCTTCTTCGTTAGCTATCTTATCGTTGTTGTCAGCGGAGGCAGTAATAGCCATACCTGCAATCATAACAACCGCAAGAATCAGACTTAAGAAGCGTACGCTTGTTTTCATAATGAAAACCTCCTAAAAAATTTTGCCCAGTATTTATTTTTTGGCATTATTATAATATCACAAACTCGAAAATAAAACAAGACTTTTTTCACTTCTGTAATAATTCTGTAACAGTTAAATGTATTACACGAAAGCAAATTGTGCATTTTGCACAACACTCTTGAAACAGACAAAAAAAGAGTGTCTCCCAATAATGGGAGACACTCTGAATTAAGCGTTAATACTTAATTATTTTGTGAAAAGAGCGCCGTTGATAGCAACGAGGTCGCCGTTTTCATCTTCTTCGAAGATGTTAACGATGATGCCCTTAACGGTATACTCGTAATCAGTGCCAGAAGACTTTTCGTAGTCAATAGCTCTAACGAGGATAGCATCAACTGCTGCTATGTCGTTGTCTGCGATGTCGTCAGCATTAACTGCTGCAACGTCTGCGAGCATTGCTTCGAGTTCGTCTACTGTGAGTTCCTTGTATGCATCAAGAACTGCCTTTTCATCCTCATCGAGGCCAAGACCCCAGATGGTGATGTCGTCAGCAATGGGAGCATCAAGTGTTGCACCGTCTAAATCGTACTCGATGCTAGTAACACCACTGATGTGGAAAACATCCTTAAGAACAACATTCTGGAATGTTGCAATGTCGTTAACGGGAACATATACTTCAGCATCAGCATCCCAACCGTAGAAGTTACCTGCTACAGTTTCAGTTGCCTTGTTAGCTTCAACAGCTTCGTTAGCTACAGGAGCGTCAACACCCTTGAAGATGTGCTCAAGGTATGTCTTGCCGTTCTTGCTGTACTTGGAGCTGCTTTCAGGAGCGTAAAGAACGAGAGTACCGTCTGTTGTGTAGTTAACTTCACCGTCAACAACACCCTTGATCTCACCGTCAACCATAGCTGCGATAAGAACCCAGTTCTTGTTTACTTCATCGTATGTGATGTAAGCGTTGCCCTTGAGAGGCTTGTCTGAGAATGTCTTGTTTGTGATAGACTCAGCATCATAAGAAGCGATGTGCTTGAAGTCACCAGTCTTGATTTCATCTGTGTATGTGTAGAAGATAACAGAATTTTCATCAAGAACTACTCTGTATCCCTTGTTGTTATCATTAACATCCTTAACAACATAGTACTTCTTGTCTGCGTCATAAGAGATAGTACCAGCTATCATCATGTCGTCTTCTGCGTTGAGAGCCTTGTCGATTGTGAGAACGTACTCACCGTCGTCATTCTCTTCGTATGCAGATACAAGAGTATAGTTGTATACAGGTGTAGCGGTTGAATCGTCAACCTTGAATGCGTCAAGAGCTGCAGCTGCAGTGTAATCCTTTGCACCTACGATTGCATTGCCTTCAGATGCAAGGTTAACCTTTGTTTCAACACCGTCAACGATGAGAGTTGCAATGTATGCAGTCTCATACCTCATTGTTGCCTGGTTGAGAGTCTTTTCGTCTGTTACTTCAACTTCCTTGAGGATTGCGATGCTGTACTCAGTAGCAGCCTTGAGACCTTCCTGAGCTACAAGCTTGCCGTCGTATACATAGAAAGTAGCCTTGTAATCTTCGCCAAGAGAAGAAGCACTGATCTGACCTTCTGTGTATTCAACAACTCCGATACCGTCAAGAGTTACCTTCTTGTCGTTTTCGTTGATCTTAGTAGCGTAAGATTCTACGCCTTCGATGATTTCGCCGTAGTAGATGCCGCCAAGGTTAGCAACTGCAACCATGTCATCCTTTTCAACTGCAACTGTGAGGTCAGCAGTAGCTACGTTAACGTTTGAACCGCCTGCTACAGGAGCAAGAACGATTGTCTTGTTAGTATCCTTCTTGATAGAAGAAACTGTGAAGAAGTTTACGGGAACGATTACGATACCGTCAACTTCGCCGTCGCCTTCAACGTCGATAGCACGAGCCATATAAGAAGCGTCGAGAGCTGCTACGATAGCATCTGCGATAAGAACGTCTTCGCCATCCTTGTTGTCCTTAGAGAAGATGTCGCCGTCTGTTACGAGGCTATCACCTGCGCCAAGAGTCCAAAGCTTAAGCTCGTCTTCAGCCTTCTTTTCAGCTGTGTACTTAACACCGTTAACTGTAAGAGTATCCTGAGCCTTGTTGTATGTTACTTCAACACCGTCAACAACTGAACCGGAAACGGTAGCTGCTGCAAGCATTTCATTCTTAACTGAATCAACAAGAGTCATGATTTCAAGACCGATGAGAGCATCTGTCTTGCCTTCATACTTTTCAAGACCGAGATCAGCAAGTTCATATGTCTTGCCATCGCTGAGCTTGATAGTATCTTCTTCGCCGGTCTTAGAACCGAAGTTTTCAGTACCATCTACTGTGTAAGGAACTTCTGTGAACTTCCAGATATCAACTGCAAGTTTCTTAGCTACTGTAACGGGAACTGTGTAACCGGTATCTCCGAGAGGAACCTGAACAGTCTTGGTTTCGTTCATGTCAGCGTTGAGTGCGTTGTACATGATCTGAGCAACCTGTGCTCTTGTGAGCTGGTCACCGCCCTTAACGTCTTCAAGCTCTTCGCCGAGCTCGAGAGTTCTGAGAGCTGTCATTCTAACGTCTGTGGGCCAGAGGTTAGACTGGAATCCCTTGTAACCGAGAACGCCGCAAACCATCTTAAGAGCCTGGTCGTATGTAACGTTGTCGTTAGGACCGAACTTGCCATCACCGTAACCGCCGATGATATCCTGCTGTGAACACCAGTTGATGTAACCGGTTGCCCAGTGGTCATCTGCTACGTCTGTGAAAGCAGTCTTAGCTGTTCCTGCATCAACGAATGTTGTGTAGAGAACGTATACGAGTTTTGCCATTTCAGCACGAGTAACCTTCTGGTCGGGCTTAAATGTGCCATCTCCGTAACCGCCGATAACACCGAGCTGTGTAAGAACGTTAATAGCATTAGCGTGCTTGTTGCCAGCTACGTCGTCAAACGCGGAAACTGAAAGTGCTGCACTTGCAATCATAACAACTGCAAGAAGCATTGCTAAAAAGCGTGCGCTTGTTTTCATAGTTGTGAAAACCTCCTAAATATTTCTTTTGCCTTTCTTTTGGCACTATCATAATATCACAGCGTTTTTTTAAATGCAAGCGTTTTTCGATTTTGTAACATAACTGTAACATTAGAAAGTGTTTTGTTACAATAAAAGCAGGTTTTGTTACAGCGCTTCATTAATTTTCCATTTTTTGTTGAGCTTTTTGCCTTGACAAGTGACTTTGTGATATTATAATATATATTAAGGAAGAATCCAGAGTGAAGAATTGCGGTTGATTTTGCTTTGCAAAATCTTCATCTAAATCATATCTTAGGAAACAGCGGTTTTCGACGCGCCGATTGAGAAAAGTTTGCAACCCTTCCACCGCAAGCGGTCCTCCTCCCCTTACACAGGGGAGGGGGTTTCAAATCTTCAATAATTTTAATTTTTAAAATTATAAATTTTCCGAAGGGAAATTGTCCTTAATTGTTCACTATTCATTATTCATTATTCATTAGGTAAATAAAGGAAGAATAAACATGATAACACAAAGAAAAAGAAGAAAACATTTACGCCCTTGGGTAACGGTAACACTGCTTATAGTTATAATGTGCATTATATTTTCGGCGCTTTTCATTTTCACAAGGTGTGGCAGTGAGCCTGCAGAAGAAAAGAAACCGCCCGTTACAGATATTACTCCCGAGGCACCGGACATCCCCGACACACCCATTGAACCTGAGGTGCCCGAGATACCCGAAGAACCAAATGAAACCAGACTTACATTCGTGGCTTTCGGAGACAATCTCATTCACAGCTCCATAATAGAGGACGGTGAGCGCCTTGCAAAGGAAGCGGGAAAGAGCGAGAAATACTACTTCGACCCTATGTACGAAAACTTTAAAGATATAGTATCCTCTGCGGATATTGCTTTTATAAATCAGGAGACTCCTATTGCGGGCCCCGATTATCCTCACGCGGGATATCCTCAGTTCAACACCCCCGAGGAAATGGGAGATACTCTCATAAGACTTGGCTTTGACGTAATAAACACCGCCACAAACCATATGCTTGACTGCTATGACAAGGGACTCCTTTATCACCGAGACTATTGGGAGTCGAAGGCAGACTTGAACGTTTTCCAGGTGGGAAGCTATAAAGATAAGGAAGACTATGAGAAAATAAAGGTCTACGAAAAGGACGGCGTGAAGATTGCCTTCCTCGGATACACCTACTCCACCAACGGAATATCCACTCGTGCGGGAAGTGATATTTATATTCCATATATAAATAATGAAGAAATGGTACGAAAAGTGAAGGAGGCAAAGGAGATTGCCGACCTTGTATTCGTATCTATGCATTGGGGCTGGGAGGATTCCTTTGACACAAGCTACGAGCAGCGTGATGCGGCGCAGGCTTTAGTGGACGCAGGAGTTGACGTAATTATCGGCACGCATCCCCACGTTATCCAGGAAATGAAGTGGAAGGAAAACGCTGAGGGTCATAAAACACTTATCGTTTACTCTCTCGGAAACTTTATTTCAACCATGTACTATCCTTGGAATATGTTCGGCGGATATTTAAGCCTTGACATTGTAAAGGACGATATGGGTGCGAGAGTGGAAAATCCTCTTTTCAATCCCACTATGTGTCACTATTCCATGCAACGCCGCGAGCTGAAGATGTACACTCTTGAAGAATATTCTCAGGCACTTTACGACACTCACGGAACAACTCTCAAAAGCTCGGCATACAGCTATGACAAGATGATAGCCAAGGTAAAGGAGTATATTCCCGAGGAATTCTTAACCGATTATTTTAAAAATTATAAGGCTGAATGACTATGAAAATAGTTTATCTCGATTCATATGCTCTTAACCCCGGAGATATAGATTTCTCCCCTCTCTTTGAGTTAGGTGATATAACGATTTACGACAGAACTCTGACAAAGAGTGAGACCATAGAGCGCATCGGCAACGCCGAGGCGGTTATTGTCAATAAGGTAGTTCTGGACGGAGAGATTTTCGGTGCTTGTCCCAAGCTTAAATATATCACCGTCACCGCAACGGGCTATAACACCGTTGACGTAGCGGCAGCAAGGGAGCACGGTATTACCGTTTCCAACGTGCCTGCCTATTCTACGCCGTCGGTTGCTCAGCACATATTCGCTCTGCTTCTCGAAATCGCTATGGGTACGGGAAAGCATTCAGAGTCGGTGAAAAAGGGCGATTGGGGAAAATGCCCCGATTACACTTATCATATTACAAATCTTTTGGAGCTCTCGGGAAAGACTATGGGCTTTATAGGCATGGGTGCCATTGGCTCAGCGGCGGCGAAAATCGCAGAAGCCTTTGGAATGACTGCCATATGCTATCATTCGAGAAGCGAAGTGGAGGGAGTTGAGCACGTAACCCTCGATGAGCTTCTTGAAAGAAGCGACATTATTGCTCTTTGCTGTCCTCTTACAGACGACAATAAGAGAATAATCAGAAAAGAGACTCTTGACCAGATGCGCGACGGGGTTATCATCATCAACACCGCCCGAGGAGGACTCATTGACGAGGATGACCTTGCCGAGGCACTCAGATCGGGTAAGGTGAGCGGTGCAGGGCTCGACGTTCTCACAGATGAGCCGCCGAAAAGCTCCCCTCTCATAAATCTTGAAAACGTTATAGTAACACCTCATATAGCGTGGGCGCCCAAGGAGTCAAGAACGAGACTTCTCTCAGTAACTGTTGAAAATCTCAAGAGTTACATTTTGGGAAATATCCAAAACAAAGTAAATTAAGGAGATGTAAAAAACTCTGTTCGAGTTTTTTACATCCTTTTTTGACTAAAAAGCGCTCCTTTAAAGCGGAGTATATTTATTTATAGTTTTATTTTTATAGTTTTATTTTCTTGGGTGACAATTTCGTCACCCCCTGCAAGAGTAATTCTACGTCTTTTATTCTTTATCTAAATATTTCAATCCACGTTTCTTCGTCTACTCTTCCCGTTGAGTCAAGTCCTGCATCATGCTGAAACCTTTCTACTGCCCGTCTTGTGGTTATGCCGAAAAGGTCACCTGTGGCACTGTCGTCAAGATATCCTTTTTCCATAAGGGCTTCCTTCATTTTTCTCACGTCTCCCCCTACGCATCCTGCTCTCAGCGGTCTTTCAAAGGGCTCTGTTCTGTTCAGCCTTTTTATCTCGGCGGGATAGGTATGTACCCTATGCTTCGGCTCTTCTTTTACCTCTTGCGCTCTTTCCTCTATCACTTTTTCTCTCGGTTCTTGTGCTACTTCTTCAGGTTCTGTGGCAGTCTCTTCGCTTTCGTCAGGTCGGGCGATATCTATTATCGCTGAATTTAAAGCATTCCACGTATCACTGCCCACAATTCCGTCGGCATTAAGACCTGCTATTCTCTGGAACTGTCTTACCGCCCTATCGGTTTCGCTTCCGAAAATTCCGTCAACCGCTACCTGAGGAATGGATTGCTCTCTGACTCTTATTCTTTCGAGAGCGGCTTGGATATATCTTACCTCCAGACCTCGGCTTCCTTCTCTCAACGGCGTTCCTCCGTAGGGCTGTTCTCCTAAATTAAATATTGCGTTTCCCGATTCTTGTCTGTAAAGCTCATTGAGGTAATTCCACGTGGTTTCGTCAACAACACCCGTTTCGGGAAGTGATAAAAGCCTTTGAAATATCCGCACGTCCTCACTGAGAGCTGTATCAAAGTCACTGTTTATATCAATGGGATTCAGCTCGCCAAACACGTTACTGAGAGTATTAAGAAGCCGTTTTACGTAGGTTACGTTTTCTGAATTATCTCCTTCTCTAAGAGGTGTACCAGGGTAATCGCGGAGAGTAATTCCCACATCTACTGTGGGCACTGTTACGTTATCGTTTATTCCGTTATAAACTTCAACGAGTCTTTGCCATGTGGCCCGTCCTACAATTCCATCCGGAGTCAGTCCGTAAGCTCTTTGGAAGGATACTACCGAGTCCAGCGTTCCTCCACCGAAAACGCCGTCAAGGCCCACGGTTTTTACTTCGTTATTGTAGAGGGCAATTGTAGCGAGATACAGCTGTAACTCAAGTATCTCCACCCCTCTCATACCAAGAGTGAGGTTGCCGGGGAATTCCTGCGAGGCGTAGTCCGCTCTCTCCCCTTCGCTTGTCAGCTCGGCAAGGTCCTTTACTGCAACGTACACTCTCGATATAGCGTACCAGGTTGCCTTGCCCACAATTCCGTCGGGAGTCAGATTGAAAATTCTCTGAAACTGTCTGACACTTCGCTCGGTTGACTCGCCAAAGACGCTGTCTACCGCCACAAAAGGAATGGATGGGTAGTTTATTGCAATTCTGTTAAGCTGTTCTTGCACAGTTCTCACAGAGGGTCCTGACGTTCCCACTCTCAGAGGATTGCCCGGATATGACTCAAAGGGTCCTTGAATATTAGTGCTTTCGGTAAGCTCTATATCGCCGTAGTAATATTCAAGTATTGCATCAGCTGATAGTCCGTCATTTGCGAGGGTTACCGTTCCCCATTGGCTGAGTCCGTCGCAAGTGGAGGTGGTGCCGTTGCAGTATCTCGCAAAGAAGGGCTCTTCATTACCCGGTTTTCTTATGTAGACGTTGAAAATTTCGTCTACTATTTCGCTGATATTCTGAAATATATTTCTACCCTCAACAAAGTACTGGTCGAAGGCGGTGGTATTGGTAATGTCAAAGTTATAGCCTCGGCTTCTGTACCATTCGGTGAAAACTCGGTTTAAAGTAAATGAAATCTGAGCGAGTATATTGGCTCTCAGCGACTCCTCGGGCCAGGTGGGGTATATTTCCGAGCTTGCCACGTTTTTTACGTAGTCCTGAAAGGTGACGGTAACGTTTCTTGCAGTTATATCTGTGGGATCGCCCAGATGAACGGTAATATATTCGGGAATAAAGGGAACTGTGTGAAGCTGTGGAGTTGGGTTTCGGGGCGGAAGAGTCGACTCGTCTCCCGGTTCTTCGGGTGGGAGTCTCAGTCCGTTTGGGGGAATGGTTATTCTTTCGGGTCCGATAGGCTGAGGAAAGGCGTCTGTCTGAGGGAGCATATTTACGATAAGTAACGCCTCCCTTTCGGGAAAAACCTGTATACCGTTTATATACTGAGTAACAAAGTTTGGGGACATTACCTCCACGTTATAAAGCCCGTAAGGAAGCTGACCTCCCGTTTCCTCAAAGGAAAGAGAGGTATCGGGTACCTCAAGCTCAAATTCCCTTGACTCCCCTCCTGAAACAAATGGAAGCTCGGTTTCATAAAGAGTTCTTCCTGCAGTATCCTTAATTCTGATAACGGCGTTTCTTACAGGGAGTGCGCCCCCTGTTTTAAGCTCAACTTTAAGTGTGCCTTTTTGCATAACTTTCATCCTTTCTTCTTTTCTGTTACATTATATGAAAAAAAGGGAAAACAGTTACTCGAAAAGATTATTTTTTTCTTCTTTTTGTGAAAAAGGATAGATATAAAGCTTTCCTGCATCAAGAGTGGCAAGCATAATCTCCGACACCTTCAGACCTCTTTTATCTACTTCGTTCATAAGCCACCAATCGCTTTTCTCCACTTTAATAAGATTCTCACGAAGAATTTCACCGTCTATAATAAGATTGGCGGTAAATTCAGCATTTTTGTCTTGAATTTTTTTGAGGAAGCTGAGCTTGCCGTTGGATTCCATAATAACCGAGGTAATATCTTTAAGGGAAAAATAGCCGTTAGTTCTACATTGCGTGAGAAATTCTCCCATATCCATACGGACTCTTGCCATATTCTTTTTATAGAACACACCGTTTTTAAATAGGATAACGGGCTCTCCGTTAAGGAACCTACGAAGCTTCAAGGATTTATTGCAAAACCACGAAATCAAAAAAGCCACAAAGCCGTAGAGAAAGGTGGCAACTGCCGCAGGTAAAAACACTTCTCCTCCTATTGCCATTTCAGCCGCAGAAGAGCCGATTGTAATACCCACGATATAGTCAAAAGCCGACATCTGTGACATCTGCTTGTCACCTGTAAGTTTCGTCATAAGAAAGAGGAGTATCATAGACAGTATACTTGTAAGTCCTGCTTTTAGTATTATCATTTTCTCACCTCGTTTTTATTATGTCATAATATTATAAAGGGTATGTAAAAAAACAAGTTTTTACATACCCTTATAATATAATTAACGCACCCAAAATTTCTATGAAAATTATGCGAAAGACGAGATAAAATATATTTTGGCTAAGAAAATTCTACGCAAAACGACGTTAACAAAAAAACCGCAAGGACGGCTTACATACGTAAGTCGACGATGCGGTTCTTTGCAGTTAACTAAGTTATGCGTAAATTTTCAACGCCAAAATTAGTTGCCGAGCTTAGCGGAGTTTACTCTCACGCCGGGGCCCATTGTAGAAGCGAGAGTACAGCTCTTGATGTACTGACCCTTTGCTGCTGCGGGCTTAGCCTTGATGATAGCGCCCATAAGTGCGTTGAAGTTCTCGGAGAGCTTGTCTGCACCGAAGGAAGCCTTACCGATGGGACAATGGATGATGTTGGACTTGTCGAGTCTGTACTCAACCTTACCTGCCTTAGCTTCTGTTACAGCTTTGGCAACGTCCATTGTTACAGTACCTGCCTTGGGGTTAGGCATAAGTCCCTTAGGACCGAGTACCTTACCAAGTCTACCGATAACACCCATCATATCGGGAGTAGCAATGATAACGTCGAATTCAAACCAGTTCTCGGTCTGAATCTTCTGAACGAGTTCTTCTGCACCAACATAGTCGGAGCCTGCAGCCTCTGCAGCCTTTGCAAGGTCGCCCTTAGCAAAAACGAGAGTACGAACAGTCTTACCTGTTCCGTTAGGAAGTACAACTGCACCTCTAACCTGCTGATCTGCATGTCTTGAGTCAACGCCAAGTCTTACGTGAAGCTCAACTGTTTCATCAAACTTTGCCTTAGAAGTCTTGCAAACAAGGTCGCAAGCTTCTGCTACGTCATAAAGCTTTGTCTTATCAACAAGCTTTGCACTGTCTTTATAATTCTTACCTCTAAACATTGTGGCTTTCCTCCTTATTCTTCAACGGTAACGCCCATACTTCTGGCGGTACCTGCTATCATGCTCATAGCTGATTCGATGTTGATTGCGTTAAGGTCGGGAAGCTTCTGTTCAGCGATCTTTCTTACCTGTTCCTTAGTGAGTTTAGCAACCTTGTTCTTGTTGGGAACACCGGAGCCGCTCTCTATACCTGCTGCCTTCTTGATAAGAACTGCTGCAGGGGGAGTCTTTGTGATAAATGTGAATGAACGGTCTGCATATACTGTAATAACTACGGGAATAATGAGACCCATGTCGTTCTTTGTACGCTCGTTGAATTCCTTGGTAAATGCGGGAATTGCAAGACCATACTGACCAAGTGCGGGACCTACAGGGGGACCGGGCATTGCCTTACCTGCGGGTATCTGAAGTTTTACGTAACCAATAATCTTCTTTGCCATTTTCTATACACCTCCATGTGGTAATAAATTCGGGACTTTGTCCCTCCCACGCTACACTCCGGCGCAATTTACGAATGACGGCGTAAAAGCGTTCAATCGGAATGCAAATATTTTAAAATTTCTTAACGCAGTTTGCGTCAAGCTCGATAGCCGACTCACGGCCACCCATACTGACAAGAAGCTTTACCTTCTTCATATCAGCTGAAATTTCAAGGACCTTACCGGAAGTAATAATTCCCGCAAGAGGTCCGCCCGTAATCTCTACAGTATCGTCTACTGCGAAATCAAGGGACTTAGTATCGGTATCAACGCCGAGTGCTTCTACTTCTTCATCAAGCAGAACAACGGGTTGTGAACCGGGGCCAACAAAACCGGTAACTCCGGTGATGTTGCGTACTACGTGCCAGCTTTCATCGTTCATTATCATTTTGACAAGAACGTAGCTGGGGAAAAGCTTGTGCTCTTCCTTCTTTCCGTCTACCTCGACTTCCTCTACGGGAACTCGGATAGCGTGGATAAGATGACCGAGATTTCTGTTCTCTACGATCTTCTCAAGGTTGGTTGCTACTTTGTTTTCATAACCCGAATAGGTATGGACAACATACCAGTGGGGTGTGTTATTATCCTGAAGCATAATGCGCCCCCGATTATTTAAACAAATTTACAAGCAAGTCAAGAACCTTTGTAAGACCTGTATCAAGGAGCATGATAACAACCGCACTGATAGCTGTAACAACAACTACGACAGTGGTGTTCTTCGCTACGTCCTTCTTAGGAGACCAGACGATGTTCTTAAGCTCTCTCTTGAGATCCTTGAAGAACTTGAGGACTCGGTTCGTCTTTTTTGCTTTTTCTTCTGCCATTTTAAATGACCTCCTCTTCTTTCGTTATGAGTTACTTAGTCTCTTTGTGAAGAGTATGCTTACGGCAGAACTTACAGTACTTGTGCATTTCAAGTCTGTCAGGGTCATTCTTCTTATTCTTGACCGTGTCGTAATTTCTTTGCTTGCACTCACTGCAAGCGAGTGTGATCTTTACTCTCATATCGGCACCTCCGTTTATTTTTGCGAATAATCGCGCCTCCCTCTCGGCAGAAAAGCCCAAAGAGGTAGAGTAAGTATACCACTCTTTACATCTTTTGTCAAGGTTTTTTATTGTTTTTAGCACTCTTTAATCTCGAGTGCTAAACGTTTACTTATCAGATACAGTATATTAAAAAAATGTTCATAAAATCCGTCTATAATTAGCGCAAGAAGAGGTGAAACAAATGAATGCACAAAAATTTACTCAAAAATCACTTGAGGCGCTGAACCGCGCTCAGGGACTTACAATAGAATATTCAAACTCACAGATGGAAGCCTGCCATCTGCTCTTTGCACTGCTCGCCGACGAAGAGGGACTCATTCCCCAGCTTCTTATAAAAATGGAGCTTGACCCCACGGCAGTGGCGTCAAATGCCGAAAAGCTCATATCTGCACTTCCCAAGGTTTCGGGAGGGGCAAGGGAGGCTGACAGAGTATATATATCGGCAGACGTTGACAGAGTATTAAACCTTTCCGAGAAAAAGGCAGACGCTATGAAGGATGACTTCGTTTCGGTAGAGCATATTTTCCTTGCTCTCATCGAAGGAAACGCCAAGGACGTTTCAAAGCTCTTTTCCCTTTACGGCATTGACCGTGAGAAATTTTTATCGGCGCTGTCAACTGTCAGAAAAAACGCGAGAGTAACAAGCGACAATCCCGAAGAGACCTACGATGCTCTTTCTAAATATGGAACAGACCTTGTGGAGCGCGCCCGCACAAAGAAGCCCGACCCCGTTATAGGGCGTGATGATGAAATAAGAAACGTAGTGAGAATTCTATCACGTAAGACTAAAAACAATCCCGTTCTTATCGGCGAGCCCGGTGTAGGTAAAACGGCGATTGCCGAGGGACTTGCCCAGCGTATCGTCAAGGGTGACGTTCCCGCATCCCTTAAGGACAAGACGGTTTTCGCTCTGGATATGGGTGCTCTCATTGCAGGTGCCAAGTACAGAGGAGAATTTGAAGAGAGGCTTAAGGCGGTGCTGTCCGAGGTATCCAAGAGCGAGGGCAGGATAATACTCTTTATTGACGAGCTTCACACGATTGTAGGTGCAGGAAAGACCGACGGAGCCATGGATGCGGGAAATCTTTTGAAGCCCCTTCTTGCCCGCGGTGAGCTGCACTGCATTGGTGCTACCACTCTTGACGAGTACAGAAAGTATATTGAAAAGGACCCCGCCCTTGAGCGCCGTTTCCAGCCTGTCCTTGTAGGAGAGCCCACCGTTGATGACACCGTTGCCATCCTCAGAGGACTCAAGGAGCGTTATGAAGTATTCCACGGCGTTAAGATTCAGGACTCGGCTCTCATTTCGGCGGCGACCCTTTCAAACCGCTATATAACTGACCGTTTTCTTCCGGACAAGGCTATAGACCTTGTTGATGAAGCCTGCGCTATGATAAGGACGGAAATCGACTCTCTGCCCATTGAGCTTGACGTGATACAGAGAAAAATAATTCAGCACGAGATTGAAGAGGCGGCTCTTTCCAAGGAGACCGACAAGCTCTCTTTAGAGCATCTTGAAGAGATAAAGCGTGAGCTTTCGGCAATGCGTGATGAGTTCCGCGGGCTTCAAGCAAAGTGGGAGAATGAAAAGTCATCTATTACTAACCTCAGAAAGCTTCGCGAAGAGCTTGAGGACGTAAACTACGAAATAGAAAAAGCAGAGAGCGTTTACGACCTGAACCGTGCGGCGGAGTTAAAGTACAAGATAAAGCCCGAGCTTATGGCGAAAATAGAGGAAGCAGAAAAAACGGCGTCCTCTGGCAAGAGTCTTCTTCGCGACAAAGTGACAGAGGAAGAAATAGCGAGAATTGTTGAGCGTTGGACGGGCATTCCCGTAAGTAAGCTTGTTGAGGGTGAAAAGGATAAGCTTTTAAATCTTGAGTCCATTCTTCACAAGAGAGTTATCGGGCAGGATGAAGCGGTAGTATCGGTGACAGAAGCAATTCTCCGTTCCCGTGCGGGAATACAAGACCCCGATAAGCCCATTGGCTCATTCCTCTTCCTCGGTCCCACGGGCGTGGGTAAGACAGAGCTTGCAAAGACTCTCGCCGAAAGTCTTTTCGACGATGAAAAGAATATGGTGAGAATTGATATGTCGGAGTATATGGAGAAGTTCTCGGTATCCAGACTTATCGGTGCCCCTCCAGGCTACGTAGGATATGACGAGGGCGGTCAGCTCACCGAGGCTGTAAGACGCCGTCCTTACTCGGTTGTACTTTTCGACGAAATTGAAAAGGCACACCCCGACGTATTCAACGTGCTCTTACAAGTCCTTGACGATGGGCGCATTACCGACTCGCAGGGTAGGACGGTGGACTTCAAGAACACGGTTATTATCCTCACCTCAAATCTCGGCTCTCCCCTCATTCTGGACGCAATAGAAAAAACGGGTGAAATAGGAGAGGACACGAGAAGGGATATAAATCTGATACTGAGGCAGAATTTCAGACCCGAATTCTTAAACCGACTTGACGAGACTATAATCTTCACGCCTCTTTCAAAGGAGCACATCACGAAGATTATAGACCTTACACTCGACGCACTGCGTAATAGACTGTCAAGTCAAAGGATAAATCTTGAAGTGACTGAGAGTGCAAAGTCATTTATTGCCAACAACGGCTATGACCCGCAGTTCGGTGCAAGACCCTTGAAGCGTTACGTCAGACAAACGGTTGAAACTCTCGTTGCGAAAAAGATAATCGAGGGCAACATCAGCGAAGGCGATACTCTCACGGTTGACCTTGAAGGAGAAGAAATTGTTATAAGGTAATATATAAGAGGGGAAACTTTTTAGTCAAAAAGTTTCCCCTCTTACTCCCTTTTAAAAACTTTTAGTATTTGAAAATATCAATACATACTAATCATGGTAATCATAAATGAAAATACAAATGAGACTACAAACGAAATAGCCCATGAAATAATCGCTGTTATTCCGCAAGCACGAGCTTTTTTCGGGACTTCTTTGTGTTTGACAGCCCAATATATAAAGCCGAACAAAGGAATTAAAGCAGATAGAACACAAAAGCCTATGCTAACTTGATCGTTTTCAATTTGTTGAGGTATCGTAGCGTTAACAACCGCACACCCACAATTAGGACAAACAATAGCCTCATCTAAAATCTCTTTTCCGCATTTTGAACAATATTTCACTTTTACACATCCTTTCTTATCTAATGTTTACATTATATAATGTAAACGTCTATTTGTCAAGTGTTTTGGGGATATATAATTTTTACATTAGATAATGTGGAGGTGTATTATGAAACTGAGAATACTTGACATATTAAAGGAAAAAGGTAAAACCAAATACTGGCTTTATATACAACTGGGGCTAAGCTATCAGAATTTTAATAAAATGGTGAATAATCAAACAGGCAGTATCAAATTTGAAAATCTGCAAAATCTTTGTGACATACTTGAATGTACTCCCAACGATTTGTTTGAGGAATATTATAAGAAATAATATTGAGGGGGAACTTTTTAGACAAAAAGTTCCCCCTCCTGCTCCCCTTCAAAAACTTTTATAATTTTATAGAATAAAGTAAAAATATGTGATATAATATTTCATATAAACAAAAAAGTAGGTAGTTTTATGAAAAGAGGACTTATTTTAGAGGGCGGTGCCATGAGGGGGTTATTCACGGCAGGAGTGATGGACGTACTCATGGAAAACGGAGTAGACTTTGACGGAGTTATAGGTGTGTCGGCGGGGGCGGCGTTTGGCTGCAACTACAAGTCGGGGCAGATAGGCAGAGTGCTTCGTTACAACACTCGCTTTTGCCGTGACAAGCGTTATGCGGGGTGGCGTGTGCTAATAAAAACAGGTAATATTTACAGCACCGAGTTTTGCTATGGCGAGGTACCCTTAAAGCATGACGTTTTCGATTTTCAAGCCTTCGAGAAGAGTCCTATGGAATTCTGGGTGGTTGCTACCGACCTGGAAACAGGTGAGGCGGTCTACCATAAATACGAGGGAATGCATGACCACGGATTTGACTGGATAAGGGCGTCTGCATCAATGCCTTTGGTATCTCAAATTGTAGAAATTGACGGGCAGAAGCTTCTCGACGGGGGAATCGCAGATTCTATTCCCGTGAAGTACTTTGAAAATTCGGGCTATGACAGAAACGTTGTAGTTCTCACTCAGCCCAAGGACTACCGAAAGGGTAAAAACCGTGCTATGCCCTTTATGAAAATGAAATATAAAAAGTACCCTGAATTTATCGAGACCGCAAAAAGGCGTCACAAGGTTTACAATGAAACGCTGGACTATCTGAAAGAAAAAGAAAATGCGGGAGACGTAATCGTTATCAGACCGGACTGCGACCTGCCTGTCGGCAAGGTGGAAAAGAATCCCACGAACCTGCAAAAGGCTTACGAGATGGGTAGAGGGGCAGCAGAGAAAAGAATAGAGGAAATAAAGGAATATTTGAAATAGCAAAAAGAGGCTTGAGAGCCTCTTTGAATGAAGAATGATGAATGATGAATTGTGGATAATTTCGCTTTTAGCGAAATTTACAATTAATTTTAATTTGCCTTTAGGCAAATTTCCCTAAATTCTGCATTCTGCATTTTGCATTGAATAAAAATGAGTGCCTTTATAGGCACTCATTTTCATTCAAGTATATAGGCTCTCATTTTACGTCTGCCGAATATCACACATTCCTCTTCGGTGTCAAGGAAAACGTCGATACGAAGTCCTTTTATACCGCCGCCGATATCCTCGGCACGGCAAACTCCGTAGTCTCCGTAGTTTCCGATAACGTAAACGTTGGAGCCAAGGTCGATATTTCTTGGGTCAACTGCTATGATGCCAACCTCTGCCACGGTTCCCATATAAGTGGGATCGCCTGTATGAGTATAGGCAGTTGCGGTAACGTCGAGATAATAAGAGTAGTTATAGCTCTTTCCGTCGGGTGCAAGGAAGGTACCGCCGACGCCCTTAAGTATCTCTTCGGTAACGGGGGCTGTGTATCTGTCGAAGTTCACTGCTTCGTCGGTAGGCTCTCCGTTAATATGCTTGGTACGTACTACCTTCTGAGAAGAGCCGTTAACGCCCGCTGTCTGAATTTTTGTAGTACCCTTGGGAATAGTTTGTGTCTCTATGGTGACACTTTGGTAGGGGATGACCTCTTCGATAATCTCTTCCACGTAGGTGACACTGTCAATCTCAAGTGTCATTCCGTAGGAAACCACGGTATCAAGAGAGTGACTTAACACGTCGTGCTCGTTGAGAGTTATACTGAAGTGGTCAATGATATCGGATATTGTAGCATTGTCTCCTTCGTATTCACCAAGCTTTACTCCGTGATAAAATACTCCTGTTCGGGGAACAATAGCAGAGGTAGCCGCAGCGCTGAGCTCTGTGTCTATTACCTCATTCGTACCTTGTGGGTGGGAAGGAACGTATCCCGCCTCAGGAGACAACATGGCAGTGCGCGCAATCAGAAAAACAATTAAAAGGGACAAAACCACCGCAAGTACGTATGCTGAATATTTTGCAAACCGTCCTATCAATCCCATAAGCTTCTCGTTTGTTTTGCGTACGGGAAAAGCTGAAATAACGTCAGCTGAAGAAAGGATACGGCTGCTTCTTTTTTCGTACATTTAAAGTCTGCACCTTTCTGAAATTATTTGATTTCGTGACACATTATACAATCATTTTTTGAATTTGTCAAGCAAAATAAGGATTTTTTGATTTTTGATGCCTGAAAGTATTACGATTTTTCGTAATTTATTCGTTAAAATCAGGATATTTTTAGAGAAAAAATGAAGTGTAAAGTTTTGGAAAAATAAGGAGTAAACGTGCGTCCTTTCTACCATTATATTATAATGGTGTAATTTTTAGTAAAAGAATTTTTGACAGAAATTGGGTCAAAAAAACGCCTTCGTAAATTTTTTTGAAAAAATACTGAAAAATTTTTATTTTTTATTAAAAAACAATAATTTTAGAAAGACGAAAGATTTTTTTTGCAAAAACATCTTGACAATTTTTAAAAGATAGTATATACTTTAAGGCGTCAATTGAACATTGCGGAATTGTGTAAAGGTAGCACGACAGACTCTGACTCTGTTTGTCTGGGTTCGAATCCTAGTTCCGCAGCCAAAAGCTCCAACTCATATGAGTTGGAGTTTTTTATCCAAGCCACAGGCTTGGCATATCATCACCGCTCGGAGTGCGGTGTATATCATCAACAACGGCAAGCCGTTGTTGTATATCATCACGCTTTAGCGTGTATCTTTTTCTGCGGCTTGATGATATACAACACTTCGTGTTGATGATATACAATTCATACTGAATTGATGATATACAATGGCTTCGCCATTGATTTTTTTAATGAAACTACCTCCAACAAGCAAAACACTGACAAATAGCTCGAAAACCACCCTATCGGGTGGTTTTTTATATACGAGCCGTCTCTCATTTTAAAGCATATTTTCTATTTCCTTAACTATATCGCTCATATTCATTTTCAGCGCTTGGCTTATTCTATAAAGGGTTTCTAAAGTCGGCTTTCTCTCCCCTCTCTCTATGGCGCTTAAATGTGTCCTTCCTATATCGGCAAAGCCACTCAAAACCTCCTGAGACATTCCTTTTTGTTTTCTGCAATTTGCTATCGCTTCTCCTACTATTTTAGAATCAAGATATATTTCTGACATATTATCACCTCTGCAATAATTGTAGAGTTTTTTTGTGATTTTTATGAACACATATGTTGACAAAAGAACACATTTGTGTTATAATTTTGCGGGTGGAAGAAAAAGCTATGAAAAAACGCCATAAATTTATCTGTATCTTGATATGCCTTTTTTCGCTGACTTGCGGATTTCTGTCATATGTATTTTTCAGACCCGATACATATTTTCACGTCTGTGTAAAAGAGATAGTCAATATACCCGAAAGTAATTCTGACGGTTTGGTTACTTACATTTTCAAATACTATTTTTCGGATTTTGCATGGGCTTTCTCTCTGACAGTCTCTTTGTCACTTATACACAGCTTAAAGGATTCTGCTGTTATTTCATTCTTGTTCGGAGTAATATGGGAAATAATGCAAAAAATGAAAATCGTTAAAGGCACCTTTGATGTAGTTGACATATTGGTATATTTCATTGCCGTAATAATTTCTATTCAAACTATCAAATCAATAAAGAGGAGAATACCATGAAAAAAGTAATCAAAAGAACTATCCCTGCGATTTTGACAATCTGTGTACTTTTAGCCTTTGCCATTATGGCTATGAGCAGTTCATCAGAAAGTACAACAGAAGAACAAGAAGCCGGAGAGACAGAAAACACAGTTAATACTGACAATGAAACTCTCGGAGACTACACTGTAACTATTGACAGCTGCCGTCTTGCCGAGGATTGGGATGGCAATCCTATCGCTATTGTGAAATACACCTTCACTAATAATTCCGATGAGGCATCATCCTTCAACGTAGCTTTTACGGACAGTGCATACCAAGACGGAGTGGAAATGGAGCATTGTTACTTCGCAGATGAAAGTGCAAACTATTCCGCCGACAATCAATCAAAGAAAATAAAGTCGGATACTTCTATTGAAGTCGAGGTGGCATACACATTAAACGACACAACTACCGACATACAAGTCGAGCTTGAAGAGTTCATCAGCTTCAATGATAAAATCATTACAAAGACCTTTAAAATTGCACAGTAACCAAAAAGCCGTCGAAAGACGGCTTTTTCTACACGCTGATATTTATGATATCATGATATCATAATATCATGATATCATAAATAAGT
Source organism: Clostridia bacterium (assembly GCA_017467865.1). Lineage (GTDB taxonomy): Bacteria > Bacillota > Clostridia > Oscillospirales > SIG627 > RGIG6353. Next base: position 40,302 of record JAFUKG010000007.1, read on the forward strand.
TTTTTCAACGCAAAAATAACCTGCTCAGCATCATTCTGCATTTAATCCAACGGTGCATCGGAAAACTCCGCCCCCTAAGATACGATTAGATGAAGATTTTGCAAAGCAAAATCAACTACAATTCTGCATTCTTCATTTAATTCCCCGCTCATCTGCATTCAATTCTCAAGTCCAAAGCTTACGGAAATTGCAGAATTTACTCTTTCCATAGTTTCGTCCTCTAAGTGTCCCATTTTTTCCTTCAGTCTCTTTTTATCTATCGTACGTACCTGCTCCAGCAAAATGACCGAGTCCTTTGCGAGTCCGAACTGAAACGCCTCTACCTCTATATGTGTGGGGAGCTTGGCTTTATCGGTTTTACTTGTTATTGCGGCGGCAATGACTGTGGGACTATGGCGGTTGCCCACGTCGTTTTGTACTATTACAACAGGTCTCACGCCCCCTTGCTCCGAGCCCACAACGGGGCTGAGGTCTGCATAAAATATATCTCCTCTTTTAACTGTCATATTTTTTCTCCTTTCTTTTCCTCACTTTTATTTTTTTCACACATCTTGTGTTTTATTCAAAATTCAGGTTAAAATACTAACCGACGCATATTGTCTTTTTTATGTCAAATATTGACATTCCACCTTGTTTATGGTATCATTTAGTTTAATCTATATATGAATGGTGAAGTTATGAAAACAAAAATTCAAGTTTTTTTAAGAGAACACAGAGATGACATTGTAAAGGACGTTATGGACCTTGTGGCAATACCTTCCGTAAAGGGTATACCCGAAGAGGGTGCTCCTTTCGGGAAGGCGTGTCTTGATGCCCTTTTGCATATCGAGAAAAAATATACTTCTGACGGTTATAGCACAAAAATCGAAGAGGGCAAGCACTACGTTACGGCAGTGAGTGAGGGAGACGATAAGCTTATCGGTATCTTTTCTCATGCCGACGTTGTTCCCGTAACAGAGGGTGACTGGGTTTACACGAAGCCCTTTGAGCCAATAGAAAAGGACGGCTTCATTATAGGCAGAGGCTCTGAGGACAACTCCTCGGGAGTCGTTGGCGCTATATGGGCTATGCGTGCCTTGAAAAATGCAGGTTACGCTCCTAAGAGCAGAATACTTCTCTTCTCGGGCTCTGACGAAGAAAGCGGTATGACCGACGTATCACTTTATGCCAAGACCGAGGAAATGCCCGACTTCTCTATCGTACCCGACAACTCTTACCCTGTATGCAGAGGAGAAAAGACCGTTATGAACTTCTGGGCAGAGTCAAGACAGCCCTTCGACGATATCGTAGGAGTATCGGGCGGTCAGGCGTTCAACGTAGTTCTTGACAAAGCCGAAGTTAAGATTAAAGCAAAAGACGGGCTTCTTGATGAGCTTGAAAATATAGTAAAAGGCGTGGATAATGCCACTGTTACAAAGAAAGATGACGTCATAATTCTCACAACAAGCGGTATGAGTACTCATGCGGCGGCTCCCGCAAATTCCCTTAATGCTTTTTTGATTGCCATAGACGTGCTCACTCTTTCTTCTATATCCGATAATGACAAGAATATTCTCAAAAGAATAAGACCTCTTCTTTCAGAGCCCCATCTGAGAGATGCGGGACTGTTCACCACCGACTCTGAGTTTGGAGATACTACCTGTGCCAACGGAATCGTAAAGCTTGAAGACATGAAGCTTTCGTTAAGCTTCGACTTCCGTTTCGGACTTGAACTTGACGAGGGTGAGCTCATTGAAGGCATTAAAAAGTATTTAGACGGTATCGGCTTTGATTACAAGCTGAAATATGGGCTCAAGGGCTACGTTATCAAGGAGTCAGACCCTCTGGTTCAGGCAATGCTTGACGCTTACAGAGAAAACACCGGAGATATTGAGAGTGCTCCTTACCTGAGTGTGGGTGGTACCTATGCGAGATTTTTGAAAAATGCGGTGAGCACAGGCTCGTATACCGGTAAATCAAAGCATCCGCCCCTTCTTCCCGGGCATGGCAACGTTCATCAGCCCGATGAGATGCTTGACATTGAAGGATTTTTGCAGGGAATTGAAATTCTCTCGCATATGATAATAAAGGCAGACAAGGTACTGCACAACGAAATAAGTGAGGTTTAAGATGGAATATTTACAGCTTGATAAAGATGCTCTGAGAGAAGAGCTAAGAGAAAAGAGAAAAGAATATGAGAGAATAAGAGAAAAGGACTTAAAGCTTGACATGTCAAGAGGTAAGCCTGCCGCCGACCAGCTGAACCTTTCCGATGGAATGCTGAACATTCTCACTCACGAGGACTGCGTAAATCACACTATCGACTACCGTAACTACGGTATTTTCGACGGTATTCCCGAAGCTAAGGAGATATTCTTTGAGCTTCTCGGTGCAGAGAATTAAGAAATAATTATTCTCGTAAAC
>JAFUKG010000008.1 GCA_017467865.1 Clostridia bacterium
ATAATCAATTATAATTTGCCTAAAGGCAAATTTACCTTAATTCTGCATTCTGCATTCTGCATTTGCCGAAGGCAGATTATTTAGTAAGCCTTTTTAAAGCACGGCGTATCAGCTCTTCTACGGGAAGTGAGTCGCTTCCTTCAAAGCTCAGCGCCTTCATTCCCTCGCTTCTGGAGTAGCCCAGCGCTTCAAGTGACATCAAGGCATCCTTTATAGCCGAGGCGGGGGCAGTTGCTTTGCCCATGGATGAGGGGATTGCTATATCATCTCGTCCAAGCTTATCCTTCAGCTCAAGTATTATCTTCTGTGCCGTTCTAAGTCCTATACCCTGCGCCGAGGATATTGCCTTTGCATCGTCGGATACTACCGCTACGGTAAAGGCGTCGGGGGAGAGCACCGAAAGGATAGCCATAGCCGCCTTGGGACCTACTCCCGAAATGGAAATAAGAAGCTCGAATATTTTCTTTTCTTCAAGGGAATAAAAGCCGTAAAGCTCCTCGGCATCCTCTTTTACGTGGTAGTGAGTGTAAAGAAGAACGCTGTCGGGGGAGGCGCCTTGAAGTCTGCCTGCGGTCTTGTCACTGACGGTAAGCTCGTATCCTATTCCGTTGTTGTCGATAACGGCAAAGCCCTTTGATACTAAGACAAGCTTGCCTGAAATATAGTAATACATATTTTAATTTCCACCTGTTTTTTTAGAATATTTCAGAGTGTTCAGCCCTCTTATCTTGGAGCTTCTGGTGTGCCCGTGGCAGATAGCAAGTGCAAGAGCGTCGGCGGCGTCGTCGGGCTTCGGTACACTGTCAAGGTGTAAAAACACTCTCGTCATTTCCATAACCTGCTTCTTTTCCGCTCTTCCGTAGCCTACCATAGCCTGCTTCACCTGAAGGGGCGTGTATTCAAAAAGAGGAATACCGTGCTCCTCTGCAGTAAAGAGAATAGTACCTCTGGCTTGGGCTACGTTGATGGCGGTTTTTTGGTTGTTGTTGAAGAACAGCTCTTCTATGGATATTTCGTCGGGAGTAAAGCGCTTTATAATGTCAGAAAGCGCCAGATGTATAAGAAAAAGCCGTTTTTCCACCCTCATCCCCGATGGAGTGGTAACGGTACCGCAGTCTATGTATCTGAAAGCGCCCTTTTCGTATTTAACAACACCCCAGCCAACCGTGGCAATACCGGGGTCTATACCTAATATTATCATTTTTTCAAAACCGTATTCCAAAAATATCCGAATTTACAATAAACCTTACAATATCATACCATATAATAATATAAAAGTCAAGAAAACCTTTTATTGAATGCAGAATGCTGAGTGCTGAATGCAGAATTTTGGTAAATTTTGCTTTTAGCAAAATTATAATTGATTGTAAATTTCGCTTCAGCGAAATTATCCTCAATTATCATTCATCATTCTGCATTCAACTGAAAAAGAGCCCGCAGGCTCTTTTTTCAGTTGCAGTAATCTGCGTATCTTGTAACTTCCCAGATACCGTCTGAGCCTTCCTTTACGGGTTGGCAAAGCTCGAATATCATTTTGCCTGCGCAGGTTACCCCAAGGACAACGTAGGTTTTGTCTGCGCAGGTGCATTTGCCTGCAAGGTAGGTGGGGTATCCTCTGAAGCAGTCGTCGATAAAGCAGTTCTGCATAAATCGGGTAGCTACTGCTACGGGGTCGGTGCGCCAATTCTCAAAGCCCGAGTCAACAAGTCCTTGTTCCTCGCAAAGCTGACAGTCGCAGGTCTGACAGGGTGAGTCCTTCCAGCGTATTCCGCAAAGGCAGACCTCGTTTTGAGAGCAAGGGGTAACGGTAGCTCCCGTCAGGCAGGGATTACTGTCATCACAGGGGCACTCGCGGGGTGTACAGCACACCTTTCGGCAGGGGGATGAGGAGCTTGAATTAAGCTCGGGAAATATAATAAGACCGAGCCCTATAAGTAAGGGCAGCAGGGTCGAACAATTCATAGCTTTCTCCTTTCGGTGAATTTATAATAAGGAGTTTTTCTCCGATAACAGTATATTGCCTTTTCTTGTCTCTTGACAAGAAAGATGGAGATTTTGTTAAGTAAAAATTAATACTTTTTAATAAGTTTGCCTGAACCTTTAGTAAAAGTGTTCAAAAAAGTAAAAAAGTATTGTGCAATAAATAAAAACTTTAAAATTATCATTGCAAAAAAAGGGGTCTTGTGATACAATACATTGTGAATTATTATGTGACATAATCTTTTCAGGAGGAAATTTCATGAAGAAAATAGTATCACTTACTCTCGTATGTCTCATGGTCCTTGCACTTCTCTCCGGTTGTTCGGTTGACCCCGAGGATAAGGGTGCAATGATACCCGTCTCCATTTCCAAGGAAATGAAGGCTTACGACCCCGTTCCCATGATATATGATGCAGAGCTTATTAAGAGCACAGGACTCCTTTACGAGGGTCTTACCATAGTTGACGATAACGGTAAGGTCAAGAAGGGTCTTGCAGATGATTGGTATACAAAGATAGATGAAGAGAGAGGCGAGTATTGGCTCTACTTCGAGCTTAAGGAGGGCACCTCTTGGGACGATGAAAGATACGTTCAGGCAGACGACTTCGTTTACGCCTGGAGAAGAGTTCTTTCTCCCGAAACCTCCAGCCCTGCCGCAGCTCTTCTTTATAACATAAAGAACGCTAAGGCTTACAAGTCAGGCGACGTTACCGCCGATGACCTTGGCGTATATGCAGAGAGCGACTCACTTCTTAAGGTAGAGTTTGAAGGACCCTTCGACCTTGACCAGTTCCTTTTGAACGTTTCCAGCCCCGCTCTTGTAGCACAGAGAGAGGACAACGTTTCGGGTTATGAGGACACTTGGGCATCAAGCCTTGACCGCTTTGCCGCTAACGGTCCTTTCACTCTCAAGAACCTTGAAATGGGCGAAAGAGTTACCTTCCAGAGAAACCCCGTTTACCTTCGTGAAAAGGAAAGCGACACCGCAGTATTCAAGGTAGTTAAGCCTTGGAAGCTTATGCAGGACTTCACTCTTTCCGCTGAAGAGCAGATGGAGGAATTCAAGAACGGCGAGTCTTTCTTTATCAGTAACTTCAATAAGGAAACTTACGCCGCAAACGAAAAGAAGATGAAGACAGTTGACCTTCTTTCCGTTTACTCATATTTCTTCAATACAACAAAGGCTCCCTTCGATAACGCCCTTGTAAGACAGGCGCTGAGCATTGCTCTTGACAGAGAAGAGATTGCCGAGATTTCGGGCATGGGTGTTAAGCCCGCCACAGGTCTTGTAACCTACGGCGTTCAGGATACCAAGAGCTCAAAGTCCTTTAGAAAGAAGGGCGGAGACCTTATTTCAACAACTGCACAGCTTGACGAAGCAAAGGCTCTCATCAAGAAGGCAGGCATCAACCCCGCAGATTATACCTTTACTATCTATACACTCCGTGACGAAGCAGACGTTGCTATTGCCGAGTACACCAAGGAAGTATGGGAAGGTCTTGGCTTTACCGTGAAGCTTTCCTCGGGCGGCGGTAAGAACTACACCAACAAGCTTTATGCAGGCGACTTCGACGTAATCGGTATCGACTATCAGGGGCTTACAACAGATGCGTTCTCCTTCCTTGCTCCCTTTGCTAAGGAGTACAGCGGTGAGGCTGTCGACATTCAGGCAGAGGACAGAACTGCAACTCACGTAACAGGACTTGACGATGAGAAGTACAACGCTCTTATTGATAAGATATTTAACACTCTCGACAACAAGGAAAGAGTAGCTCTTCTTCACGACGCTGAAGAAATGCTCCTTGAGCTCGCACCCGTTGCACCTCTTCACTTCAACGTAAACTCATACCTTAAGTCAAAGAAGCTTTCAGGTCTTGAGGTTTCGGGCTACGGCTACGTAATCTTCACCGAAGCGAAACTCAAGAACTACGAAGAGACCAACGCTAAGATTACCGAAGAAGAAAACGCACGTAAGCAGGCAGAGATAGAGAAAAACAAGAATAAATAACCCTTTTTTGATAAAAATCTCAAAAAAAAGAAAAAATTGTGTTGACAAAAAGAAAAGCCGTGTGTATAATATACCTTGCGGTTTTTCTCAACTGACCACAAAGAGGTATTATGGAAGAGATACTTACAAATTCCTTTAAGCTGGACGTATCGGGTTTGCTCCGAGGAGAAACAAGACAGGTAGATTTTGACGTGTCTGTAGAGCTTGACAGTCAGGATTTCGACGTTACGTTTCCCCGTTTACCCAAGGTTCATGGCAGTGTGGTCAATATGTCGGGATATATTGAGCTCTCGGCAGAAATATCCGCAGAGTACGAAACCTCGTGCTCCCGATGTCTTAAGGACCTCGGCGAGACGTTCACACTCTCAATTAAGGCACCCGTTGCGGAAAGTCTTGAGAATATGGACAACGAGGAGTACATTATTCCTGATAACGGACTTATTGATTTAAGCGAGCTTGTCAGGGAAGCACTTATATTAAATCTTCCTATGTCTCACCTCTGCCGTGAGGACTGTCGCGGTCTTTGCAATAAATGCGGTAAGGACTTAAACGACGGCGACTGCGGCTGCGTGAGAAAAGAGAAGGACCCCCGTTGGGCGGTGCTGGAGCACTTCTTCGACGAGGAATAAAGCGGCGAGCCGTCGCTGGCAAATCTCGCCTATCATTACATTGTGTAAATTTAAACAATGCGAGACGGCGAGGTCATTCCCCGAAGTTTTCGGGAGATAGAATAGTAAAAACTATATATTCACATATAGAATGAGGAGGTGTCAAGTAGGATGGCAGTACCCAAGAGAAAAGTATCAAGTCAGAGACAGAATAAGAGACGTTCAAGTGTATGGAAACTCAAGGTTCCCGGACTCTCAATTTGTCCTAAGTGCGGAGAGTACAACCTTCCTCACAGAGTTTGTTCAAAGTGCGGTTCTTACAATGGCGAGGAAGTCATTAAGGAGAACTAAGCCCAAACTCTCGACTTATTAACAAAGAGAAGTATGCCATGTCGTCAATAACATTGTCGGTATGGCATATTTTTTGCCTACGGCGGGGGAGTTGGATTTGTCCTTTGGACAAGTTATATTTCCTTCGGAAGTTAGATTTATCTTAACGGATAAGTTATATTTGCAAACTTCGTTTGCAAGTTAAGGTAAATTTGCTTACCAGCAAATTAGATTAATTGTAAATTTCGCTTCAGCGAAATTGTCCATATCTTTCACCGGTAGGTGAAAATATAACTTGTGCGTTAGCACAAATATAACTGCGAAGCAATATAACTGACGCAGTCAATATAACTGCGAAGCAATAGGCGAAGCATTTTGGAGGAAAAATGGTAGAAATAAAATCTGTTACACCGGGCTCTTTTGCCGACAAAAAGGGCATAAAGCCTTGTGATAAGCTTATCTCGGTAAACGCTCACCCCATACGTGACGTTCTGGACTACCGCTTTTATATTACCGAAAAAAATATCACTCTCACCATAGAGCGAGAGGGAGTAGAATTGACGGTGAAAATAAAAAAAGGCGAATATGACGATATAGGGCTGGAGTTTGAAACCTTCCTTATGGATAAGCAGGAAAGCTGTCGTAATAAGTGTATCTTCTGCTTTATTGACCAAAATCCTCACGGCATGAGAGAGGGCGTCTACTTCAAGGACGACGACACCCGTATGGCGTTCCTTTTCGGCAACTACGTTACCCTGACTAACGTAAAGGACGAGGAGCTTGAAAGACTTGTGAAAATGCATATTTCGCCTATCAACGTCTCCGTTCAGGCAACAAATCCTGAGCTCAGACGAATGATGCTGGGGAACCGCTTTGCAGGGAGAATTCTCGAGCAGATGAAAATTCTTGCCGACGGCGGTATCGACCTTAACGCACAGATAGTTCTCTGTAAAGGAGTCAACGATAAAGCCGAGCTTGAGCGCTCTCTTTTTGACCTTGAAAAGCTCGTCCCCTCTCTGAAAAGCATATCGGTTGTTCCCGTGGGAATAACCAAGCACCGCCGGGGACTTTACCCCCTTGAGGCTTTTACAAAAGAGGACTGTCTTGAAATTATCGGGCAGGTAGAAAAAATCGGTGACGGATTTTACGAAAAGTATGGCACAAGACTTGTCTTTTTGTCGGATGAATTTTATATAAAAGCAGGGCTCCCCATACCCGACGCAGAGCACTATGAGGACTATCCTCAGCTTGAAAACGGCGTTGGGATGATACGCTCCATGACCGACGATATAGACGATGAGATAGATTGGCTCAAGGACTCGGGAGAGCTTCCCTTTGACGTGACACGGCGTGTCAGCGTGGCAACGGGAAAGGCATCCTTTGACTTTATTTCAAGAACGGTTGAAAAGATTAAAAAAATTTGGTATAATATAGATTGTAAGGTTTACGCTATCAGAAACGATTTCTACGGCGAAGAGGTTACAGTGTCGGGTCTTATCACGGGCGGTGACTTGATAAATCAGCTCAAAGACCGTGACCTTGGCGACGTTCTTCTCATACCCCGAAATTGTCTGAGGCACGAGGGAGATAAATTTCTCGACGACGTCACCCTGGAAGAGGTGGAAGAAGCCCTCGGCGTGAAAGTCCTTCCCACAAGAGAAGGCACAGATTTTCTGTATGGAATAATTAAAAATTAGAAATTAGGAATGAGGAATGAGAAATCAACCATAATTTTCAATTCTCAATTTTCAATTTTCAATTCTCCGAAGGAGGAAACTTATGTCAAAACCAATAGTTGCTATCGTTGGTAGACCCAACGTTGGCAAAAGTACGTTTTTCAATAAAATAATAGGGCAGAGAGTATCTATTGTAGAGGATACTCCCGGCGTTACCCGTGACAGAATATATTACGAGACGGAATGGTCGGGCAAGAAAATGACCCTCATTGATACGGGAGGAATTGAGCCCAAGACCAACGATATATTTTTAAAGCATATATTCACGCAGGCACAGATTGCTATTGAAAGCGCCGACGTAATAATTATGCTCACCGACGTTACCACGGGCGTCACTGCCGCAGACCGCGACGTTGCTTCTATGCTCAAAAAGTCGGGTAAGCCCGTTGTCCTCGCAGTAAACAAGTGCGATAGAGTAGGTGAGCCCCCTATGGAGTTTTACGAATTCTACGAGCTTGGCTTTGAAAACGACCCCATCTCGGTTTCCTCTGTTCACGGAACGGGTACGGGAGACGTACTCGACGAGGTTATCTCCTATTTCCCCGAGGGTGAGGCAGAGGAAGAGGACAGCGACACCGTAAAGGTAGCGGTCATCGGAAAGCCCAATGCGGGAAAAAGCTCTCTTGTCAATAAAATTCTCGGCGAAGAGCGTGTTATCGTCTCTGATATCGCAGGTACAACAAGAGACGCCATCGACTCCTTTGTGGAAAACGAGCATGGAAAATATAATCTTATCGACACCGCAGGTATCCGCCGTAACGCCAAAATTGAGGACGCAGTTGAAAAATATAGCGTGCTTCGTGCTAACCTTGCCGTTGAGCGAAGCGACGTCTGTCTCATTATGGTAGACGCAGGAGAGGGTGTAACCCAGCAGGACGAGAGAATTGCAGGTCTTGCCCACGAGGCAGGAAAGGCGAGTATCATCTGCGTAAATAAGTGGGATACCGTCGATAAGGACAACTCAACCACCAAGAAGTTTACCGAAGAGGTCTATCAGGCGCTGTCTTATATGACCTACGCCCCCCTCGTCTTTATTTCAGCAAAGACGGGACAGAGAGTAGACACGCTTTTCGAGCATATAAACTACGTAAATCTTCAGTCGAACCTCCGTGTTTCCACGGGTATGCTCAACGACGTGCTTGCCGAGGCGACAAGCCGTGTTCAGCCACCCTCAGACAAGGGTAAGTTCCTTAAAATTTACTATATGACACAGATAGGAGTAAAGCCCCCCACGTTTGTTATCTTCTGTAACAAGGCAGAGCTTTTCCATTTCTCCTATCAGAGATATATTGAGAACTGTCTTAGAACCACCTTCGGCTTTAAGGGTACACCCATAAAGCTCATTATCCGTGAAAAGGGAGATGAAAAGTAATATGTCAAGAATTATGAAATTCGGCTGGCTGTTTGAAATGCTCGCCTCAAAGGAAATCCCATACGGCGTAGAGGTTGACGGCGTTCAGGTGCCCTTTAACTATGATAACAGACTCATCGCTCTTCTTGAAACCGACAAAGGCTTTATTGCTCTTATCGCACTTCTCCTTTGCGGAGCTGCGGCGTATCTGCTGGGAAGCCTTAACTTTGCGGTCATTCTGTCAAGAATTTTCCATCACGACGATATTAGAAAGCACGGAAGCGGAAATGCAGGTGCTACTAATATGGTGCGCACCTACGGTAAAAAATGGGGTGTAATCACCTTTATCTGCGATGGTCTCAAGGCAGCCGTTGCCGTTCTCCTCTCACAGCTTATGATGGGAGAGGGAGGCGCTTACGTTGCGGCTCTTTTTGCCATCCTCGGACACGTTTTTCCCCTTTACTATAAGTTTAAAGGGGGCAAGGGTGTGGCGGTTGCCGCTATTTCTATCCTTTGCCTCAATCCCGTAGTGTTCCTTATTTTGATTGTAGTTTTCGTGGCTATCGTTGCCGTCTCCAAGTACATATCCCTTGGCTCAATTATCTGCGCATTCTTCTATCCTATGATTTTGAATGCCTTCAATTCCGATAAAGGCTTTATTGCAACTACCGTCTCGGTGCTTATCGCTGTAATAGTTATCGTTATGCATAAGGATAATATAAAGCGCCTTATGGCAAGAACGGAAAATAAGATAGGACAGAAGGGGATGTGAATGAGGAATGAGGACTGAGGAAGGAGGAATGAGGAATTGAGTATAATTTCAGCTTAGCTGAAATTTACAATTGATTATAATTTGCCTTTTGGCAAATTTACCTTAATTCTGCATTCTGCACTCAGCATTCTGCATTCTATATTCACCATTTGAAAAATGGTAAATGCTTTTGCTAAGATAAATCTTACCCTTGAAGTGGGTGGAAAACGGGCTGACGGGTATCACTCACTTGTGTCCGTCATGGCTCGTGCCACACTTTCTGACAGGATAGAGGTAAAGAAAAACGGAAGTAAAAATATTGTTTTAAAGGTCAATGACCCATCTCTTGATACTCCCGATAACCTTGCCGTTAAGGCGGTGAAGGGCTATTGTGAAGCATCGGGAATTGAAGCGCAAGGCGTTGATATCCTTCTTGAAAAAAATATCCCCGTTGCCTCAGGGCTTGGGGGAGGGTCGGCAGATGCCGCCGCCGTTATTGAATGTATGGAAGAGCTTTTCGGGGCACTTCCGAGAGATAAGAGACACGCCCTTGCACGAAGCCTCGGAGCCGACGTGCCATATTGCCTTGAAAAGACACCTTGTATCTGCCGTGGAATCGGCGATGAGTGTGAGAAGATTGACTGTAAAGGCTTTGACTCACTTTATCTTGTTATAAAGAAGAACGCCGAAAAGCTGTCAACGGGTGCGGTCTATACCGCCTTTGATGCACTCTCGAAAAAAGAGGGGGAGTATGACCACGTGAGCGTGGTGAAAGCCCTTGAAAGAGGGGACACCGCTCTCTTGACAAAGAGTCTCTTCAACGACTTTGAAAGAGTGGTGCTTGATAAATCCCCCGAGGTGAAAGTCTTGAAGGAGGAAATGATGAGAGCAGGAGCGCTCGCTGCCCTTATGAGCGGAGCAGGCCCTACCGTTGTGGGCTTCTTCGACGACGAAGAAAAGGCGAGAGCTTATTCAAGTGAATTTTATAGAATAGTATGATTTTTTGAGGGGAAACTTTTTGTAAAAAGTTTCCCCTCAAGCACCTCTTCAAAAACTTTATAGTTTTCGTAGGGGTTAAAAAGGGGAAGCACTTTTATAAAAAGTGCTTCCCTTTTTTTAAATATAATAAATTATTTACCGAGTATTGCAAGATATCTTGAATAAGCTTCGTCAAAGGCTTCGGTGCCCTGAGGCTCGTAGCACTTGATTTCAAAGGAGTTCTTAACAACTTCTCTTGCTTCGTGGATATCCTTTATCTCACCCAGCGCCATAGCCTGAACGAGAATGTTACCGATAGCTGTCGCCTCAACGGGGCCTGCGTAAACGGGCTTGCCGCAAGCGTTTGCCGCAAGCTGACAGAGAGGTCCTTCCTTGGTGCCGCCGCCTACAATGTTTATGTAGGGAACCTTTTTACCGCTTATCTCTTCTATCTTTTCAACTACGTGTCGGTAGGTCATAGCAAGGCTCTCGAAGATACAGCGAACGATTTCGCCCTTTGTTTCGGGAACGGGCTGACCTGTTCTGCGGCAGAACTCTCTGATTCTTCCGGGCTCGTCTCCGGGAGGCGCGAATTCGGGTGCATCGGGGTCGATGAAGCACTTGAGGGGCTCGGATGCCATCGCCATATTTGAAAGCTCATCGTAGGTTGTCTTTTCACCCTCACGCTCCCACTGACGCTTGGACTCCTGCTCAAGCCAGAGACCCATAATGTTTTTGAGAAGTCGGATGGTCTTACCGTAACCGCCTTCGTTTGTGAAGTTATATTTTGTGGTAATATCGTTGATAACGGGCTCCTTCGCCTCACAGCCCATAAGCGACCACGTACCGCTGCTGATATATACGAAGTTATCGTGATCGGCAGGAACGCTGACAACGGCAGAAGCAGTATCGTGAGCAGTTACGTTAATAACCTTGGCATTCAGCTTGCCCACCTCGTCGGTGATAGCGGGAAGAAGGTCGCCGAGAACTGAACCGGGCATAACGATATCCTGTAAAAGATGTGTGGGGATATCAAACTTTTTAAGTAAGTCGAAGTCCCAGTTTCTCTCTTTAGCGTTAAGCATCTGAGAGGTTGATGCAATGGTGTATTCACTCTTTGCAATACCCGTGAGGAAGTAGTTTAAGAGGTCGGGAGTGAAGAGCATCTTGTCAGCCTTCTCTAAAATCCAAGGGTCTGCGGAAAGCTTGGTTGCAAGAAGCTGGAAAAGGGTATTGAAGTTCATGAACTGGTTGCCCGTAGTCTTGTAAATCTCATCTGCGGGAACGATTTTAAACGCCTTTTCAAGGATACCCTGAGTACGTGTATCACGGTAATTGTAGGGGTTCTGCATAAGCTGACCCGCCTTGTCGAGAAATCCTACGTCAACACCCCAGGTGTCAATACCAACCGACGCAATATCGCGGTCATCTGAAATAGCACACTTGCCGAGGGCAAGCTTAATCTCGTGGAATATTCTCATTATATCCCATCTGAAGGAGCCGTTGATAAGCACGGGCTCGTTGGGGAAACGGTGATTTTCTTTAAGATACAGCTTGTTGCCGTCAAAGGAGCCGACGATACCTCGTCCGCTTGACGCACCCAAGTCTATTGCGAGCATTTTGAGCATATTTTACACCTCTTCATATTTAATATTACTTTAATTATACTTTTTTAACTCCCTTTTGTCAATAAATATTACTCTTTTTGGTAAATTTGCTAAAATTACGAAATTTCGTAATTTTGTATTGACTATATTACGAAAATATGTTATTATAGTGACGCCCCGAAAAAATAAGAAAAGGAGAAGATAAGATAAAAAAGAAAGGCGTGATGAATAATGAAGATTGATGAATACCTTGCCCTGTATGAAGAATACAGCAGACACGTTAAAGAATTGGCAGAAGCGCTTGAATTAATGAAGGCAGGTATGGATGAAAAAGAAGGAGAAACGCTTTTTTTACCTGATGACCCATACGGGCTTTTTAAAAAGCAATACTTGAAAAAACTAAGGATACTTGAAAAGGCACAAGGCAGGATTGCAAGAGCCATGTGCAATATAAAGGACAGCGAGGTTGTAAGATTTCTGACCTATAAATATTTTTGCTCGCTTACCAACGAGCAGGTTGGGGAAGCTATGAATTACAGCGAAAGACAGCTTTACAGAGTAAAAAGAAGGGCAAAGGACGCCCTCTACGAAAAGCTTCTCGACGAAATGCCCACCCCAAAGCGATGGGAGAAATGTCGCGTGTATAGGAGACTGAAAAAGGTGCCGAAAAGAAGATACCGCAAGCACGCCTATGCGGATAGGATTAAGTAGCAAAATACTGTTAATTGTTTGTGTATTTCTGCTTTTTTGTTGACAAGAGGGAAATTTTGTGATAGTGTAAAGTCGAGGAATATTTTTGGAGGAATAATAAAATGAAGCTCAAAGTTATGACCTATAACATTGCGGCAGGACGTGTATATCTTGACTATGCCGAAACGAAAAAAGCCCCCGTTGACGTGACAAGATGCGGCGAGGTTATAAAGAATGAGGCTCCCGCCATCTGTGGTCTCAACGAGGTTGACTGCCTCACCGAACGCTCGGGCGGGGTTGACGAAACCAACGTTTTAAAAGAAGCGCTTGGAATGGAGGGCTTTTTCGGAAAAGCTATCGACCTTCCCGGCGGTGAGTACGGAAACGCTCTTCTTTCAAAGTACCCCATTCTTGAAAAGGAAGTTATTGAAATTCCCGAAGTAAAGGATAAAATTCCCGGCTACTACTACGAAAGACGAGTAATACTCAGAGCGAAGCTTGACGTGGCGGGAGGTATAACCGTTCTTCAGCTTCATTCGGGTCTTTCGGATGCCGAAAAGATAAACTGCATTGATAAGCTCTGCGAGGTTATCGACGGACTTGATACTCCCGTTATAGTAATGGGTGACTTCAATATGACCCCCGACTACCCCGCCCTTGACAAAATAAGAGAAAGACTCTTTGACACAAAGGACCTTCTGAATAACGGCGAATTTATGACCTATGGTACATACGAGGGAGAGCGCAAGCTCCACATCGACTATATTTTCTTATCAAAGGATATAAAGCCCATAACCCTCACTGTCCCCGACGTTGGCGTGTCCGACCACTATCCATTAGTCCTTGAATGCGAAATATAACGAAAAAACAGCGGTTTTCCGCTGTTTTTTTATGTTCAAAAAAAGATGGCAGTGAATGGCAGTGCCATGTCATTGAATGGCAGTGGAGTTTGTGCTATATTAAAAACGAAGAGTGCACGCTTCAAGAAAATTTTAATATAGAAAGGAATTTTTTATGGCATTAGATGATAACACAATATTATATAGCGTATCATACAACTTAAACGGA
>JAFUKG010000009.1 GCA_017467865.1 Clostridia bacterium
CAGAGGATACCTTCGACGTGAGTATATTTAAAAATAAGGAGCTTATTTTTGCGTCTGTTTTCGCTGTACTTGTAAGTCTGCTCTTTATATACGTTCCTGCGTTGTCAAGGCTTATCGGGGTTGAGAGAATAGGGGCTATGACCCTCATATTTGCTTTACTCACAGGACTTATCCCATCAATTGTTGCGGTGGGAATTAAACTATTCAAAAAATACGTTTTTTCACAGAATTCCAAAAACGTTAAAAATTTTATTTAATATAAAGGAGAATTATTATGGAAAAGGTTACAAGAAAAACTATTATCGGAGACGTACTTGACTTCGACAGAGAAACAGGAAAATTCTTTCTTGAAATAGGAATGCACTGCCTTGGCTGTCCCTCTGCAAGAGGAGAGTCTATCGAGGACGCTTGCGAGGTTCATGGCACAGATGCAGACGAGCTTGTTGAAAAGATAAACGATTATCTTGCCTCCAAGTAATGAGAGAAAAAGAGCTTTCAAGGCGGCTTCATGCCGCCTTCCTGCTTGTAAGAGAGGGCAGGACGGTTGCCGATATCGGCACCGACCACGCCTATCTTCCCATAACCTTGGTAAAGTCGGGGAAAACAGATTTTGCCTATGCCTCGGACATCGGAAAGGGTCCGCTTGCGCGAGCTGAGGAAAATATAAAAAAAGCAGGACTAAACGAAAAGATTAAAACTGTACTTACCGACGGCGCCGCAGTCTTTGATACCCTTGCCGACGAATTTATTATAGCGGGCATGGGGGGCGAGCTTATCTTTGATATAATTTCAAGGGCCCCTTTTATGAAAAATCCCGATATACATCTGGTGCTCCAGCCAATGACGAAGGTTCCCGCACTCCGGCGCCTCCTTGCAGAAAACGGCTTCAATATTGAAAAAGAAACCTTGGTCTCTGAGGACGGCAAGGTGTATACACTTATGTCGGTATACTTCGATGGCAAGAAAAGAGAGCTCACCGACTATGAAGCAGTGGTGGGAGACGTGGAAAACGCCGATAAAGAGCTGCTTATGAAAATTTTAGAGGGCGTTATTTATGACCTTGACAAAAAAATAAAGGGTAAAAATGCCCCCGAGGACGTTGCCCTTAAAGAAAAAATAGAAGCACTTATAAAGACTAAACGTTTTGCACAATATACAAAATGTAATGAATAATGAAGTCGCTACGCTGATGAATATTGAATAATGAAAAATTAATGAAGAAAATCACTTTTGGTGATTTTCAACCGAAATTATTCATCATTCATTGTTAATTATTCATTTGTAGTCAGTGGTACATCGACTGTATTGTTTATACGTTAAGAAGGAAGAAAACATGAAGATATATGAAGTGATAGAAAAGCTTGACACCCTTTTTCCGAAAGCTCTCAGCGAGAGCTGGGACAATGACGGATGTATGCTCACCCTTGATAAAAACGCAGAAATAAAGGGCGTTCTCACCACCCTCGACGCAACCGACGAGGCGGTAGAGGAGGCAATAAGAGTGGGCGCGAATTTGATTGTCAGCCACCATCCTATGATATTTAAGCCCATATCGGGGCTCGACGGCTCGGCTCTTTCAAAGAAAATCGAAAAGCTTATAAAGAATGATATATCGGTACTTTCCTACCACACCCGCTTTGACAGCGCCGAGGGTGGAATGAATGACCGGCTTGCAAGAAAGCTTGAGCTTAAAAATCCGGAGCCCTTCGGACTTACGGGGGAGATACCTATGGGAAGAATAGGCTTTTGGGATGAGTGCACACCCGAGGAGTTTGCAGTGAAGGTTTCAAAGCTCCTTGACACAGACGTAGTGCTCTATTCGGGAAAGCGCAATATAAAGAAGGTTGCAATTCTCGGCGGAGGCGGAAAGGACTTTATCCATACCGCTCATACTCTCGGAGCTGACGCTATGGTTACGGGTGATATATCCTACGGTATCGTTACCGATGAGATGCCATATGGCATTACTATGGTAGATGCAGGACATTACCCTACGGAGATACTTGCCACAGATGCCTTTGCCGAAATTCTTGAAGAGATGGGTGTTCAGCACGTTCACAGATTTTATGGAAAGAACCCTGCGAAATTTATTGTAAAGGAAAACTAAGAAATGGCATTTGATGCAGGAATGGTACTTGCGGTGACCCGTGAGCTCAATGAGCTTCTCGGTGAGAACAACGGCTTTCAGGGCTCACGCATAGACAAGATTACAATGCCCGAAAGGGACGAAATACATTTTTTGATACATGCGGGCAGAGAAAACTACCGTCTCGTTGTATCTGCAAGCTCCAATAACCCTCGTCTTCACTTAACCGATAGCGTTAAGGAAAATCCCAATACTCCGCCGTCATTTTGTATGCTCCTGAGAAAGCATCTGTCGGGCTCCCGGCTTGTGGCAGTAAGGCAGTCGGGGTTTGAAAGAGTTGCAGAATTGGAGTTTGACTTTAAGGACGAGATGGGTTATGCCTCGAAAAAGTATCTAATACTTGAAATTCTCGGTAAGCACAGTAATATTATATTCTGCGACGGAAACAAGAAAATTCTCGGTGCAATAAGGACAACCGACCTATCCGACACCTTGAAACGCCCCGTTCTGCCGGGCATGTCCTATGAACTCCCTCCGAGCCAAGGGAAGATTGACCCAACCGTTCTCGATAAGGACATCTTTATGTCGGTGGTGGCATCTGCCGCTCCTGATGCGGTTGCTGAAAAGCTTCTCACCGCTTCATTTACGGGAGTTGCTCCTCTTGTGTCAAGAGAAGCAGTCTACCGTGTATCATACGATGCAAGTGCAAGGGTAGGGGAGCTTGACTTAGATAAGCTGTGGTTCCACTTTTCCGAGATTTATAAAAATCTTACGTCGGGTGAGGTTACACCCACCCTTATCTGCCGTGCCGAAAGCCCTGACACTCCCTTTGAATACGCATTTCTTCCTATCCGACAGTATGAAAACAAGGCAGTGACCCGTGAGCTGGAGAGTGTATCCGCCCTGATAGATACCTTCTTTTCATCCCGTGATAAAGCCGACAGGATAAAACAGCGCTCTCAAGATATATTCCATCTTCTCCTGAAAAGCCAGAACAGACTTTTGAAAAAGATTGAGGTGCAGGAAGCCGAGCTTGCCGATACCGATACTATGGAATACTGCCGTAAATGCGGAGACCTTATTTCTCAGGAAATGTATAAAATAAAAAGAGGAGACAAAAGCGTCACCGCCATAGATTATTCTGAAGAGGGCTACCCCGAGGTGACGGTAGAGCTTGACGACAGACTTTCCCCCTCGCAGAACGCTCAGCGTTATTATAAGAAATATAACCGTAAAAAGAACGCAAAGGTAGAGATTACAAAGCAGATTGAGGAGGCAAGACAGGAGCTGAGATACATCGACGCTGTTCTCGACAGCCTCTCCCGTGCCGAAAGTGAAGCTGACCTCGATGAGCTGAGGGAGGAGCTTTCCATGTGGGGCTACGGCAAGCGTGACAGAAATAGGCTGAAAAACGCCGATAAAAAGAAAAAGGTCAAGCCCCTGAGAGCCGTTTCTCCCTCGGGACTTGAAATATATATAGGTAAGAATAATCTTCAAAACGATTATATAACAATGAAGCTTGGCGAAAAGAACGATTGGTGGTTCCACGTAAAGAATGCCCCCGGCTCTCACGTTTTGATGCGTGTCGTGGGAGAAGAACCGCCTGCCGAGGACTTCACCTTTGCGGCGGGACTCGCAGCAATGCACTCGTCGGTAGAGGGCGAAAACGTGGCGGTGGATTATACCCTTATCCGCCATATAAAGAAGCCCCCTCAGGCAAAGCCCGGCTTTGTCACATACTCTACCTATTGGACGGCTTACGTTACCCCCGATAGAAAAGAGCTTGAAAAGTGCATTATAAAATAAAGAACAAACGGAGTGAATTCACTCCGTTTGTTCATATATATAATCTATACCTTTTTGTAATACCTCACCGCTGATAGCCCCCTGCGCTCCCGTTATGAGAATGCCGTCATCGTCAATGAAAAAGGTCTGAGGCACCGAATAAATGCCATAGGTGTACACTCCTTCCAAATCGCTGTCAAAGTAAACGGGGAAGGTGTAATCGGTGGAAGCGAGGAACTTCTCGGCGCTTTCCTTGGTCTCTTGATATCCGTCGGTGAGATTTACCATCATAAAGTGTATTTCGTCTCCGTATTCAATATACTTTTCGTTAAAGGCAGGCATCTCACTCTTGCAGGGCGGACACCAGCTTGCCCAGAAGTTGAGAACCACAGGCTTGCCTCTCAGGTCGGAGAGCTTTACTTTATTGCCGTCCTTGTCATAAACTGTGAAATCGGGGGCGAGAAATTCAGATAAATCCTCTTCACTCTTAAGTTCTCCCTCTTTTTCCTCATAGGTAATGAGATTATCGGGAGCGTTTTTTTCACTCAGCTTGTTATATAAAAACGATGCTCCTACAATGAGAAGAACAAAAATTATAATGCCTATTATCAAACTTTTTTTATTCATAACTTTCTCATTTCCTTTTTTAATTAATGAATGGAAATTCGCTTCAGCGAAATTAACCAAAATTCTGCATTCAAAAGTGCCGTCAGGCGCTTAAAAGTGCAAGAAATCTGCCCAAGAGCCCCGTCGCCATAAGGATACCTACTATTATAAGGAAGATGCCGCAGACGGTGTTTATAATATTATAGTGCTTTTTTATAAAGCCGAAAGCCCCTTTTAATTTGTCGATGAGAAGTGCGCTGAACACAAAGGGAATGCCAAGTCCAAGGGAGTAGAGAAGAAGGAGAAGTATCCCTTCACCCATATGTCCTCTTTGAGAGGCAAGCATAAGCGCCGAGCCGAGAAAGGCTGAAACGCAGGGAGTCCAGCTGACAGAAAAGATAAGCCCGAAGAGAAGGGAAGAAAAGAAGGACAGATTTTCGGTCTTTGCCTTTATTCTCCCGCCCGAAAGACTTATTTTAAAAGCTCCCATAAACTGAAGTCCGAAGAAAATTACGATTAAACCCGAAATAACGTTTACGGCTGTCTGATATTTTGAAAGAAAAGCTCCCGCAGTTCCCGCTAACGCCCCAAGGCTGATGAAAAGGAGAGTAAAGCCCGTGACAAAGCCGAGAGCATTGGTAAGTGTCTTTTTCGTTCTTCTCTCACCGCCTGCCGAAAAATAGGAAACGTATATAGGAAGCATAGGTAAAAGACAAGGGGATATGAAGGTTATGATACCTTCAAGAAAGGTAATGAAATATTGCATATTGATACTCCTTTTTATTAGTATACCATATCTTTTCTTTTGTATCAATATAAAATATAGGGGTACTTTTTATAAAAAGTACCCCTTCTCAAATAAAATATATTATGCAAGTGCCTTTTCAAGTCTTTCACGGATAGCCTTGATGAAGTCGGCAGAGTTAACTGCAGTTGCAGTAAAGCCTTCGTCAACAAGTCCTACAAGGTCCTTTGTCATAATGCCGTCGTCAAGAGTCTTGATACAAGCGCCTTCAAGCTTATCTGCAAAGTTAACAAGCTCGGGCAGATTATCAAGCTCACCTCTCTTGCGAAGTGCTCCCGACCAAGCGTAAATGGTTGCCATAGGGTTTGTGGAGGTCTCTTCGCCCTTGAGATACTTGTAGTAGTGACGTGTAACAGTTCCGTGAGCCGCCTCATATTCGTATTTTCCGTCGGGAGAAACAAGAACCGAGGTCATCATAGCAAGTGAGCCGAATGCGGTGGAAACCATATCGCTCATAACGTCGCCGTCATAGTTCTTACAAGCCCAAATGTAACCGCCCTCACTTCTGATAACACGCGCAACCGCGTCGTCGATAAGTGTATAGAAGTATTCGATACCAAGCTCTTCAAACTTTGCCTTGTATTCCTTTTCGTAAATGTCCTGGAAAAGAAGCTTGAAGGTCTGGTCGTATTTCTTTGAAATGGTATCCTTTGTGGAGAACCAAAGTGACTGCTTTGTGTCAATGGCATACTTGAAGCAGGAGTGAGCAAAGGAAGTAATAGATGAGTCCTTATTATACTGCCCCTGAAGCACACCGGGGCACTCAAAGTCATAGATAGTCTCTCTTGTCTCCTTGCCGTTCTTGTCGGTGAATACAAGCTCCGCCTTGCCAAGCTCTTCTACTCTTATTTCACTTGCCTTATATACGTCGCCGTAAGCGTGACGGGCAATGGTGATGGGCTTCTTCCAGTTCTTAACTACGGGCTTTATTGAGTCGATAATGATGGGAGCACGGAAAACAGTTCCGTCAAGAATTGCACGGATAGTTCCGTTGGGGCTCTTCCACATTTCGGTAAGGTTGTATTCTTCAACTCTCTGCTTGTTGGGAGTGATTGTAGCACACTTTACTGCAACTCCGTACTTCTGTGTAGCGTAAGCCGAGTCAAAGGTAACCTTGTCCTTAGTCTTCTCTCTTTCAGGAAGTCCGAGGTCATAGTATTCTGTTTTAAGGTCAACAAAGGGGAGAAGAAGCTCGTCTTTGATCATCTTCCAGAGTATTCTTGTCATTTCGTCGCCATCCATCTCAACGAGAGGGGTGGTCATCTTTATTTTAGCCATAAATATAATCCTTTCTTTAAGGTGTCATCTTTGGGTTAAAACCGAAAATGGAGATTTTTAGTTTTTTCTGAGAGGAAACTTTTTATAAAAAGTTTCCTCTCAGACTCTCTTTCAAAAATTTTAATAATTATTCTTAATTATCATAATTTTCGTGGGGTATAATGGGGAGTGCTTTTACAAAAAGCCTTTCGCCTTGCATATATTTAATTGCAAATTTGCCGAGAGGCAAATTATCCGAAATTCTGCATTTTGCATTCTGCACTCTGCACTCTGCATTAAATACACAAAAGGTTTATCCTTTTGTGTATTTTAACAAACCACCTGCCATAAGCATCTGTCTTTGACGAAGTGAGAATTCGCATACAAGCTGGAACTTTTCGCCTGTGGTCTTGTCGGTAAGGGTTACGGTACCATCTTCAATACCCTTGAAAAGACCGCTGAGCTCAAGCTCATCACCCTGATTTAGCTTATCGTAATCGTCTGCATTCTTGAAGGTAAGAGGAATAATACCTGCGTTAATAAGGTTAGCCGCGTGTATTCTTGCAAAGCTCTTGGCAACAACAGCTTTAACGCCAAGGTAAAGAGGAACGAGAGCAGCGTGTTCACGGGATGAGCCCTGACCGTAGTTTGAACCGCCGACAATTATCGACTGTCCTGCTTCCTTCGCTCTTTCGGGGAAGGTCTCGTCGCAAACGCCGAAGCAGAACTTTGAAAGATAAGGAATATTTGAACGGTAGGGAAGAATTTTCGCACCTGCAGGCATAATGTGGTCGGTTGTAATATTGTCGCCTACTTTAAGGGTAAGGGGCGCGGTAATTACGTCAGTCATAGGCGCTCCCTCGGGGAAGGGCTTGATATTTGGACCGCGAAGCACCTCAACGTCCTTCGCTTCTTCTTCGGTGGCGGGAAGAATAACTGCCGAATCGTTTATCTTGAACTTGTCGGGCATTACGATTTCGGGGCACTCACCCAGCGTTCTGGGGTCTGTGATGTAGCCCGTCAGAGCGGATGCCGCCGCAACCTCGGGAGATACAAGGTAAACCTGACCGTCCTTAGTACCGCTTCTGCCCTCGAAGTTACGGTTGAAGGTACGAAGGGAAACGCCTGCGGAATTGGGAGAGAAGCCCATACCGATACAAGGTCCGCAAGCACATTCAAGAACTCTGGCACCTGCCGCAATGATGTCGCTGAGCGCTCCGCAATCGGCAAGCATGGTAAGTACCTGCTTTGAACCGGGGGAAACAGACAAGCTCACAGAGGGGTCGATGGTCTTGCCCTTGAGGATAGCGGCAACCTTAAGCATATCTGCAAGAGAAGAGTTTGTGCAAGAGCCGATACAAACCTGATCTACCTTGACGTCGGATAATTCCTCTGCGGACTTGATGTTGTCGGGAGAGTGAGGACAAGCAAGGAGAGGCTTCAGCTCGGAAAGGTTTATATCAATTATTCTGTCGTAAACGGCGTCGGGGTCGGATGCGAGAGGAGTGTAGTCCTCACCTCTGCCTTGACTTTCAAGGAACGCCTTTGTTACTTCATCGGAGGGGAAGATAGAGGTGGTAGCACCAAGCTCTGTTCCCATATTGGTGATAGTTGCTCTCTGAGGAACGGAAAGAGTCTTGATACCCTCACCGCCCCATTCAATGATGTATCCTACACCGCCCTTAACCGAGAGAATACGAAGTATCTCAAGGCTTACGTCCTTAGCGCTTACCCAAGGACGAAGCGCTCCCGTGAGATTTACCTTTATCATTTTGGGCATTGTTATATAGTATGCACCGCCGCCCATAGCAACGGCAACGTCCATACCGCCTGCACCCATAGCAAGCATACCGATACCGCCTCCCGTGGGAGTGTGGCTGTCGGAGCCGATAAGGGTCTTACCGGGCTTGCCGAATCTCTCAAGGTGCACCTGATGGCAGATACCGTTACCCGGACGTGAGAAGCGGATGCCATACTTCTTGGCAACCGACTGTATGTAACGGTGGTCGTCGGCATTTTCAAAGCCCGACTGAAGTGTATTGTGGTCGATGTATGCAACAGAAAGCTCGGTTCTGACACGGGGAATACCAATTGATTCAAATTCAAGGTATGCCATTGTACCTGTTGCATCCTGTGTGAGTGTCTGGTCTATTCTGAGGGCAATCTCAGAGCCGGGAGTAAGGTCTCCCTCCAAGAGATGCGCCTTAATTATCTTTTGTGCAATAGTAAGTCCCATTTTAGTGCTCCTTTCTATATTCCATTACAAGCATTTCCATTTCCTCGGTACTGATTACTGTCTGTCTTCCGCCGTTGTACTGCTCATCTACCCAAGCCTTGATGTAAAGCACCATATCGTCCTTCTTGGTAAGTGCCGCTTCACCCTTGAGGTTGTAGTGCGCGTTGAGCCAATAAGCGATACCTGCAAGGCCCGAGGTATTGGAAACGGTTACCTGTGCAGGGCGGTTAAGAAGTGTGGCGGTATCAAAAATATTGTATATTTCTTCATCCTTGATAAGTCCGTCGGCGTGAATGCCCGCTCTTGTGGAGTTGAAGTTTGCACCTACGAAAGGAGTGTTTTCGTGAATTGTATAACCAATGTCGTTCTTGAAGAAGTCGGCAATCTCGGTTATGACCGTGGTGTCCATTCCGTCAAGAGTTCCTCTCAGCGATGCATATTCCATAACCATAGCTTCAAGAGGCACGTTACCCGTTCTCTCACCGATACCAAGCATCGAGCAGTTTACCGAGCACGCTCCGTAAAGCCAAGCGCAGGTAGCGTTTGCAACGCCCTTGTAGAAGTCGTTGTGTCCGTGCCACTCAATCATCTCGCTGGGTACGTCGGCATAGTGCTTAAGACCGTAGATTATACCGGGAACGCTTCGGGGAAGAGCAACCTCCGAGAATGGAACCCCGTAGCCCATGGTGTCGCAGGCTCTTATTTTTATGGGAATACCCGAGTCTCTGGACATCTTCTGAAGCTCGTTAACGAAGGGAAGCACGAAGCCGTAGAAGTCGGCTCTTGTAATATCCTCGAAATGACATCTGGGCTTGATACCCAGCTCAAGAGCGGCAGAAATGGTCTTCTTATAATGCTCGAGAGCCTGACCTCTTGTCATACCAAGCTTCTTGAATATGTGGTAGTCTGAGCAGGATACGAGAATACCCGTCTCCTTGATACCCATGTCACGGATAAGCTTGAAATCGTTGAGACTTGCTCTTATCCAAGTAGTAATTTCCGGAAATTTAAGCCCAAGATTCATACAGCCCTCAAGGGC
>JAFUKG010000010.1 GCA_017467865.1 Clostridia bacterium
GAAAATGATAAAAGCGTTATAAAATATTTTAAATGAGAAATGAGAAATGAGAAATTAATGAAGAAAATCACTTCGTGATTTTCAACCTAAATTATTCATTATTCAAGCTTCATTATTCTTCTGAAAGGAAAAAAGTATGGAAGAAACAAGAAATTTTATTGAAGAAATAATTGACAAGGATTTGGCTGAGGGCAAGATAGAAAAGGTGCACACACGTTTCCCTCCCGAGCCTAACGGATATCTTCACATCGGTCACTGTAAGGCTCTTGCCATTGACTTCGGCACGGCGAAAAAGTACGGCGGTCTTTGTAACCTTCGTATGGATGACACAAACCCTGCTAAGGAGGATACCGAGTACGTTGATGCCATCAAAGAGGACATTCACTGGCTGGGCTTTGACTGGGAGGACAGATTTTTCTACGGCTCCGACTATTTCGACAAGGACTACGAGTACGCCCTTGAGCTTATCAAGAAGGGACTCGCCTACGTTTGCGAGCTTTCTGCCGAGGATATGGAGAAGTACAGAGGAGACCTGACTCACCCTGCCACCTCCCCTTACAGAGAGCGTCCTATTGAGGAAAGCCTTGACCTTTTCGAGAGAATGAAGAACGGGGAGTTCCCCGACGGAAAGTATACTCTCCGTGCCAAGATTGACCTTGCATCGGGTAACTTCTGGATGCGTGACCCCGTTATCTATAGAATTAAGCATATGCATCACCACCGCCACGGTGACAAGTGGTGCATCTATCCCACCTATGACTTTGCACATCCCATTCAGGACGCACTTGAGGGCATTACTCACTCCCTCTGCTCTCTTGAATTTGAAATTCACCGTCCCCTTTACAATTGGGTAATTGAGAACGTAAGCGTCCCTCACACCCCCCGACAGATTGAGTTTGCAAGACTTAATATCACAAACACGGTTCTTTCAAAGAGATTTTTGCGTCTCATGGTAGAAAGCGGAAGAGTTGACGGATGGGACGACCCCAGAATGCCCACCCTCTGCGGTCTCAGACGCCGTGGATACACAGGTTCATCTATCGTTGACTTCTGTTCAAGAGTAGGCGTTGCAAAGGCTAACAGCCTTGTGGATATCCGTCTTCTTGAGGCTTGCATCAGAGAAGAGCTTAACGAAACAGCACCCCGCCGCGTTGCGGTGCTTAATCCCATAAAGGTTATTGTGGACAACTACCCCGAGGGCAAGGAAGAGTTTTTCGACCTTCCAAATCACCCTCAGCACCCCGAAATGGGAACAAGGCAGGTGAAGTTCACGAGAGAGCTTTTCATTGACGCCGAGGACTTTGCACTTGTACCCCCTCCCAAGTTTTTCAGAATGAAGCCCGAGGGCGAGGTAAGACTTATGGGTGCGTATATTGTCAAGTGCGGTGAGGTTATTTTGAACGACGACGGAAGCGTTAAGGAAATTCACTGTACAGCCGACCTTGAAACAGGTAACGGAATGCCCGCTGACGGACGTAAGATCAAGGGCACAATCCATTGGCTCTCCAAGGAGAATGCCATAGAGCGTGACGTTATTCTATATGAAAATCTTCTCACCCTTGAGGACCCCTCCAAGCTTCCCGAGGACAAGGAATACACCGATTATCTCAACCCCGATTCCAAGAAGGTTTGCCACGCTCTTGTGGAAAAGAACCTTGAAGAAGCGAAGGCAGGCGATAAGTTCCAGTTCGTAAGACTGGGCTACTTCGCATCAGATACAAAGGATGCAAAGGCATTTAACAGGATCGTTTCTCTCAAAGACAGTAAAGGAAAATAAGAAAGAAGGCTCTATTGAGCCTTCTTTCTTAAATGTAGAATGCAGAGTGAAGAATGCAGAATTATGGATAATTCTGCATTCTTCATTCAAAAAGAAGGCTCAATCGAGCCTTCTTTTCATTCTTCATTTTTTAAAATATCTTTGAATTCAGCAAGCAATACAGGGACGTCATTCGTACATATATCGAAAACCATTTCCAAATCTATTGCATCGTAACCGTGTGCTATTCGGTTTCTTATAGCACATATTTCATCCCAAGGTATTTGCGGATATTTCGGCTTATAATTTAAATCTCTGAGCTTCTTTGCTATTTCTCCGATTTGTTCTATGCAAAAGCTCAATGAATACTGATATCCTTTGTCAGAAAGAAAAATTTGAAAATCGGCTCCGTAATTGCCTTGCAGCGAGATAACGTCCTCACAGTATTTTATTATTGATTTCACAAAAGCTTTGCTTCTATTTTGCATAAATCAACCTCTCCTTGCTTTGCAAATTCATTTCTTTTATAAAATCAGGTGCAAAATCAATATTGATTACGTCAACGCTTTTTTGAAGTGCTTTTTCAAGGTCATTTATAAAGCTTATTCGCTTTAAGCCCTTACAATTTGCGCCATAAGATACAACCAAGTCAACATCGCTTTCAGAGGTAGGAACTTTATCAAAATATGAACCAAACAGCTTTATCTCAACAACGTCGTACTGCTTTGCAACTTCTACAACAAGTCTTCTGATATCATCTAAAGTATATATCATAAAATTACCTCCTTTATTTTATTATACACAACTTTTTTGACAAAATCAATATGAATTTATAAATGTAAATTTTGCTTTATCAAAATTATACATAATTCTGCATTCTTCATTCAAAAAGAAGGCTCAATCGAGCCTTCTTTTCGTTATATCTCAAGTGTTGCCACAAGGGGCATATGGTCGGACACTCTCACGCGGTGTACCCTGCAGGAGATTTTCTTGAATTCCTTTGAAGCAAAGATGTAGTCAATCTTGCAAGGACGGTAATCGCGGAGAGCGGGGGCAATATTCGCATCGCTGTTCCAGGATGGGAAGGTGTGCTGATAGCCCTCGCCGTCGGGTGTGACGTCAACAAGTCTTTCCTTTATCTTGTCAAGGAGTCTGTTCGAGGGTCTCATGTTGAAGTCGCCCATAAGAATTACGGGAGTGTCGGCTTCGTCGATAATCCTGCAAAGAGTGTCAACTGCGTTCTGATACTCTGCGATATTAAGTCCCGCGTGCACCTGCAGAACGGTGATGCCCCCTGCAACGTCTAATTTTACCTTTGTAATTCCACGGGTCTCATAGTAGCCGTTCTCGTCCTTTATCTCGGGGTCGGGAATGGCGATAACCTCGCTTGACAGTACCTTCGCCTTTGAAATAACCGAGTTTCCGTAGGGGCCTCTGTTGTCAAAGCAGATAGCCTGACCGAAATAATAGTTCTCGAGCCCTGTGTATTCGGCAAGGAACTTGGTCTGGTCACAGGCGGTGGTGCCCTTCAACCTTGCAGCATATGTCTCTTCATAAAGGTTTACCTCGTTCATTCCGCAGAGGTCGGGATTTATCTCCTTGATAACGTCTCCGCACTTTGAAAGGTCTACAACTGCGCCGCCATATTGGTCAACGTCACAATCTCTGGCATAGTATCTGCCTCCTGCTATGTTATAGGTCATTACGTTAAGCTTCATAGTATTTTCCCTCCATTTTTTATAAACTATACTCCAAAATAAGTCCTTTGTCAAGACTCTTTTATCTTCTCGTCAAGTCTCTTTTCACAAAAGTCAAGGAACCGTCCCCAAAGGGCTGAATCTATAAAAAGATTTTCTCCCGTCTCTCTGAGCACCTTGCCCTTTTTCTCGGTGTCATTGTTCCAGACGTGGTTTCCGATAAAGACGTCAACCCGCTCCCCTCTCAGCCGCTCTATGGACTTACGATAGTCCTCACGGCAGTTATCATAGTCGAAGCAGCCCTTGGTGAGAGTGTTCGCTCCTGCACCGCCGAACATTCCTACGCGGTAAACCTTGCCACCTTCCTCGGTGTCAAAGAAAAATGAAACTGTACCCTTGGTATGACCGGGGGTATGCATAAAGGTAACTGTTATATTTCCCAAAGTAAGAGTATCCCCGTCGTGAATAAGGATATCGGGCTTGAAATAGCGTTCAGCTCTCTGGGCGTCATATTCACCGATAAGAGTTTTAGCCCCCGACAAATCCGTGAGAGCACGGGTAGCTTCGGTGTGGTCGCCGTGCCAATGTGTGTTGATTACGTACTTTATATCCTCTGGCTTAAAGCCAAGCTTATAGATAGAGTCTATCACGAGGTAAAGCCCGTCGCGGTAGCCCGGGTCAATGAGGATAAGTCCGTCCCCCGTGTCAATAAGATGGGTTGACGCCTGAAAAATCCCCGCAAAGTATACCTTTCCGATAATCTTGAAGGGCTCTATTCTGCCCTCCCATATATTTTCAAACTGCTTTCTCTCAAACATATTTTTTTCCTTTCAATTAAAATCCTCCACGTTATAATCGGGCACGGCTGCACTGTGAGAAACAACAAAGCCTGCCACCCTTGATGCGTATTTAAGACAGTCTTTTACGTTATTCCCCTTCAGATACTTATGTAAGAATGAAGCGGAGAAGCTATCCCCTGCCCCAACGGTTGACACTACACAAGCCTTCTCTGCAGGGCAGTAATATTCCCCATGCTCAAGGGCATATGCCCCATCTGCGCCAAGGGTTATGATTATACACTTAAGCCTGGGATTTTTCTTTTTAAGCTCTTTCGCAAAGGCTTTGTAATCCTCACTCTCCTTCATATCAAGAAGAGAAGCAACCTCATAAAGCTCTTCAAGGCTCACCTTAAGAATTGTGGCGTTATTTATGGCAAGCTCCACGCTTTCTTTAGAATAAAAAGGTGGACGAATATTGACGTCAACAAAAACCTCGCCAAAAACTCCCTTTTCAAGAAGAGCTTTAATAGAGTTCAAGTTGCCAACACTTCTGAGTGCCAGCGTTCCAAAGTACAAAACGTCAAAATTCTCCGTCACCACGCCGCTGTCTATAAAGTCATAAGCTACGTCATAAAGAAGGTTATATGACGGCAGGGAATTTTCGTCCAGAGTAACAAGACATTTTCCCGTCTCTTTGTCTTTTAAGACAGAAACGTATTCCACGTTAATGCCCCACTCTTCAAGGACGTGTCTTGCTCTTTCACCCAAAGAGTCCTCACCTAAAGCCGAGAGCATATAGACCTCTTCGCCATGCTTTTTCAAGTGGGCTGCGAAGTTGAGGGGCGCACCGCCGATATAAGACTCATCAGGATAAACGTCCCAAAGTATTTCACCGAAGGATAGTATTTTCATTTTGACTCCGTTTTTTAGTTAGTGAATATTGAAGATTGAATAGTGAATAATTTTGGAGAATTTCGCTTTCAGCGAAATTTACTTTTTATTATATTTTTATTGTAAACTATTACGGTGAAAAATTCAAGAAAAAACTTTTAACCCAATTCAGGTTAAAATCCACTTATTTGAAAAAACTGTGCTATAATGTGTCAAAATAAACCCAAAAAGGAGAAAAAATATGATTGATACGTGGTCTGAAAATTTTTGTAAAAGCGTTAAAAAGCTGAGAGAAGAAAACAATCTGACAAAAGCTGAAATGGCAAAAAAGTTGAAAATAAGTGTAAAAACTCTGACTATGATAGAAAGAGGTATCGTACCTCCTCGGTTAAGCTGTGGAATTGTCATATACATATACAAAGAGTTCGGTGTCTGTGCAGATGAACTTATCGAATAAAGATTTTCACCGCCCTCCCATAAAACCTCAAAAAGAAGGCTCGGAAGAGCCTTCTTTTAACATATTTTCAATGAATATCCCATACCCTGAGGTTTGGTCACGCATAAGAACGTGAATTATCCCCCCAGCAAGCTTGCCGTTCTGAACGATGGGTGAGCCTGACACGAGTGACTCAATATGGGACAACAAATTTCAGTTTTGAATTACCGGGTTTCCTCACTTGCATTAAAATTCAAGATTGATTCCGGCTCCTATTTGTTTTGCCTTTCTGTAAAGACGCAAAGCTATTGCAAGGTCTAAGACACCCATTCCTACAGGCTTGTAATAACAAAACTCATTGTCATTTTCTCTGCCTTTTTTATCTCCGGCAATTATTTCGCCTATTTCTTCGGCATATATTTTACTATCGTCAAATTTGCCTGCCAGAGCATCTTGTGCCATATAGCAAACCGGACGATGCTGCACTTGCGTCCAACTGTCACAAACAATTTTGTCAGCCCTTTTATAAAGTTCCGGATGGTCAAGCCCGCCAACACATACATGCATATTTCCCGGATGTGCAGCCGCTATATCCATAACAGGTATAGGTGCACTTGTTGCATTTACAGTAATATCAGGAATTCGGTCACATTGAGAATAATCTGTCAATGCCTTTACCTCGATATTGAGTTTTTTGCCCATAAGTTCGCAAAAATTCTTACCTGCCTCGGGGTTAATATCCACAACATAAAAATACTTTAGTGAGGGTCTTGCAATATAAATTGCTTCTAACTGCATTTGGTTCTGATATCCGGCACCAACCAATAAAATAGTTTCTGCATTTTCTTTTGCAAGATATTTTGCTGCGACACCGCTTGACGCACCTGTTCTTACAGCGCTTATGTCTGCACCATTCATAAAACAAACAGGCATTTTTGTATCAGGATCATTTAAAACAATTACTGCGCTTGCACGAGGCAGTCCCCTTTCGATGTTTTTAGGGTTACTTCCAATCCATTTTATGCCTGCGATATCAAATTCTCCGCCCAAGTAACTTGGCATTGCGTTTATTCTGCCTTTCGTTGATTCGTCTGCAATACTGTTACCGAAGCCCATAGATATTTTCCCCGGTACAATGCAATCCTTCTGATATACAAGCTTTAATGCCTGTTCAACTTCAGCTAAAGCTGTTTTCATATCCAGACCGCCCAATTTTATAACATCTTCTCCGCTTAAATACAGTAACTTATTCATTTTTACGTAACTCCTTTCCTATATCCAGATAATTATATATTAGAGTTACATAACTGTAAATAATTAGATTTTTTTATGTTGCATAACAATAAAATATGATGTATAATTATTATATCAAAACATTGGAGGCTATAAAAATGGAGCTTTTGCAATTAAAATATTTTTATGAAAGTGCACAAAATGGCAGTTTCTCAAAAACAGCAAATAAATATAACGTACCCTTAACAGCCGTTTCGTCTTCCATAAGACGACTGGAGCAGGAGCTCGAATGCAAATTATTTGATCGCCATTGCAACTGCATATCCCTTAACTCTAAAGGCAAAGAATTGCAAAAATCTCTTTGTATTGTTTTTTCGGAGCTTGACTTGGCAATCAATAATATTTCTTCACCGACAGTTTTTCGCAGAGAAATCCGCATACTTGTACGTGCTATGCGAAGAAAAATTACTGAATTGATTACAAAATTTAACAGTATAATGCCGAACTGCTCCTTTATAGTTTCCTTTGAATTTTCCGAATTCGATTTTGAAAATTACGACATCATAATAGATGAGGAAAACGCACTATATAACGAACACGCAAAATTTGAAATTTACACATCTAAGCTGCGGATAAAATGTTCCAGAAATCATCCTATGCTTGGTAAAAAAATTTTTATGAAGCAGTTGATTGATTCCTCGTTTATATCTATGGGTGAAAAAAGTAATTTGCACAAAATTCTTTTAAATCTTTGCCTGCAATCGGGATTCAGCCCAAAAATCAATATCCTGTGCAATGATATCGAATGTTATGAAAAACTCATTGCGGATGGAATAGGCATAGCCATAGGTGTTGAAACTAATAACAATCCGGGAATACACTATCTGGATGTATGCGATTTAGATGAAAGATATACTGTTTATTGTTATTACAAGCATTCTACATACACCGATGCAGTGAAGCAATTTGTGGATTTCATCAGCACTTATATAAGCGATATATGATTTATGAAAGCGTATGAAGAATGCTCACCTATATTAGCTATAAGTGAGCATTAATTCTATTTGCTATTTTTCTGCTTCCGCCAGCATATTTTCAATGAATATCCCATACCCTGAGGTTTGGTCACGCATAAGAACGTGAGTTACCGCCCCCACAAGCTTGCCGTTCTGAACTATTGGTGAGCCTGACATTCCCTGAACGATGCCCCCAGCCTTTTCAAGTGCTTTGGGGTCTGTGAGCTTTACTATAAAGTTTTTTGTCTTAGCAGTCTTATCGAGTATTCTTACTATTTCGCCTTCATATCCCATAGGCTTTTCGCCGTCGAGACAAGTATAGATTATACATTTACCCGTTTTAATTTCATCTTTATCTGCTACGGTAATCTTTTTTAATTCCTGTGAAAGGACTCCGAATTTTCCGAAAACTCCCATTTCGGTGTTCTTCAAAAGAGTGCCTGACGCCTCTTCCTCAACGCTTCCGCGAAGCTCTCCTGGCTGATCGCTGTTACCTTTCACCACGCTGTTTATAACGGCTCTGTGAACAGTTCCGTCTCTCAGCGGCAAAAGCTCTAAAGTAGCTCTGTCGCAAATTCCGTGACCCAGTCCCCCGAAGGACTGTTTATCCTCCGAGATATAGGTAACGGTTCCGATACCTGCTGTGGCATCCTTTATCCACATTCCGCTTTTGTACCCCGACTTATCACGGGTGAGCACGGGCACGAGATTTCTCGTAAAGGTCTCCCCGCCCCTTTTGATTTCAAGGGTCAGCCTTTTTCCTTTTGAGTCTGAAATAAGCTGTGACACTTCTTCTACGCTATCGGTTTTTTTACCGTTGACCGAAAGTATCACGTCTCCTGCCTTTACGTCGGCATCTCTTGCAGGGCTGACACGTCCGATGGTGGAGTCAAAATCTGTGACGTCTGCCACAAATACCCCCTCTGTATCCATTTTAAGTCCAAAGGGAAAGCCGCCCAGATACACCTCACCACTCGCCCCGACACAAAGGGTAAAGGCGGTGAGAAGAACCAAAACAAGACAGATAAAACGTGTGGAGATATATTTATATTTTTTGTTGAACATTTGAGATTTTCTCCCCGATTTGCTTTCTCTCACGGACACGTTTTTTTCGTGTCCAAATATAATTTGTCCTTCGGGGAAATATATATGCGGAGTATTTTTTACCTTGTAAAAAAGTGAATATTTAATAATGAATATTGAAAATTGAAAAATTAAGGACAATTTGCCTTCAGGCAAATTCACAATCAATTATAATTTCGTGTTGCAAATTCTTCCATATGATTAGTACAGATTAAATATGATTAAACGAAGATTTTCGTAAGAAAATCAACCTTAATTCTGCATTCTGCATTCTTCATTGCGATTCGTTTCGGTCTCACACACTGTTCGACCTACACTCACGTGCATGGCTTGAATTTTTTCTCACTTCGCTAATTCGCTCCGTGGCAAAAATTCCCCGCTTATCTGCATTCAAAAAAGCTTTCAGCTTTTTTGAAAAACCCGTTGACAAAATAAGACAAAAACAATATAATATAATGTAACATTATTTTTATGAGGTTTAGATTAATGGAACTGAAAGTTGTTAAGTTCGGCGGTTCTTCACTTGCCGACGCAAATCAATTCAAGAAAGTACGCGACATCATCTTCGCGGACAAGTCAAGACAGTTTGTTGTACCTTCGGCCCCCGGTAAGAGATTTTCGGCTGACACAAAAGTCACAGATATGCTTTATCAGTGCTATGACCTTGCAAGCAAGGGCGAAAATTTCGACGTTCTTTTCGATCAGATAAAGGAGCGCTACAACACTATTATTTCCGATTTGGGTGTTGACTTATCCCTTGAAGAGGATTTCAATGCTATAAAGATTGCATTCTCTCACAAGGCAGGCAGAGACTACGCCG
Organism: Clostridia bacterium; assembly: GCA_017467865.1. Taxonomy (GTDB): domain Bacteria; phylum Bacillota; class Clostridia; order Oscillospirales; family SIG627; genus RGIG6353. The sequence continues at coordinate 9,712 of JAFUKG010000010.1, forward strand.
CAAGCCGCGGAGAATTCCTCAACGGTAAGATACTTGCAAAATACATCGGCTATGATTTTATTGACGCCGCAAACGTAATTTACTTTAAGTATGACGGAAGCTTTGACGCAGAGCTTACAAACGAAATTTTGGCAACTGTTCTGAAGAGCCACACTCACGCGGTCATCCCCGGCTTCTACGGCTCTATGCCCAACGATACTATCAAGACCTTCTCACGCGGCGGCTCTGATATCACAGGCTCCATTGTTGCCCGTGCCGCAGGTGCAACCCTTTACGAGAACTGGACCGACGTTTCGGGCTTCCTTATGGCTGACCCCAGAATAATCAAGGCTCCCAAGACCATCGAGTACATAACCTACCGTGAGCTCAGAGAGCTTTCTTACATGGGTGCAACCGTTCTTCACGAGGACGCTGTATTCCCCGTCAGAATTATGGGTATTCCCATTAATATCAAAAACACCAACGCTCCCGAGGACAAGGGAACTATGATAGTTTCCGAGGCTCCTGCAGATGCCACACCCACAAGAATTACAGGTATCGCAGGTAAGAAGAACTTCTCGGTTGTAAGAATTGAAAAGGATATGATGAATCAGGAGCTGGGTTTTGGAAGAAGAGTTCTTGAGGCTTTTGAAAAGAATGGAATTTCCTTCGAGCATCTGCCCTCAGGTATTGACACCATGAGCGTCGTAGTTGCAGAGTCTGCCCTCACTGACAAGCGCGACCACCTTATATCCGAAATCACAAAGAGCGTTGAACCCGACCATATTACCATAGAGGACGGCTATGCTCTTATCGCAGTAGTAGGAAGAGGTATGATTCGCTCCAAGGGTACTGCATCAAGAATCTTCTCGGCTCTCTATAAGAGTGGAATAAACGTGAGAATGATCGACCAGGGTTCAAGTGAAATTAATATCATCATAGGCGTTGACAACGAAGCATTCGAGGACGCTATGAATGCCATTTACAACGCATTTTTGGATTAATTTTTAGAGAGGCTTGCATAATGCAAGCCTCTCAGCGTGTAGAAAAAGTCGATAATAGAATTTTTCACTCGTCAAAATGCATAAAATGAACGCTAAAAAGCCTCCCCTGTGTAAGGGGAGGTGGCACGACGAAGTCGTGACGGAAGGGTTGTTATCGCTATATTGAAGGCTTAAACAACCCCTC
>JAFUKG010000001.1 GCA_017467865.1 Clostridia bacterium
TGCTTGTACGAGGACAGAGTATCGGGAAGAATCACTCCCGAACGCTACGACTCGATGGCGAACGGATACGAACAGGAGCAGGCGGAAAAGAAACGTGAGCTGAAAGAATTGGCAGAGCGAATCAACGAAGTGGATATGCGAGATCAATGCATACAAGAATTTATCCGCAACGCCAAGCAGTATATTGAGATGCCGAAGCTGACACCCGAACTACTGCGAGTGTTCATCCGCAGAATAGAGGTGTACGAGAAGTTTGAGAAATACTCCCGAACGGCAGGTAATCCCATCCGCATACACTACGCCTTCCGCCTTCCCGAACAGGAAGGCCTTCCTGCCATCGAAGTCCTCGCACAACCCACAGCAAAAACCGCATAAAAAGTAATAACCGGAAGGTTTTTACACCTTCCGGTTACATACCACCCACTAATTCTCCGTTAAGAACATCACGGAAAGCCTGACGGTCTTTTTATGTTAAAAGTTATTCTCCTTTGAGATTTTTATTCAGCATATCGGTTTTTACAAAGTAGTATATAAGGGCGTCGGTTGTAACAGAGTCTTCTCCCAAAGCCGTGTTGGGCACGTATTCGTGAGCCTCGAAAATGAGATAATCGTCACTTACATACCCCACGTAACGCTTGCCGTCATTTAAAGGGTCAACCGAGATTATCTTTTCTCTCCTGATGTCGTAAAAGAGGGGAGCGTCGTTGTTCCAGCCGTCCCACACGATATATCCGTCTGAGCAGCTTACAGTGTCAATGTGGGTACTGCTCTCTATTATGGGGTAAGTGTTATTGCCGTCGTAATAAAAAAGAGCTTTATCTTTTTTGCATACGGCAAGGTCCTTTGCTCCTATTAGAGTAAAGGGAATATTTCCAAGATACACCTTTTCTTTATCGGTTACGGTATTCTTTAAAATATATTCTTTCTTCCCCTCGTCGTAGCCTATGTATGAAATGCCGTTGTAAGTGAGGGGCTTTGTGGCTCTTTCTTCGTCAATGACAGTGATGTCACCTGTCACAGCGTTGTATTCATAAAGATTTATGTGAGCTTTACCGTCAAGATAGCTTTCGGTGTTGTCAAAGTAAATTCTGTTGCCGTCAATGACTATATCATCGAAGTTCCAGGAGTACATCATGTCGTTTTCATCACGGGAATAGGTGAAAAAGCGTTTTGCCTCACCTGTGGTTAAATCGAGGCAGGATATGGAAACCTTACACCAGTTTGCATTCTCGTCCTCACGGAAAATTAAATATTTGTCACTGACCGACGCAATTGAAAGGTCATTTTCTCCGTTATAGCTGAATACTTTTTCAAAGGAGCCGTCCTCCATACTATAACGCATAAAGCTTTTCTCCCCGTCCTTTTCGGTGAGGAAATACAAAAATGCTCCAAAAGCCTTCTGGAAAGAGAAGCTGTCATACTCGAGAAGCCCGTCAAACACCTTCTTTTCAAATTCTATACCCTCATACGCCGAGGTGAAATTCTCCGTCTCCTTGTAAAAGTCAAGAGTGTATTTCTGCGTCCTCTCTTTACCGCCTTCATACTCGGTAAATACTATATTCTTCTCTTCAGTCGAGACCTTTTTGTCAGGGGTGAAAAGATAAGGGTCGATTCTCTTTTCGGCTGTTACCGCCTCTTCCTTTACCTCGGGAAGATTTCCTTCAGCCTCGGGCGGTACTTTTACTTCTTTTTGCACACAAGAAGAAAAAGAGAGAAGAAGAGCGAAAAGGGAAATTAAAATAAGTGATTTTTTAAGCATTTGAAGTCCTCCTTGATGCGCTATCGGTCATAAGATTCCCTACCGTTTATTGTATCCATAATTTCCACAAGTTTGGTGTAAAATTGAGCTTTATTGGAGCATATGTAATAACTTGTTTCATTTTCTGTGCGAAAATAGAATAGCTTTCCCTTGCTTCCAAGTGAAAACTCTCCGTCTTTTGTAGTCAAGGTCAGCCAGGTTGCACCGCTTCCCGGATTTGGCTTATCCTCTTCCTCGGGCTCTTCCGCTTTTTGATAAACCGAGCTTCTTAAAATTTCAAGAATTTCATAAACAGGCTCAAGGTTATCAATTTTTTCTTTCATAGGACCTACCGTAACAGTTGTTTTTACACTTGCACCCTCAACATTTCTGATTTCATTTATTCCGATGTCAGTTGCCGTTAAAAGCACAAGGTCGTCAATCTCGTTTTGCTGACGGTGTACCTTAACCGACAATATTACAACAGATACCATCAGAGCAATTAAAATGAGAGAAAAAGCAACTGTTAAAAATGATTTTTTCATGATGACCTCCTTATTCATCAAACAAACGGTTAAATTCCGAATAGAATTGATGAAGCTTTGAGCAGTAGTAGAAGTCTATATTTTCATTAGTTTTGAAATATATCATACCATATCTGCTACCTATCGTAAACTCGTCATTAGTGGTTTTGATTTTTAGATAACGGGTATTATGTATCATCTCTTCTTCATCAGACAGTTTTGGCCTTTTTTGCTTCTGAAAAGTTGCATCGGTAAATACGTCTAAAAGGCTTTTAATTGTTTCGGCGTCGGTAATTTTTCTTTCAAAAGGCGACACCGTCATACTAAGGGTTACGCTTTCAACATTTTTAATTTTGGTTATCCCTATATCACTTGCCGATAAAAGCACGAGGTCGTCAATCTCGTTTTGCTGACGGTGTACCTTAATTGACAAAATTATAACAGATACCGACAGAACTATTAGGAGTATAGAAAAAGCAACTGTTAAAAATGATTTTTTCATGATGACCTCCTTGAAATGCATTGCAGTATAACGCTCTCTTCCTTCAAGTTTCGGTGGGGATAGATACTTCTGTCGAGAATGAGCGTGTAGGCTCTTCGTAAATCCCGTCAACTAAAAGCCAGTAAGAGCCTACCTGTTCATATACTGCGATGCGCACTTCAAAGCTTGTAGTAATTCCTGCAATCCTGTTTGCCTTAACAGAAGCCGTTGCAGTATTATCGGAAAACGTTAAGCTTGTCTCAATGTTGCTCATATAATTCCACAGTGGCTGAACTTCAATTTCTTCGATATCGGCGGCAGCAGCCGAAAAGGAAAAAAGCATAAGTAACGCAAGGGTGAGTGCTAAAGTCTTTTTCATAATTTTCACCTCCTTCTTTTTGTTTCTTCACTTACATTAACGAAGGAAGGGTGAAAATCTCACGCTCGTTTTTGAAAAAAATTCTAAAAAACAAAATATTTGTTTAAAAAGTCAATTTTTGTAAAACGCTTTTATATAAAATGACGGTAGTTTCCCACCGTCACATATTTTTCTTATTCTATTGTTTCGGCTATTGCTTTCAATTCGTCGAGGGGGAGATTGGCACCAATGGAGTAAAAATAAATTCCGTCCTCCCACATAATAGTATTTTGCTCAGCCCCGTTAGAATAAAAAGTGAATGCAAAAGCGTCGTAATCACCGATTTTTATTTCGGATACGACAGTATCGTTATTACTTGTATAGATTCGTCTGTCGTCAATTAGATTTTGTCTATATACGATTAACGTTTTATCTTTTTCGTATTCTATGCCAAAGTCCTTTTGATCTTGTTCTATCACATATCTTTCATATCCTTCACCGAGCCTTGGCTCTTTGTATTCAAATTCAAATGCCGAGGCTGTTGTATTCTCTGCTGTTGGATTTTCTTTTGTAAAATCGAGCTGTATATATTCCTCGTACCAGCCCACAATTATATCCCAGAGGGCTTCTCTTACGGCTTTAACGCTCATGGCAGAGGCAAAGGCAACAGAGGTGACGATGAGAAAGACTACGGCAACACGCTTTATTGCGGCGAGGACAGGGCTGTACTTCTTGCTTTTTTCGTAAAAGCGTTTTTCTGCCTCGGCTCTTTTTCGTATCTTTTCTTTAGCTTTTCTTGAAAGGAAAAGTTCAGGGTCAGCGGTGAGATATATGTCAAGGTCGGGGTCATCTGTTTTCGGCATTACCTTGAAAAGCAATAAATCAAGGGCGTCGGGGATATTTGACCTATTCATTTTCTTCTCCTTTCAAAAATTCAAGCACGCTGATTTTAGCACGGTTAATTCTTGAGCTGACGGCAGTTTCACTCAGAGAGAGGGCATCGGCAATTTCTTTGTTTGTCATGCCGAATTTATATTTCATTTCAAGAACCTCTCTTTGAGGTATGGGCAACGCCTCAATGAAAGAAATGAGCCTTTCCTCTTTTTCTTTTTCAAGCATTCTTCTTTCAGGATTTTCGGCAAAGTCGTGCACCTCATACACCCTTTCTTCACCCTCTTCAAAATATGTAAGAGGTATAGTATCTGGGCGTCTCTTTTTCTTTCTCAGATGGTCGATAGCTTTGTTCCTCGTATATTTAACGAGCAAAGATGCCGCCTCGTCACGCTGAAGGTCATAAAAAATTTCGATATTTTTATAGGCGCTTATAAAAACGTCCTGTACTACGTCCTTTGCGTCGTGATGGTTTTTCATATATTGATATGCCACGGAGTACAGCTTATCGCTGTGTTTATCAATAAGATTTCTTAAAAAATCGCCGTTTTCAGCATCGAGGGCACATATGACAGACAGTAAAAACAAGATATAGTCCTCCTCTCCTCAAATCATTTTAACATATACGGTCACCTTTTGGCAATACGCTTTTTACAGGGAATTTGCATTAAAAACAATCTCAGCCTTATGCTTTTTTGAGGGATAGATATAAAACTGTGACAGGCGAGAATTGCCTGTGGCGGCTCACCGCTTTTTTTGTGTTTTTCTATTGTAATTTTTTACTTCTTATAGTATAATGTACTATGTATAAATATAAATAATGCGGAGGAGCCCAATGGAAGAGATTTTTTGCACTTTAAAAGAGCTTATAAAGGAATTTTCACTCACCGAGGTTTATATGCCTGAGGGCGGGGAAGAGACCCATATAACAAAGAACGAGGTAAACCGTCCGGGGCTTCCTCTGTCGGGCTATCTCGAGCATTTTGACCGTGAGCGCATACAAGTAGTTGGTATGGTGGAGTACGGCTACCTCGACAGTCTCTCACGTGATGAGAGAGCTGAGAGGCTTGACGCTTTCTTTAAGCTGAAGCCTGTTCTTGTTATTCTTTCGCATACCGATATGATACCTATCGGCTTCAGAGAGGTTGCCGAAAAGTATTCCGTGCCCCTTTTTCACGTAGACCAAAAAACCTCACCCTTTATGGCGGCGCTCATTTCTTCACTTTCGGTTAAGCTTGCACCTATGATATCCCGCCACGGCGTATTCGTTGAGGTTTACGGCGAGGGTATTCTTATCACCGGTGACAGCGGTATCGGTAAGAGCGAGGCTGCAATAGAGCTTGTAAAGAGAGGACACCGTCTTGTTGCCGACGACTCGGTTGAAATAAGACGTGTATCCGACAAAACGCTTGTTGGCTCTGCCCCCGAAATCATAAGGCACTATATAGAGCTGAGAGGTATCGGCATCGTTGACGTAAGGCGGATATTTGGTATGGGTGCCGTTAAGAACACCGAGAAGATTGACCTTGTAATCAATCTCGAGCAGTGGGATAAGGATAAATTCTATGACCGCTTCGGACTTGAAACGGAGTACACCGAAATTATGGGACTTAAGATACCAAGCATCACCATCCCCGTAAAGCCGGGCAGAAACCTTGCAGTAATTATAGAAATAGCGGCAATGAACCACCGCCAGAAGAAGATGGGCTACAACACCGCAGTTGAATTCAATAAGAAGCTCATGGGAGAAGCTGGACTCGGCGAGGAGCGCTGATTTTAGGAGATTTTATGACGAATATAAACCTTTTTGTAAAGGAAGTACATACCCTTGACGTTGAAAGAGACGTTGATATGAAGAGGTTTACCACCTTTAAAATAGGGGGTAAGGCAGACCTTGGAGTATACCCGAAAACAAAAGAAGAGCTTGAGCTTGCAGTAAGGTGCGCAAAGGCGCTGAATATCCCTTACTACGTTGTAGGACGAGGTTCCAATCTCCTTGTGGACGATAAGGGCTACCGCGGTATTATCATATTCACCTCTTCCTTGAACAAGGTGACTTATTCCGACAGCGAGGTCTATGCCCAGGCAGGCGTGTCGCTGACTTCTCTTGCAAGAGAGGCGGGGAAAAGAGGGCTGACGGGTATGGAAAAGCTTTGCGGAATACCGGGAAGCGTTGGCGGTGCTGTCTATATGAATGCAGGTGCCTACGGCTCGGAAATGAAGGATATAACACTTTATTCTGATTTCTACTCACCCTCTCTCGGCTTAGGGAGACTTGAGGGCGAGGAGCAGGGCTTTGACTACAGAAGAAGCGCTTATACGGACAGTGACAAAATAATTCTCGGATGCAGAATAAAGCTTTCCCGCGGGGCGGAAGAAGAGATACGCAAAACCGAAGAGGAGTGTCTTTCAGCCCGCCGTGAAAAACAGCCCTTGGAATATCCAAGCGCAGGTTCGACCTTTAAGCGTTACCCCGGCAGATTTACGGGCAAAATGATAGAAGAGGCGGGACTTAAGGGCTTTCGTGTGGGAGGAGCCTCGGTTTCCGAAAAGCACGCAGGCTTTTTGATAAACGATAAGGATGCAACCTGCCTTGATATGATAAGCCTGATAAGTCAGGTGCGTAAAAAGGTGTTTGAAAAAGAAGGCGTCAGAATAGAATGTGAGGTCAAATACCTGTCAGAAGAGGGGGAGAGGATAATTTGAGCAGTTCAATCTCATACAGTATGCAGGTTAAAGAGTCACTTTCAAAAAAGACTGCACTTGAGATAGGACTTGATAATTCCCGCAGCTCAATTGACAAGTGCTGTGCTCTTTCCTTTTATTACGGAGTTATGCTCCTTTGTAAAAGCCTTGACAAGAAGAGTATGACCGTGTCCTTCGACAATGAGAAGCTTCTTGAAATATGCACCTATGTAATGATACATCACTTCCTTGCACTTCCCACGGTGAAGGAGATAAAAAAAGGCGATAAGATTAAATTCGAGGTGTCCTTTAAAAGAGACCTTGTGGGAATGGATTTATCCGATAAGCTATTTGACGAAAACCTTGATTTTTCCTTTACTCTTCTCTGCGATAAATGTGCAGGCTACTTTTTAAGAGGCGCGTTTCTCGCATCGGGAAATATCGCCGACCCTCAGCGTGATTACCGCATAGAGTTTGTTCTCGGAGATATTAACCTTGCCCGCGCTTTTCTGAAATTCCTCAAAGGCTACACGGAAGCAAGACTTCTTAAAAGAGGCTCATCCTACGTGGTATACGTAAAGGGAAGCGAAAGAGTGGAGAGCTTTTGTACTCTTGTGGGGGCTGAAAGAGTAAGTCTTGATATAATAGAAAAATCTATCGAAAAGGATAAAATGAACGCCCTTAACCGTGCATGCAACTGCGAGAACGCTAATACCAAAAAGACGGTGTCCGCCTCCGTTGACGTGCGATTTGCCATAAAAAAGCTCAGAGAGAGCGGAAAATTCAACTCTCTTCCCGACGAGCTGAAAAAGACGGCGGAGTTGAGGGAAAAGTACCCCGACGAGTCGCTTTCTTCCCTTGTTCTTCTTTACGAGGGAGGTATATCCCGCTCGGGACTCAACCACAGAATGAAAAAGCTTGTAGAGCTGTCCAAAGAATAGTTTTTCGCAGAAAAACTGTTCTTTGGAATGCAGAATGAAGAATGCAGAATTCAGGAAGATTTTGCTAAGCAAAATCAATTTTAATTTATAACGAAAAGGAATATTCATCATGTACAAGAAAGCAGAAGAACTTAAAACACAAATAAAGCTTAACAGTCTGGGCAAGGAAAAGATGCTTAAAACAAACCTTGCAGACTTTGATGAGTGGAATAAGAAAGTTAGACTTTTCTCTTTGATACAAGTAAAGCCGGGTGAAGAGGTAGAGTACCATATGCACGTGGGAGAGAGCGAAGCCTTCTATATTCTCTCAGGGCAGGGCATCTATAACGATAACGGAAACAAAGTTGACGTGACTCCCGGAATGGTAACGCTCACTCCCTCGGGTCAGGGGCACTCCATTAAAAACACGGGTGACGAAATGCTCGTTTTCATCGCCCTTATTATTGTTGAATAGAACTTCAAGTCTGAATAAAAGGAAAAAATATGCCGGATTTCGTACATCTTCATCTTCATACCGAATATAGTCTTCTTGACGGTGCATGTCGGATAGACTCACTCTTTGACCGCGTGAAAGAGCACGGTCAGAGTGCTGTTGCCATAACCGACCATGGAGTGATGTACGGCGCGGTAGATTTTTACAAGGCGGCAAAGAGGTCAGGGGTGAAAGCCATAATAGGCTGTGAGGTCTATATGGCATCCCGCGGTCTTGAAGATAAGCTCTATTCTATGGATAAGGAAAACTACCACTTGGTGCTTCTTGTGAAAAACGCCGAGGGCTATAAAAACCTTATTAAGCTTAACTCTATTGCACATACCGAGGGCTTTTATTCTAAGCCGAGAATAGATATGAAAACCCTTCGTGAGTATCACGAGGGACTTATTGCCCTGTCGGGATGTATCGGAGGCAGAATACCTCAGTATCTTCTTGCAGGTGACTATGACAGAGCACTTTCCCTTGCAGGAGAAATGAAGGAGATTTTCGGTGACGACTTCTATCTTGAAGTACAAAGCCACGGCATACCCGAGGAAACGGTGTCAAACGCCGGACTCCTTCGTATATCGCGTGAGCTTGGCATAGGGCTTGTAGCTACAAACGACGTTCACTATCTTGACAAAAATGACGCCGACAGCCACGCAGTGCTCATGGCAATACAGACCAATAACACCGTGGACAAAGGACGCCCCGAGGGCTTTCAGACAGATGAGTTTTATCTGAAAAGCAGCGAAGAAATGGCAGCACTTTTTCCGAGCCATCCCGAGGCTTTGGAAAACAGCGTGAAGATAGCCGACAAATGTAGCTTTGACTTTGATTTCAATGCACATTTTCTCCCTTCTTTCAAGAATAACGAGGGAATGTCCAACGAGGACTACTTAAAGAAGCTTGTAAGAGAGGGTCTTGAAAATATAATCATAGATAATCACATAGACTCCGAGGATGCCGAGGAGTATCGACAGAGGGTAGACTACGAGCTTTCGGTTATAATAGAAATGGGCTTTTGCGAGTACTTCCTCATTGTGCGCGACTTCGTTCATTTTGCAAAAAGCCACAGTATTCCCGTAGGCCCGGGCAGAGGCTCGGGTGCAGGAAGCCTTTCGGCATATTGTCTTGGTATAACGGGCATTGACCCCATCAAGCACAAGCTTCTCTTTGAAAGATTTTTAAATCCCGAACGAGTTAGCATGCCCGACTTTGACATAGATTTCTGTCAGGAGCGCCGTCACGAGGTTATAGAGTACGTCGCCTCGAAATATGGGCAAAGCCACGTATCACAGATTATTACCTTTAATACCATGGCTGCCCGTGCGGTAGTCAGAGACGTGGGAAGAGCTTTGGGAATGCCTTACTCCGCAGTCGACGAGGTGGCAAGACTTATTCCCAGAAGCCTTGATATTACCATAGACAAAGCCATTGACAGTGTGCCCGAGCTCAAGGACAGATATCTCGGCTATCCCGACGTTAAAAAGCTTATAAACATTGCACGAACCCTTGAAGGGATGCCCCGACACGCATCTGTTCATGCGGCGGCGGTGGTTATCACCGACGAGCCTGTCAGCGAGTACGTACCCCTTTGTATGAGCGGTGATGCGGTAATAACCCAGTACCCTATGAACACTATTGCGGATTTGGGACTGCTTAAAATCGACTTTCTCGGACTAAGATTTCTTACTGTTATTGATACTGCGGTGAGAATGGTAAAGGAAAGAAAGCCCGATTTCGATATAAATAAAATTGATTACAGCGACAAAAAGGTATTCGACTATATTTCCTCAGGCGGAACGGTAGGACTCTTTCAGATAGAATCTCAGGGTATGAAGAACGTAATTATGAGACTTCAGCCCCGCTCGGTGGAGGATATCACCGCCGCTATCGCCCTTAACCGTCCGGGTCCTATGGACACAATTCCGAAATACGTCGAAAACAGTCACAACCGACAGTCTATACACTATGATACACCCGAGCTTAAGAGCATCTTGTCCGTTACCTACGGCTGTATTGTCTATCAGGAGCAGGTAATGCAGATATTCAGAGGGCTTGCAGGCTACTCCTACGGGCACGCCGACATTGTCAGACGCGCTATGGCTAAGAAGAAAGCCGACGTTATGGAAAACGAGAGAGAGACTTTCATTCGAGGTGCGGTAGAGCGGGGAATAGATGAAAAAATTGCGGTAAAGATATTTGATGAAATGTCTGAGTTTGCAAAATATGCCTTCAATAAATCCCATGCCTGCGCATATAGCTATCTTACCTATCAGACGGCATATCTTAAATATTACTACCCCAAGGAGTATATGGCGTCTCTTATTACCTCTACTCTTGACGATGAAGAAAAGGTGAATTTCTATATCGCCGAATGTAAGGCAATTGGCATAAAAATACTCCCACCCGATATAAACGAAAGTCTGTCGGGCTTCACCATAACCGACAATGGCATAAGGTTTGGGCTTCTCGCAGTTAAAAACGTGGGAGTTGCCTTCCTCAGTCAGGTAGAGCGTGAAAGAGAAAAGGGAAAATTCAAGGACTATGAGGATTTCCTTGTGAGAATGTCGGGAGCAGGACTCAACCGCAAAATGGTGGAAAGCCTTGTGTATGCAGGAGCCTTTGACGCCTTTCCTCACTCGCGAAGTGAAAAGGTATACGTTCTCGACTCTGCAATAACTACTCTCGGTGATATGAACAGACGAAACGTCACAGGACAGCTTGACTTCTTTTCCGAGGGCGATGAACAGTTATTTATTCTCAAATACCCCGAGCTCAGCCCCGACACTTTGGCGGATAAGCTGAGTATGGAAAAAAGTGTCACGGGAGTTTATCTCTCAGGGCACCCTCTCGACAGCTATATGAAAGAGCGGCGCAGGTCTGCAACTATTTCGGATATACGCACATCTCTTGAAAATGGAACGGGAGAATACCGAGAGGGGCAGATAATAGACCTTATCGGCGTGGCAGGAGAAAAGAAGATAAAGGATACCCGAAAGGGAGAGATTATGGCATTCTTCACTCTCTACGATATGTCCTCTTCTGCCGAGGTTATAGTTTTTCCCAAGGTTTACGAGCTTTCAGCACCCTTTATAGAAAAGGATAAAATCATTGTCGCAAGGTGCGAAATATCACTAAAGGACGATGAGGTTAAGCTCATTGCCAAAAATATCGGCTTTGCTACTCCCGACGATAAGTGGAAGGAGCCGACGGAGAACAAAGAAAAGAAGCTCTTTGTCAGACTTAAAACCTATGACGAGGCTCTTCTTAAAAGAGTTGGTGCGCTTGTAGCCATCTTTGAAGGAGAAACACCCGTTATAATATACGTTGAGGACGAAAAGAAACGCTTTAAGCTTGTTGGCGCACTTGCCGACCCCACAACCGACCTTATAGGAAATATTGAAAAGCTTGTAGGGAAGGGAAACGTGGTTTTGAATTAAACGGAGGAAACAATGAAAAAGAAAAGAACTCTGCAAAAGGGAAAAATTTTTAAGGGAGTGCTCAACACTCTGCTCACTCTTTTCCTTATTATGATGATATCGGGCACTATTATGGGACTTGCTCTTCTTATGTATATAAAGAGCTACGTCAACACCGAATACGATATCGAAAACCTGCAGCTTGACCTTGACCAGACTACCTCTATCTACTATATGGATTACGTAGATGAGGAAAGAACGGCAGGCAATTGGATAGAATGGGAAGAGGAGAGAATACACGGAAGCGAAAACCGCCTGTGGGTCTCCTATTCGGATATTCCCGAAGACCTTATCAACGCCTTCGTTGCCATTGAGGACCAGAGATTTTGGGACCACAAGGGCGTGGACTGGAAGAGAACTGCAGGAGCCGTTTTGCAGGTATTCCGTTCGGGCTCCTTCGGCTACGGCGGTTCTACTATTACTCAACAGCTTATAAAGAACGTTTCGGGCGATAAGGACGTAAAGATACAGAGAAAAATAGAGGAGATTTTCCGTGCTCTTTCACTTGAAGAGAAGAAGAGCAAGGAAGATATACTTGAAATGTATCTCAATACCATATACCTTTCTCAAGGCTGTAACGGAGTGCAGTCGGCGGCAAACTTTTATTTCCATAAGGACGTCAGCGACCTGACTCTTGCAGAGTGCGCTTCTCTTGCCGCAATAACGAATTTACCTACCTACTACGACCCCATACAAAACCCCGAAAATAACAAATACCGTCAAGAAGTAATCCTCAGCGAAATGAAAAAGCAGAAGTATATAAGCGAAGAGGAGCACGATGCAGCGGTAGCCGAGGAGCTTGTATTTTTCACAGAAGAGGACGAGGAAGAAGAGCAAGAGAGCGGCGTTGTACATTCTTGGTTTGTCGAAACGCTCATTCAGGACGTTATCCGTGACCTGATGGAAGAAAAGGGGCTTGACGAAAGCACCGCAACTCAGCTTGTCTATTCGGGTGGACTTAAAATTTATTCCACCGTTGACCTTGAAGTTCAAAGAGCAATGGAGGAGATATTTGAAAACGAAGAAAATTATCCCGAGCTTGAGGGAGTACAGCCCGAAGCAGCTATGGTGGTAATTAATCCTTATAACAGTAACCTGCTGGGAATTATAGGTGCAAGAGGGGAGAAGACTACCAACGGAGACTGGAATAACGCAACCATGTCCCGCCGTCAGCCCGGCTCTTCCTTTAAGCCGTTAGCAGTTTATTCTCAGGCAATTGAAGAGGGACTTGCAGGCTATTCAACTATCGTTGACGATTACCCCGTAAACGTCAATCCCGCCACGGGCAGAGTATGGCCCTCCAACTCACCCAATCAGTACCGAGGATATACCAGCGTGTGCGATGCCATTATCCGTTCGGTTAATACAGTTGCAGTAAGACTCCTTGAAGAAATAGGAGTGGAGAATTCCTTCTATTTCCTACGCGATAAATTCAGAATTTCCACCCTTATCGAAACGGGTGCTTCAAACGATATGGGTCTTGCAAAGGCGCTTGGAGGACTTACCCACGGCGTTACCGTGAGAGATATCACCACCGCTTACGCCACCTTTGCAAACGCAGGAGTTTACACCGAGTCGAGAAGCTACATTAAGGTTTGTGACTCCTCGGGAAATATCATACTTTCAAATGAAGAAAAGAGTGACGTTATATTAAGTGAGGGGACTGCTCAGCTTATGACCAAGATGCTTGAAGAGGTTGCTGACCCCTCGGGCTACGGTACCGCAAGACGCCTTACCGTCACAAAGAATATAGACGTTGCCGCAAAGACGGGTACTACCAACGATAACAAGGATATATACTTCGTTGCGTATACTCCTTACTTCGCGGGCGGTGTGTGGTTTGGCTATGAACAGCCCCGCTACCTTCCGAATCTTAACCCAAGCCCGTCATTAAAGCTCTGGGACCTTGTTATGAACAAGATACACGAAAAGTATATTGAGGCTGATAAAGAGGGGACTCACGAGCTTAAAACCTTTGACTATTCTGAGCTTACGTCCTACACCTATTGCCGTGATTCGGGACTTCTTGTGGGAGAGTATTGCTCTCTTGACCCAAGAGGCTCCAGAAGTGCTACGGGTTATGGAACGCGTGACTCTATTCCCGTTAGAACCTGCGACGTTCACGTCCCTGTGAAGTGGTGCACAGAAACAGGCGCTGTGGCAGGTGACGGCTGTCCTAAAGAAAGTGTTGTTACAATCGCCCTTATTAAAAACGAAAACAGACGTCTTGAACGTAACACTCCCGTTACCGATGCTCAGTATACCTATATGGAGGTACCCGACGGTTATATTTACCCCACCGAAAAGGATCAGCCCTTCTTTATTAACCTTTATATTGACGGCACCTTCCCCGGCTATACCTCGGGCGTAACAAGACCCGTCAACAGCTGGTGCGTTGAGCATAATAGCGCGGGCAACGTTTCTTGGGCAGTTATGTGCGAGGAATATCGCATAGCTCACCCTGAGGAATTTGAGGACGAAGAAGAGGAAGAAGAGAATGGCGAAGAGTAGAACGATGCACTATCTGAAAATTGTCTCTGCCGTTATAATGCTCTACATCGGTCTTAATTTTATTGACAACCCATATTTGAAATATCCCTTCTTTGTGCTTCTTCTCTTTATGATGGAAGTGGACGTAACAGGAGAGCTTAAAGGAAAGCTTCCCTTCAAAAAAGGCTTTCTCTCAGTTGTGCTCTTTATCGGACTTTCCGTTCTTGTAAGCCGTGTTTTTCCCGGAAATAGCAGATTTTCCATGACATTTTTGAACGTTTTGTCTGTGGTAGTTTTTGCTCCGGTTTGCGAAGAGCTTTTTTTCAGAAAAGCTATGAACGACAGAGTGCCCGACGTAGTCGGTGCACTTCTGTCCTCGGCAGTTTTCGGACTGTTTCACGGCATGGATGCATTTCTTCCAACGTTCATATCAGGTCTTGGACTTTTTATGATTTACAGACTTATGGGAAGCCTTAAAGCATCCATCGCCGCCCATATGGCAAATAACGCCTTAGCAGTACTCACTCACCCCGAAACCGTTGAATTTTTAAGAGAGCTTATCAGGTAAAATATGAAAAAATATTACAAAGAGATTAACACAAAAAAATTCCACTTTATTTTTGATAACAGCCCTATTGAATTTATAGAAGCCATTAATCTTTACGATATTGACACCTTCGATTACTATCTCACTCTTAAAATGAAAAACGTTTCGGGAGAGAAGATAAAGGGCGTTAAAATTAAGCTTCATCTGTTTATTGATAACACCGTTGTACCCTACAAAAAGCTTGAGTATACATATGACGTGAAGGTAGACGCCGACGCTATTTTCGGAGAAAAGGACTATATTCCTATCCCTCAGACCTTCTATAAATCATTTGATATTATCCTTGATGAAGTCTCCTTTGAAAACGGAGTCACAAAAAGCTACAACATATCCTCCCGAAAAAAAGGAGATATGATAGATGATCAGACAAACGACATAGTTACTGCCTGCGAGCTTGTGGAGGAAAGCGAGAGCTTAAAGGAAAACTTCCCTGCAATCGTTATGCCTGCCTTCGGTGAGAGGGCGTGGATTTGCTCCTGCTCCCACAAAAATTCAAGTGACGCCGAGGTTTGCGAAAGATGTTCGAGAGAAAAAGCGTGGCTTATGACGGTGTACGACAAGGAGCACCTGCGCCGTCTGTCGAAGGATGAGGGCAACGGCACACTCACTATGTCGAAAAGAGCCGAAAAAGCCAGATTTATCGAGAAACGCGACTTTAAGCCCTTGGACGAAAAGAAAGAGCTCGTTATCGAAAACGAAATTAAAAAGGTTGAGAAGAGAGAGCGCTACAAGGATAAAATGCGCATACAAGCACTTCCGAGAATTGTTCTTTATTTCGTTGGCGGATTTTTGATTTATTTTCTTGTTTTACTTCTGACGGGACAAATTTAAGGTGCAGAATGGATAAAAACTATTTTATGAAAAAGGCACTTCACTATGCCCGCCTTGCCGCTTCAAAGGGCGAGACTCCCGTAGGAGCGGTGGTCGTCAGAAACGGTGAAATTGTGTCTTTTGGTTATAATAGAAGAGAGGGTAAGAAAAACGCTCTTTATCACGCTGAAATTATGGCGATAGACAGAGCCTGCCGTAAGCTTGGCGGTTGGCGTCTTTGGGAGTGTGAGCTTTACGTGACTCTTGAGCCTTGCCCCATGTGCGCAGGTGCTATAATTAATTCAAGGATAAAAAAGGTGTACTTTGGAGCCTATGACAGCAAGGCAGGGTGCTTTGGAAGCGTTACGGATTTTAATACTTTACCATTTAATCATCACCCCGAAATCGAGGGTGGAATAATGGAAGATGAAAGCAGGACGCTTATTTCGGACTTTTTTCGTGAACTAAGACGCAAAAAAAATTGAATTTTTTAAAAAAATTTATAAAAAAATCTTTACAACGCCTATACTTTGATATAAAATATATCTGTTATTCTAAGAGCCGAAGGCATAGCCTTTCGGTCATAACTAAGGAGTGTATAATATGAGCCGAATGATCGGTACAGTATCCATGGGACTGAGAGCCCCTATAATAAGAGACGGAGAAAACCTTGCAGAGATAGTTGTAAACTGCATAAGCGAGGCAGTAGATAACGGTGACTTTAAGGTAA
>JAFUKG010000011.1 GCA_017467865.1 Clostridia bacterium
ACTCGGCTTTTACTAGGTTTAGCAATTAGCAAGTATAACAATAGGATATGTTATGTGTGATGCTAAAACTAGCTTACCTTTTTTAATGACAGAATTTTTACCATTTTGTTGTATATTTATATATTATGTCTTAATGGGTATTATAATCGTTAAAATCGCTAAAAGTCATTTTGCTATTAAGAAAATTCAAAATGAATTGCAAAGTAAAATTAATAATAGTGTGAAAGCTTTATAGCTCCATTTATTGACCGATATTCAGAATGCGGCTTTACAGAAGCAGAAACTGATTGCATAGCAGAAAATAGGTTAAACTCCAAATTTATCGAGTCAATCGGCAAATCGTATTTGAAGTATTGAACAGTATAAACCAAATTATTTTTAAAGGAGAATTTTTATGACTGATTTTTTAATTAAGCTATCCGAAAAGATGAAGTTTTTTTGGTTATTCTACCTTGTTTGGTGTGCGTTTTGGTTCATTTTCAATATGATTAATTACGATAGGGAATTAATTTTTTACTTTATTACGCACTTAGTTATATTGATTTTGTCCTTTATTGTGTGGTTTGGAATAAAAATTATGCTTAAAATGCAAATTAACAACTCCTATTGCAAAGAGGGATTTTTCAATTTCTTTTCGTTAGTTCTTATTGTTACTTCGCTGAGTAGTACCATTAGCGGTATAGCTACCTGCCTGGAAGGCTCTATTTACGGAATATACTTCTTTCCCTTGATTGGCATGTCCGCAATAAACGTTCAAAAGTATAGGAAAGACTGCGACAAGTAAATAATCAACAATTGTAGTATCATAAACGAGATTTGGAGGATAAAAAATGATAGACAGAGCACGTAACTTCGTATACAGTAATACTAATTATATGTCCTATAAAAGCTTGAAGCTTTTTTATTGGGGCTGTATCATCATTCCGATTTGTATGCTTATAATGGGATTTACCTATATGAAATATAAAGGTGTGAGTTTTAATTCACTTTTTCCGCTGATTTCTATTGCCGTGTGGACCTTGTTATATCAGATGTTACTGTCGTGTTTAAAAAGCAAACGCATTAAAAAAACCTTTGAATTGAGATTTATCGTTAACGGCTTTGTTGGGATTGGTATTTCTTCTCTTATTTGGATTTTTTTCGCCAGCTGGAATCTTACGGCAGATACACCTTTTTTGAAGTTTAAAGCTTTTGTTTGGATGATTCCCATATACGTTCTTTTGTCAGCGTTATATATAGTCCTTCTTGTGAAATGGATACATAGAAGAGAACGTCAAAAGAGTAAAACCAAAAGAAAGAGAGCAACTGTTTTTTATACACCTATTTTATTGGCGTCTTGCTTGGGAATATTTATATCAAGAGGAGTGAGAGACTACACAAGCTTAGATTTTCAGTATGTTATAATGATAATACTGGTTATAGCTATAATATTTGTACCCATTATGGCACACGGTAATTTTGTAAAATATTATTATTGTAAAAAGTACAATTTTACAACCGATATAAACGGCGAAAGCTCTTCGCCTGAATTAGAGCCTTAGCGAATAGAAAATAAGCATTCTGAAAGATTATTTCGGGATGCTTATTTTTGCAAAGGGAATTTATGCCGTGCTGAAATAAAGTGACTTTTTTCAGAATTTAATTTTATAGAAAAATTTCACTTTGCTATTGCAAATAAAAGGTTTTTGTTATATAATTTAATGTATGATTAAAATTTGATGTAATAGGAGGTTTTTCCATGTCGTTTGAATTTATTATTCCGAAAGACTATTCGACACCCCTGGGTATCAGAGACACCGAGAAAGCTATAAAAACTGTAAAGGATACGTTTGAGAATAATTTGAAGAACGCACTCAACCTTGAGCGTGTTTCAGCCCCTCTCTTCGTCAGCCGTGATTCGGGTCTCAATGATAATCTTAACGGCACAGAAAGACCTGTTTCCTTTGATATGCTTGATATAAAAGGCGAGGAATTCGAGATAGTTCATTCTCTTGCCAAGTGGAAGAGAATGGCGCTTTACCGTTACGGCTTTGAGGCAGGCTCGGGACTTTATACCGATATGAACGCCATCAGACGCGACGAAGAGCTTGACAACCTTCATTCCGCATACGTTGACCAGTGGGACTGGGAAAGAGTTATTACAAAAGAAGACAGAACCGAAGAATTCCTTCACGATGTTGTAAGAAAGATAGTTTCCGCCGTTAAGGCAACCGAGCTGAAGGCTGTCTCTGAATTTCCCGCCCTTGTGCCCTTTATCGAAGAAGAGGTTTTCTTCATTACCTCTGAGGAGCTCTTACAGCGTTATCCCACACTTTCATCCAAGGAGCGTGAGCACGCAATCGCAAGGGAGAAGAAGACAGTATTTATCGAAAAGATTGGCGGAAAGCTTTCAAACGGAGAGCGCCACGACGGAAGAGCGCCCGACTATGACGATTGGGAGCTTAACGGAGATATAATTTTATATAACCCCATTCTTGACCGTTCCTTTGAAATTTCATCTATGGGTATAAGAGTTGACAGAGAAAGCCTCTCACGTCAGCTTGATATCAGCGGATGCAATGACCGCCGAGGACTTCCTTTCCATAAGATGCTCCTTGAGGATAAGCTTCCCCTTACAATAGGAGGCGGTATAGGACAATCCAGACTTTGTATGCTCATTCTTCAAAAAGCCCACGTAGGCGAGGTGCAGGCATCCGTATGGAAGCCCGAAATGATTAAAGAATGCGCTGAAAATAATATAATACTTCTTTAAGAAAGGACATTTATTATGTACGCTAAAAGAATTAAAATAAAAGAGATTTACAACGATAAAGAAAAATTCGGCGGTAAAGAAATAACCGTTGCAGGCTGGGTAAGAACCATCCGCGCTTCAAACGTTTTCGGCTTTGCTGAAATCAACGACGGAAGCTGCTTTAAAAATCTTCAGGTAGTATTTGAAGAGTCCAAGGTTGCAAACTATAAGGATATTGCAAAGCAGAACGTTTCTGCCGCAATTCTTGTAAAGGGTACTCTTATCCTTACCCCCGACGCAAAGCAGCCCTTTGAGCTCAACGCTACTGAAATAACCGTTGAAGCAACCTCAACTCCCGACTATCCTCTTCAGAAGAAGAAGCATAGCCTTGAGTTCCTTCGTACTATTGCACACCTCAGACCCCGTGCAAACACCTTTAACGCAGTTTTCAGAGTGAGAAGCGTTGCGGCTTACGCTATCCATAAGTTCTTCCAGGAGAGAGGATACGTGTACGTAAATACACCTATCATCACAGGAAGCGACTGCGAGGGCGCAGGCGAGCAGTTCAGAATTACGACCCTCGACCTTGATAACCTTCCCAAAACTGAGGACGGCAAGGTGGACTTCACCGAGGACTTTTTCGGTAAGAGTACTAACCTCACCGTTTCGGGTCAGCTCAACGCAGAATGCTTTGCTCTCGCTTATTCTAACGTATATACCTTCGGTCCTACCTTCCGTGCAGAGAACTCCAACACCGCAAGACACGCCGCAGAGTTTTGGATGATGGAGCCTGAAATGGCATTTGCAGACCTTGAGGACGATATGGAAATGGCAGAGGATATGATAAAGTCTGTTATCTCCTACGTGCTTGAAAATTGCCCTCAGGAAATCGACTTTTTCAATAACTTCTTCGATAAGGAGCTCAAAGAGCGTCTCAACGCCCTTGTTACAAGTGACTTCGGAAGAGTTACCTATACCGAGGCAGTAGAGCTTCTTAAAAAGAGCGGTGAAAAGTTTGAATATCCCGTTGAATGGGGTGTAGACCTTCAGACAGAGCACGAGAGATATCTCACCGAGAAGATATTTGGCAAGCCCGTCTTCGTAACCGATTATCCCAAGGAAATCAAGGCATTCTATATGAGAATGAACGATGATAATAAGACAGTTGCCGCAATGGATATGCTGGTTCCCGGCGTTGGAGAGCTTATCGGAGGCTCACAGAGAGAAGAAAGACTCGACCTTCTCGAAAAGAGAATGGACGAGCTCGGACTCAAGGCTGAGGACTATTGGTGGTATCTGGAGCTCAGAAAGTACGGCGGCGTTAAGCACGCAGGCTTCGGTCTCGGCTTTGAAAGACTTATTATGTACCTGACAGGTATCGGCAATATCCGCGACGTCGAGGCATTCCCCAGAACAGTAGGAAGCGCTGATTTTTAAAAAACAATAATATTTGAAAATACCTCTTTCTTAATGAAAGAGGTATTTTTTTGTGTTCAGATACGTTAAAAAAAATATCGGGTTTTATAAAAGTTGGCATACTGATGTCATTGAATGGCAGTCCTTGGCAGTATATAATAGTTCTCGGAGGTGTTAAGATGATACTTGAAATAAAAGGACAGACGCTGAAAATCAGCAATTCGTTAATATCCGAGGGCGCACTGAACTACGTTACCTTTGAAGTCAAATGCGATAAGTCATGGAGACGGCTCAATAAGACGGTTCGATTTTGCCACGAGGATATGAGTGAGATTTATGACGTGGCAGACGTAAAGTCGGGCGAGACTTATTACCTTCCCGAAGAGGTACTGAAAAAGGGAAGGGTCGAGGTAGGAGTTATAGGTGTCAAGGGGGGAGACACCGTTGTAACTACCGCTAAAGAAAGCTTTACGGTTACGGCAAGCATTGACGGGGGAAGAACGCCGAGGGTCAGCCGTGACGCTTACGCCGACTACGTCAACACGGTGCTTCAGCACACGAAGAAGTGTAAAGCCGCCGAAAAGCTTATCCTTGAGGTGAAGGAAGAGGTGCTTCGGGCAAGAGCACAAAGCGAGATTTTTTATACTGGGGCAAAAGAAGCGCTTTGCGAATCCAAGGAGATACTCGAAAACGTGTCGGGGGCACTTGATGCCGTGGGGCTTGCCTTAAAGGATATTCGCGAAAGAGAAGAGGGGCTTTCCTCTCTCAACCATATCCTATCCGACAGCGAAAGAACGCGGGCCCTTGCCGAAAACGAACGCTCCTTCAAGGAAAAGTGCCGTGACGAAAGGGAAAAAGAAAGGTCGGACGCCGAAAGGGAAAGAGAGCTCTCCGAAAAGGGGAGAATAACGGGGGAACGTGTGAGAAGCATGAGCGAGAGTGAAAGGGAAAAGACCCTTCGCGAGCTTGACCTACGACTCAACGCACTTGAAGAAAAAAGAGAGCATTACACCGAAACACTCAACTTTGAGGAGTGCGCAGAGACGCCCGAAGAGGTTTTCAGCTTTTCCATTGAGCCTAAGAGCAGTATAAGAGAAAATACCTTCACAGCCAATATAAACGGCGAAGAGGTGACCATCCCTCTGAAATCCCCCTTGATAAGAATGGGTGATTTGGGGGACTCGATAGTATTTGAAAAAGAGAAATCCTATCTTTCACGCCGCTTTTACACCTTAACTCTTGACGGAAGCGAGGAAATATATGAGGAGGACGGGGAGGAGTCTATATTTGTTATTCCTTTCCCCACCGAGTACACCCATGATGGTGCTATGGGTGAGTCCTCTTATTTCAGCTACGGCAAGGAGCGCAAAGGGGAGCGTGTATGGGTAAGCGGGAATTACCTCTTTCTCGCTCTTGGTGACACTTACACTAAAAAGACACTTTCCGAAAAACTTTTTAATTTAAACAAAGGGGGCACACCTCTAAGTGTCACATTTTCTCTGCTTGTGCCCACAGAAGAAAAGCTTCCCTTTACCTATTTCGACGGAAATGGGATAACTGTTACGGCAAAGGAATGTAACATTTACTTAAGCGTCAAGAAAAATATCATTTTGGCACTTTCAAAGCTTATAAGCAAAATAGAAATAATAGAAAAACAACTTGAAAAGGAGAATTAAAATGAACTTAAAACAAAAACTTTTATCACGTAAATTCTGGGCAGGACTCGCAGGCTTTATAGCCCCTATTCTCGTCCTATTTAAAATGCCCGAAAACGAGGTGACTACCATCACCGCCCTCGTTACCTCCTGCGGTACACTTATCGCTTACATATTTGCCGAAACCTCGGTGGATATGATGAGAAGCTCCTCGGAGAACGACACAGATGCTTAGCGAAGGAGTAATTATTGCACTTCTTGGAATAATCGGCAGTGCCGTGGGTTCCTTCGGCGGTGTTCTTTCCTCGCAAAAAATGGTTAAATACCGACTTTCCAAGCTTGAAGAAAAGGTGGACAAGCACAATAATCTTGTCGAGCGTATGTCAACGTTAGAGCTGAGAAACAAGGTGTGTGAGCACCGCATAGAAAACCTTGAGAAAAAGGCGTCATAAAGAAATAAGAGAAAAGCGTCTGTCACCTATACCCATTATCCTCACCGACCTTGTGCTTTTTTTTACTAAAACCGAGGTCTGCGGATAAAGAGTAATTTCTTCCCCGTCTCTGAAAAGACGGGGATAATTTTTTTCTTCGTCAAGCTCAAAAATGAAAAGAAATTCCTCTGCATTAATTTCTTTTTCTATATCCCCCTCAAGCCTTCCTTCCATAATTTCACATTCATTTGCAAGGGCTAAAGCCTTTTCGGCATCAAGGAGTCCATATCCGCTTTTCTCTCTCATAAGAGAATTTGTGACGTTTGGATTATCTTCTTCTGAAATAGCCTCACCCATTGCAGACAACAGTAAAAGTCCCTTTAAGGTAAGATATGATATATTACTTTTAATATTCAAAATCTGACATGCTGCTCCCGTTACAAGAGGGGTAGCGAAGCTTGTGCCGAAGTTCGAGAAGTCCCCCGTGCCTTCTCTGTCAACAAACCCCACCCACTCACCGGGGGCTGAAATTTCAGGCTTGTGTGGCATCGAATTGTTCGTAAGATACGCCGAGCCTTTGCTCATTAAATATGGCGGGATAAGAGGGGATAGAGCCGAGCTTTTGGTAACTGCGTTTCCTACGCTCAGAGCGTTGTACGCTTTGGCGGGGCTTGACACTTTTTCGTAGTTACCTGCCGCCGCAACCAAAAGAAAGTCGGAATTCAAGGTTAGTCTGTCTATCTGTCTGTCAAGGTCGGAGTATATGCCGTCATGAAAGACACCTGCGCTGAGGTTGATTATCCTTACTCCCTCATCAAGCATTCGCTCTATTGATTCAAAGAGCTCCTTTATTGAGTAGAGTGCATCAAAATATACCGTGGTGCCCCGTGCAACACCGCTGAAATCCACCCCATCTGCATTAATTTTCCGCCCTATTATTTCGGACAGCACGCAGGTGGGGTGTCGGTCTGTCTTTGGCGGTATGATAGAGGGAAAAACAATAATCTGCCCCTCTTCAGTCAGCCCCTCAAGGCTTTTTGCCATATCGTCATAAATTAAATTCTCTACCGCTATCATACCTGCTTTTACACTATCCTTCGGGACGTCGGTACTGTCAAAGACAAAATCGGCATTAATGTCTGACAGTATTATCTCGTCTGACATTTTTTCCAATTTCGTGAAAAGATAGGGCGTTATTTCGTAAGTCTTAGTTAACCTCTCTCGGTCTTTCTCATTTAACAGCACAATGACAGTCGGCGTATATCTTGATACGTAAATTCTGTGGTGAAGAGGTATCCCTTCACCGTCAAGAAATGCAGTGTTACTCTCGTAAAAAGAATTGCTGTCTTTGTTAAGCCATACAAAAAACGCCCCGATTTTATCGGAGCGTTCATTTATGTTTTTCATATAGGCACCCCCATAGTGCCATTTTATTCCTTTGGTACAGTAACTGTTACAAAGGTGGGACGATGCTTTATCTTAGGTAAGAATTTACCGAGATATTCATCCTTTTTCATAATTACGGTTGTAGTATCAACGTTGGGATGCATACAAAGGGCATCCTCAAGAAGTAAATCGCTGTCAACTGCAAGGTTCACTTCAAAATCTCTGTCATATAAAAGACTCAGCGTACTAAGAGACCCCGAGTGGCAGTTAAGTATTTCAAGAAGTAAATCCTCCGGTGCAAAGCTAAGCCTTGACGACCCCAGCTCCTTTGATACCTCCGCCGTTCGGAAGGTCTTTTCAAAGGGCATTACAAGAAGATAAAAATGTGTCTTTTTTCTGTCTGTGAGGAAAATATTCTTACAGTGCTTAGCATTAATACCAAACTCTCGGTCAAGAGCCTCTTTTTCTTCAATGGTATTCCGTTGAGTGTGCCTTATGACCTCATATTCAATTTTCATCTCATCAAGATTTTTTAAAATAAAGCTTTCAGCTTCTGTCATTTTAAGTCACCAACTATCCTTATCATTTCTATTTCTGTGAATTTGTCTTTTTTACCCCATATTTTCCATATTATAAAGAAGGTCGAAAGGAAAAATATAAGTGAAAACAGTGCCGATATTATACTTCTTGCACCTAAAAAATAGGCAATAGCGTATCCAATCAAAGCCATAACGAGGGGGAGTATAAAGACAAGCAAAGCACCGCCCATTACAGCCGAGGTCTTTGAATAAAGCTCAACCTCATCGCCGACGTTTGCGCCTTTTGAATTCAGCACCTTGGTTTCAACCGTGCTCGCCTTGTCACAATGCCCACCGCACTGTGCTCTGCAGGTGTCGCAGGCGCTATGCCTTTTTACACCTACGATAGCGTATTTACCTTCAATTTTCAGTACCGTTCCCTTGGTTTTCATAATCTTCTCCGAGTATATAACTTTCTGCCGCTCTCAGTCCGTCAAGAGCCGCACTTGTAATTCCTCCTGCCCAGCCTGCACCTTCGCCTATTGGGTACACACGATTATGACCCGAGGCACGAAGTCTCTTGTCTCTCGGCATCCTTACAGGGGAAGAGGTTCTTGTTTCCACGCCCGTCAAAGGAGCAGTGCCTTCCGAGAAAAAAGAGTGTGCTCCTGCAAAGCGTCGAAGTCCCGTTTTGAGCAGAGCCGATACGTGTGCGGGAAGAATTGTATCGAGCCTTGCCCCAGTGACTCCATGAGGATAAGAGGGAACAACTTTGCCGAAAGAGACAGTTATTCTATCCTCTAAAAAGTCCTTTACTGTCTGACAAGGGGCAGAGTTGTTTTTTGCATATTGCCATGCAGTTTTTTCAATATTCCTTTGGTATTCCATTGCACCTAAAGGAGATGCACCGTAGTCGGAGGATAGAACAGACACCGCCAAAGCGCTGTTGGAATTTGTAAGATTTCTCGCGTGATAGCTCATTCCGTTGGTTACAATAGAGCCGTTCTCGGAAGCAGACGCCATAACGAGTCCGCCGGGGCACATGCAAAAGGAGTATACGCCTCGCCCGCCCTCACGGTAGGAAACCGAATACTCTGCAGGGGGAAGAAGCCCTGTGAGTGCCGCTTTGCCATACATGGAGTATTCTACGTCCTCTCTCAGATGCTCAATTCTCACACCTACCGAAAAGTCCTTGCCGATAAGCTCAAAGCCCTCGTCAAGAAGCATTTTGTAGGTGTCGTGAGCACTATGACCCGTGGCAAGAAATACTGCGGGGGCAGAAAATGTTTCTTTGCCGTTTACTTCGACAGTACAAAAGTCCTTTTCTTCTTTTATTTTCGTTACCTTTGAGTTGAAGTGCACTTGACCGCCAAGACGCACAATCTCTTCGCGGATATTTTTTACAACTGACTTTAATTTATCCGTTCCCACGTGAGGCTTTGCCTCGGTGAGGATTTCCTTCGGCGCACCGAACTCACAAAGTGTATTCAGAATAAATGAGCACCGTCTGTCATTTACGCGTGTTATCAGCTTTCCGTCAGAGAATGCTCCCGCACCGCCTTCGCCGAACTGAACGTTCGACTCATCCGAAAGAACACCTATATCAAGATAGCGTGATACCGTTTCGTTTCTTTTGTCGATATCCTCGCCTCTTTCAAAAACAACGGGATAATATCCCTTTCTCGCAAGAATGAGAGCAAGGAAAATACCCGATGGTCCAAATCCGCATATAACGGGGTGCAGCTCCTCTTTTTTCGGTAGTCTGTCAAGGGAGGAAGGAGGATAGATGCTTTCAGTGAAAATGGTTATATCATTGCTTTCCTTTACGTTTCCCTCTGCCTGGGCAAGTGCGGTTATAACGAATTTTATATTGTTTTTCTTTCTTGCATCTACCGATTTTTTATAAACCGAAAAGGAAGTGTATTTAATACCGTAGCGTCGGAGAGCTGAGACTATCGCCTCGCTCTCCGACTCGTTGTAAGGGCATTTTATGTTTTTTACAAGAACTTTAATTATTTAGCACCGTCCTTCTCTGTCAGTTCAAAGGTCACCGAGAAATTGGCGTAGGGGAGATAAGCGTAAGACAATTCCTCTTTAAAGGAAGGAGTAAGAAATACCGTGTAAAGTCCCGTTGACGAATAGGTGGAAAGGTCAAGAGAAAGGGAAATATCGTCAAGGGTTATATCCTTGTTTGAAGAATTGATAACGATGATTTTTGAATCAATATCGTGAAATTCTATATCCATATTTTCTGGCAGGTTATTTACCTTGATGCTATCGGGAGTAACGGTGAGCTCGTGACACTTCACGTTTCTGAGCTTTGCAGTGATGGTAGCAGTATTCTGTAAGGTGAGAAGCTCAAGACCGTCGGGTAGCTTTATCAAGGAGTTTACGGTGGTTGTAAGTGTTTCTCCTATTGCCTTTTCGTTAATGGGGTCGAGCTGAATTGAGTCAAGCTCGCTGAGAATTTTCGGGTCTCCCTTCACCTCAACTCTTGAAGGGGTGATATTAAAGCTTATCTGATTGTCCGAGAAGGTAGTACCTGCCTGAGCTACACGAAGGGGAAGGGTCTTAGTCACGTAAACAGGTTGTTTTACCTTCACAGACGAATTGCTCAGTCTTATATTATCCCCCGTTATTTCCTCGCCGTAGAGGTCAAGGAGAGTCAAGGCAGTTTTAGCTTCAACGCTTCCGTTGATTGACCCGAAGTCAACTCTCGCCACAACCTTGTCGATTTTTTGAATTTCAGTTTCGGGTCCACTGACGGTTACGCTTGTAATAACCTTGGACTGACTGTCTGTAATAACACAATCACCGAGTGTATAGTCGCTTGGAAGATTATTGTAGTTAACGTCGGGAACGATGTCAAAGGTCGAGGCAATTGTCTTGTCAACCGATACTGTGATGTACCTTGGATTTACCGATACAACGTTTGTACCCGACGGAGGAACAACGTTTATGGATAACTCGTGTATTCCTGCCTCGGTAAGACGGGAGAGGTCAACGCTTGCCGAAATATTATCATAGTCAACCTTATTGAGAGTACGCTTCTTTCCTGAAAGAACGATGTTAGTTTCATAAATGGCGTCGGAAATGAGAGAAAGCTCGGTCTCTGACAAAAGTACGTCCTTATTCTTTACTGTAACGCTTACCGACTCAAAGGTCTTTTCTGCAGTAGGACTTTCTACCTCGGAGACGTAGAACCATAAAAGAAGAGCACAAAGAAAGGAGAGAATTCTCAACACAAAATTTTTGTCGGTAAATATCTTTTTAAGCTTGTCTTTTTTAGATAAGACTTCATTTTCCTGAAGCTTTTCGTTTTCTTCCATCTTGCCTTCTCCTTTCATTTATTCTTGTCGCTTTTGGGAAGCTTGATTTTCATTTTGAGAGTAGATTTTTCTTTCGTAATAAGCTCGTTTTCAAGCTCTCTTTTGAGAGAGTATATGTCAAAGCCTCTTGTCAGATTTCCGCCCTTGGCAACCGATATGGTGCCTGTCTCTTCGGAAACTACTACAACGACAGCGTCGCTGTTTTCGCTCATTCCTATTGCCGCACGGTGCCTTGTTCCAACGTTTCTGATGATATTGGCGTTGTAGGATAGGGGAAGGAAACAACCGCAGGCATAAATTCTGTTATCTCTTATTATAACCGCACCGTCGTGTAAAGGTGCTTTGTTGAAAAAAATATTTTTTAAAAGGAAAACGTTTATGTCGGCATTAACAACAACGCCCGTCTTTATGTTATCGCCAAGCTTTGTACCGCGCTCTATTACTATGATAGCGCCCGTCTTTGTTGCGGCAAGCTCTTGAGCCGCAGTACAAAGATTTTCTATTGATTTTTTAGTTTCTTTTTCATCGGTGTTTTCTCTGAGGTTCAAATTTTTAAAGGATTCGTTGGCAACGTTTTCAAGCATGGAACGTATTTCAGGCTGGAAAATGATAAAGACTGCAAGAAGTCCCACCTGTACAATGTTACCGAGAATGAAGGAAAGAACGTTGAATTTAAAAAGCGCGCTGATACCAAGTACTGCAAAAAGCAGAACTATACCCACTGCAAGCTTGCCCGCTCTTCTGTCGCGAATAAATACGGTGATATAGTAAAACAGCACCGATACTATTAAAATATCAAGTATGTCCGAAAACTCCATACTTGCAAACTGATTGTAAATGTAATTAAAGAAGTCCTTTATTACATCCATTCCTTCGGTCACTCCGTTCCTTTTAAAATATTATTTCTCACCTTAAATGATACCATATTGAAAGTACTTTTGTAAATGTTTTTTGAAAAAAATATTATTTTTTTTACTGCTTTTTTATTTTCACTTTAACCCACACCCACCGATTTGCATAATATGACATGGAAAGGGGGAGAGAAGCTCGTGACAAAGGACGACAGTTTTTTCATTAATCTCGGCTCGCTTACACTTGCCCATAAGGCGCAAAAAATACTTGCAGAAAATTCGGTTAGCGCTACTGTTGGAAAAAGTGCCCGTGCCGCTTCGGGAGGCTGCAGCTGGGGGTTATACGTAAAGGGCAGAAAAAAAGAAGAGGTAACACTGCTTCTCAGAGCCTATTCAATAAATCCATTATAAGGAGGTGAGATTTTTGATTTATATGGATAACAGTGCTACTTCCCACCCGAAGCCATATGAGGTGAGGCGGGCGGTAAAACGTGCTTATAATAAATTCTACGCAAATCCCGGGCGAGGCTCCTCCAAGGATGCCATCCGTGCTTCTGCCGAGGTTTACTCGGCAAGAGAGGCTCTCGGCGCCCTTGTTAATACTTCTGCCGAAAATATAGTATTCACCTATAACGCAACCTACGCTCTGAATATGGCGCTCTATGGTGTAATAAAGGAAGGAATGACGGTAGCGGTTGACCGCTTTTCTCACAATTCCGCCCTTCGTCCTCTATATGCTCTGTCGAAAAGGGGAGTTAAGCTAAGATTTCTTGATAGCAGCATTATTCGTGACAGCGTTATTATCGACTCCTTTGAAAGTCTTGTAAGAAAAGAGAAAATAGACGTCCTTGTTCTTAATCACACCTCCAACGTCACGGGAAAAATGTCACCTGTAAAAAGGCTTTCGGATATCTGCCGTGAGTTTGACGTAACGCTCATTCTTGATGCATCTCAGTCAATAGGTTCAAGTGAAATTGATATGAAAAAGCTTGGAGTAGATATTCTTGCCTCTTCAGGACATAAGGGACTTTACGGCGTTACAGGTACGGGATTTCTTGCAGTCAGCGACTCTTATCCCTCTGTTATAGACCCGCTTATTTCAGGGGGAAGCGGTATATTTTCACTCAGTCACGAAATGCCAAATCTTTTACCCGAAAGACTTGAAGCGGGAACCCTTGGCATGATTGGAATTTCGTCAATGCGTGCAGGAGCGGAATTTGTTTTGAGAGTAGGAGCGGGAGCAATCGGCGCCTGGGAACGTGAGCTTCAGCGCAAGCTTGTGTCCGAGCTTCTGAACGTAAAAGGAGTAACAGTCTACAACAAAGACGTAAACGCTAACTCTATTGTACTTTTTAACGTAGAGGGTATGTCCTCGTCTGCTCTCGCTGATAAGCTTGATAAAATGGGAATATCGGGCAGGGCTGGATATCATTGTGCACCGCTTGCTCACGAGCTCATCGGCACCAATAATCCCGAAAACGACGGTGCTATGAGACTTTCTATCGGAATATTCAACACCGAGAGAGAATGCGATAAGCTTGTTTCGGCTGTAAATAAAATTTCAAAATTTTAGAAAAGCTGTTTACTAACTTCTTTTATTGGTGTATAATAAATAAAAAATAAATCCAAGGAGGTAAATATGAAATACGTTTGCAGCGTTTGCGGATACGTTTACGACGAAGAACTCGGTGATCCCGATAACGGCATAGAGGCAGGTACAAAGTGGGAAGACCTCCCCGAAGATTTTGAATGTCCTCTTTGCGGTGTTGGCAAAGACGAATTTTCTGAAGAATAAAACAATAACCCCAAAGGCTCAGCCTTTGGGGTTATTGTTTTATCTTTTTTCTTCAATAAACTTTTCGAGTAAGTCTGCTGTAATAAGAACAACCTCTTCGCATCTTCTTTCTTCTGTTTTATACTTAGGACAAAGTACTGCACAGTCAATGGAGTCACATTTTAAACCGTCATGGAATATCTTTGTAAAGTCTGCACACATTTTACGGAAGTCTTCCTTCTTAGAAAACATTTTTCCAAGTACTGCAATTGACCCTGCCAGCGCTCCGCAAAGCTTACCGCATCCAAGACCTCCGCCAAATCCTATAACAAACTCAGCGTCGCTTTCGTCAAAGCCGAGCCCGTAAACGTCGTTTGATGCCAGCAGCATTGCGACTGCACAGTTTTTATTTTTGTCGGTGTAATAAAATTTTGCTCTGTTTCTAAGTTCCATTTTTTTAAAACTCCTTTATTTTATAAAATATTTTTAATTCCCGATACCGCAATTCCAAGAAAAGCGGATATAATTATAAGCCATATTGAAGATAGCTTTTTGTGAAAGATTTTTTGAAATCCGAAATATATGAAACAGATTATTAAGAATATAACGGCTGAAACTGCATCAAAGCCACGGCTCTTCACAAGAGTTTTTACTGTGAGTACCAGCCCTGTGGAGATTATAAGTCCCGCAATAACAGGCTTCACACCCTTTATAAAGCCTTTGAAATATTTATTGTCGGTAAAATTCTTTATGATGGAAGCTATGAGCAGTATGATTATAAAAGATGGCATCACAACTCCAAGAGTGGCACATATACTGCCAAAGAATCCCCCTTGCGTTGAGCCGATGTAGGTTGCCATATTTACTGCTATGGGTCCCGGCGTCGATTCACACACGCCGATGAAGTCATAGAACTGATTTTCTGTTATCCACCCGTAGTCTGTCACCGTTTCCTCAATGAGGGGTATCATACCGAAGGCACCGCCGAAACAGAAAAGTCCTATCTTGAAGAATTCAAGAAAGAGAGTAAGATATATCATTTCTTTTCTCC
>JAFUKG010000012.1 GCA_017467865.1 Clostridia bacterium
ATCGGACTTGTTATCCCCGAGCTCAACGGCAAGCTTATCGGTTCTGCTCAGAGAGTTCCCACTTGCACAGGTTCTACTACAATCCTCGTTGCAGTAGTAAAGGGCAAGGACGTTACTGTTGAAGGCATCAACGCAGCTATGAAGGCTCAGGCTTCTGCTTCCTTCGGCTACAACACAGATGAGATCGTTTCTTCCGACGTTATCGGTATGACATACGGTTCTCTCTTCGATGCTACTCAGACAATGGTAGCGAAAATTGATGACGACACATATCAGGTACAGGTAGTTTCTTGGTACGACAATGAGAACTCCTACACAAGCCAGATGGTTCGTACAATCAAGTACTTCGCAGAGCTTAACTAATTAAGAGATTAAGTGCAGGCGAAATGCCTGCACTTTTCTTTCATATAACTTTGTTAAAAATTTAACGAGCGTTTAGGGTGTAGGTATGGAAAATATACTTTATGAAAGACATAATATGTCCTCAAAGGATATCCCTTTTATTTTTAATAAGGCAAAGCATCTTGCATCCCAATATATTGCCGCCGACCTTTCTGCCAATTGGCATGAAAGCATAGAGATTCTCTACGTAACCAAGGGGAACGGCTTTGTAACCTGCGATTTTATTGACCGAGAGGTGAGAGAGGGAGAGGTTTTTGTAATCAATTCCGACGTTCTCCACAGCTTTAAAATAGCAGAGGGTGACGAGAGCCTTGAATACTATTTTTTCATAGTAGGACGAGACTTCTGCCTTTTCAACGGGGTGGATACCGATAATATAAAGTTTGAAGAGGTTATAAGAGACGCTGACATTATTGAAACGTATAAGGAAATAATAAGGGCATATAGCTTGAACGGAGAATACAAAGGTGTGGCAGTCCGCGCCGCTGCCTTAAAGCTTCTTTACGGACTTTGCTCTTCTCATATAAAGTTACAGCCCAAGAAAGCGGATAAAAAGCCCTTAAATCTCGAAAACGTGCGCTCGGCTATAATTTATATAAGAGAAAATATTTCAAAAAAGATAACCATAAAGGATTTAGCCTTAGCGTCGGGTATAAGTGAGTATTATTTTATAAGAGAATTTAAGAGAATTACCCATTATACTCCCGTCACATATATAAATATGGTAAGATGCGACACAGCTCGCAAGTTTCTCTCTGAAGGAACTTATAACGTAGGCGAGGTTGCGGATATGTGCGGATTTGACAATATGCCCTATTTTACAAAGACCTTTAAAAAGTACACAGGGCTTCTTCCCTCACAGGTTAAGAAAAAATAAAATTATAATATTGTCATATTGATTTTTATAAAATCTTGCATATTTTTACAGATTGTGATATACTCTTATAAACATAAATAAAAAAGAGAGTGAAAAACATGATTGATATTAATTTTTTAAAAAGCAATCCTGACGCAGTAAAAGAAAATATAAAGAAAAAGTTTCAGGACCACAAGCTTCCTCTTGTTGACGAGGTAATTGATCTTGATGTGAAGCGCCGTGAGACCATAGGTACTCTCGAAGCTCTCAAGGCAACTCGTAACAAAATGTCAAAAGAGAACGGTATGCTTTTCGGGAAAATGAAAAAGACCGAAAGCGATGCTGAAAAGGCTGAAATTCAGGCTCAGATAGAAAAGAACAACGAGGCAGTTAAATCGGCGGCAGACGAGACTGCAAGCCTTGAAGAGAAGCTTCAGGGCATCGAAGCACGTATCCGTGAGATAATGCTTACCATTCCCAACATTATTGCCGACGACGTTCCCATCGGACCCGATGACAGTCACAACGTTGAAATTGAAAAGTTCGGCGAGCCCGTAGTTCCCGAATTTGAAGTTCCCTATCACACCGATATTATGGCACGCTTCAACGGCATTGATCTGGAAGCGGCAGGAAGAGTTGCAGGTAACGGCTTTTACTACCTTATAGGTGATATCGCAAGACTTCATTCATCTATTCTTTCCTATGCACGTGACTTTATGATAGACAGAGGATTTACCTACTGTATTCCGCCTTATATGATAAGAAGCAACATCGTTGACGGCGTTATGTCCTTTGCCGAAATGGACGCCATGATGTACAAGATTGAGGGCGAGGATCTCTTCCTTATAGGTACAAGCGAGCATTCTATGATTGGTAAGTTCGTTGACCAAATTATTCCTGAGGACAAGCTTCCTCAAGCTCTTACCAGCTTCTCACCCTGCTTCCGTAAGGAAAAGGGTGCACATGGAATCGAAGAGCGAGGCGTTTACAGAATTCACCAGTTTGAAAAGCAGGAAATGATAGTTATTTGTAAGCCCGAAGAGAGTGAAAAGTGGTACGACATTCTTTGGAAAAATACAGTTGACTTCTTCCGCACTCTTGATATACCCGTCAGAACGCTGGGCTGTTGCTCGGGTGACCTTGCAGACCTTAAGGTTAAGAGTCTTGACGTTGAGGCTTGGAGCCCCAGACAGAAGAAGTATTTTGAAGTAGGAAGCTGTTCTAACCTTGGAGACGCACAGGCGAGACGTCTGAAAATCCGAGTTACAGGCAGTGACGGCAAGAAGTACTTTGCTCACACCCTCAACAACACCGTCGTTGCTCCTCCCAGAATGCTTATCGCTTTCCTTGAAAACAATCTCCGTGCCGACGGAAGCGTTGCTATTCCCGAAGCGCTCAGACCTTATATGGGCGGTAAGACTGAGATTAGATAACAATAATGCATTGCATTATTTGTTAGTTATGATTGCCATTTGGCAAGCTATGAGTTATGATGTGCTTTGCACAGTTGTGAGTTGAGAGATGTTAAGGCTTTTGCGGTTGCAATCATATCATAACGTTCGGCAAAGCCGAACTCATAGTTCTAAACTCTAAACTTTTATGTAATCATATTGAAAATTTTCCATTTTCAATAAAAGGAGTGTCTTTTGACACTCCTTTTAAATTATTTTTTTACTTTTACGTTTTTGTCAGGAGAGATTTCTCCCTTAATTTCACCGTTTTCATCTTCAAATTTCTTTATGCTTTCACGGATGAGCACCAATACGTGACTGTTAACAGAGCGACCCTCATAGTCTGCAATATAACCGATTTTTTTTAGCATTTCCTCTTCAATTCTTATTGATACGCTTTTAGTAGACATATTTTCA
Source organism: Clostridia bacterium (assembly GCA_017467865.1). GTDB lineage: Bacteria > Bacillota > Clostridia > Oscillospirales > SIG627 > RGIG6353. The sequence continues at coordinate 3,127 of JAFUKG010000012.1, forward strand.
CCTCAAAATAAACATATTATATATTTATTTTGAAACAATTTTGTGTTATAATGTGAAATATGGATATATAGTATATCTAAAATATTTATTGAGGAAGAAAAGTATGGAAAAAACTTGTTGTTTTGCAGGTCATAGAAAAATATATGATAACGAAATGAAACAAAAGATTTCAGAGGTTATAGAATTTATTTACACGGAAGAAAAGGTGAAGAATTTTTTAGTGGGTAACTACGGAGATTTTGACCGAATTAGTGCAAGGGTTGTTTCAGAATTCAAGAAAGCACATAACGATATAAAATTAGAAATGGTTATTCCTTATTTGACTAAAGATATTAATAGTAATTTGGAATACTATAAAATGTTTGATAATATTTTTATTCCTGATATACCTATAAATACTCCGTTTAAAGCAAAAATAATTAAAACTAACGAATATATGATAAATAACAGTGAGCTTTTGATATCATATATTAATTATACTTGGGGCGGGGCTTATGCTACGTATGAATATGCCAAAAAGAAAAGCTTGAATATTATAAATTTAGGGCAATATAAAAGGAGTGTCTTTTGACACTCCTTTATTTTATCCGAGCATTGCTCTGTCATTTGCAAATTCTTTTCCGCTTGCTTTTGTAAACAGAGTAAGCAGGTCGTCTACCTTAAGGTTTTTCTTTTCCTCTCCCGAAACGTCAACGATTATTTCTCCTTGATTCATCATAATAAGACGGTTTCCATATTCGATAGCGTCTCTCATATTATGGGTTATCATAAGGGTTGTAAGCTTATTTTCGCTAACGATTTTATTTGTAAGTTCAAGAACCTTTGATGCGGTTTTGGGGTCAAGGGCGGCTGTATGCTCGTCAAGGAGCAGTAGCTTAGGGCGCTTTAAGGTTGCCATAAGAAGAGTTACCGCTTGCCTCTGACCGCCCGAAAGAAGACCTACCTTGCAGGAAAGTCTTGTTTCGAGACCTAATTCAAGGGTGGCGAGAAGCGACTTATACTCTTCGCGCTCGGCTTTTTTTATGCCCCATCTCAGCTTACGCTTGGTGCCTCTTCGAGCCGCAATGGAAAGGTTTTCTGCAATTTCCATATCGGGTGCAGTTCCCTTCATAGGGTCCTGAAATACACGTCCTAAAAACTTTGCTCTTTTGTGCTCCGCCATATTTGTTACGTCAACACCGTCAATTTCTATTGTGCCAAAGTCGGGCTTCCACACTCCTGCAATAGCGTTGAGAAGAGTGGACTTTCCTGCACCGTTACCGCCGATGACAGTAACGAAGTCGCCGTCGTGAAGCTCAAGGTCAATGCCGTTGAGAGCCGTTTTGGCATTTACTGTGCCTGGGTTAAAGGTTTTTTGAAGGTTTGTAATTTTCAGCATTCTATTTTCCCTCCTCAACCTTTTTAATGGATTTTTTCTTTGAGAAGTACTCTTTTTTAAGGTAAGGTATTGCAAGGAAGAGCACAACGATTATTGCTGACAGCATTTTCAAGAATTCGGTTTTAAGTCCAAGGAGTATTACAAAGTTGTAGATGACGTAGTAAACTATACCGCCGCCCACAACGCCAATAAGACTTACAACGAAATTGGACTTGATTTTAAGAGAAACCGACAGACCGATAAAGATAGCTGCAAGTCCAATGACAATGGCACCTCTGCCGTCGTTGATATTTGCCGAGCCCTTGTACTGGGCAAGGAGTGCTCCCGAAAGAGCGACAATTCCGTTGGAAATGGCAAGCCCCAAAACCTTGTTGAAGTTTACGTTTACACCTTGTGCGCGGCTCATATCGGGGTTATCGCCCGTGGATTTGAGGGTGAGTCCGAACTCCGTGTAGAAGAAGAGCCAAAGACATACAATGACAACAGCGATGATAATTCCCGCCGCAAGAACTGCGTGAGGGTTGTCGCTCATATGTAAAATAAGAGAGTCGGTGTAGGTGTAAACCGAAATGAGAGACTTACCGCTCAGAATTGAAAGGTTTACAGAGTACAAAATGAGCTGTGTAAGAATACCTGCCAGAATGGAGGGTATTCCCAATGCCGTGTGAAAAACACCTGTAACCACACCCGTCAGAGCTCCTGCTATAAAGGCAAGCAAAATGCAGACAGGCACGGGCACCCCCTTCGTAATAAGCACTGCGCAAACGCAGGCTCCCGTACAAATGGAGCCGTCAACGGTCAGGTCGGCAATATCGAGTATTTTATAGGATATGTAGACGCCTATCGCCATAAGGCCCCATATGAGGCCTTCGGCAACGGCACCGGGAAGAGCATTAAGAAAAGACATTATTTAACCTCGGTTTATTAGTTTTCGGGAACCGTAATTCCAAGAGCATTGCAAAGCTCTGTGTTATATACAACTGTGGGAACAAGAGTAGCGATTTCGATATCGGATACTTCCTTGTTTCCGAGAAGGATTTCTGCCGCCATTTTACCGGTCTCAACGCCGAGTTCATAGTAGTCGATAGCAAGACTTGCGTAGCAGATAGCTCCGCCGTAGCTTGTGAATACGGGAACGTTCTTTTCGTTGCAGATTGTTCCTACGATAGAGTCGTTCTGAGCAACTGTGTTGTCGGAGGGTACGTAGATAGCCTTACAAGCGTCAGCCGCTGCAGTTACAAGTGCTTGAAGCTCTGTTGTTTCAGAGAAGGTATATGCCTCAACAACGATGCCTTCAGCCTCGAAGAGAGCCTTTACAGCTTCGTACTGAATGAGAGAGTTTGACTCGTTGGTGCAGTAGATAACGCCTACCTTGTCACCTGCAACGAGACCGAGAGTGTTTATCATCATCTGAGCCTGCTCGTCAAAGGGAACAGCGTCTGAAGTACCCGATACGTTTGCAGGGATGTTGCCCGAGAAGGTGTCTGCATAATCTGTAACGGAAGTACCGAGAACAGGGATAGTTGAGGTGGCGTTAGCAGCCGCAAGAAGAGCGGGAGTAGCGTTAGCCATAATAAGGTCAACGTTCTTAGCGGTAAATGTATTGATAACTGTTGAGCAAAGGTCGGCACCGCCTGCTACCTGAGTGTCAAAGGTAACCTTTTTGCCTTCTTTTTCAAGGGCTTCTGTAAGAGCTGCAACGAAGCCGTCGGTAGCCTTGTCAAGAGATTCATGTTCCATAAGCTGACAGATACCAACTACAAAGTCAGCGTCCTCTGTCTTAGTGCATGAAGCGAGCATAAGTGTAGATACAAGCATAAGAGATGCAAGTACAAGTGCTAAGATTTTTTTCATAACTGTTTACCTCTTTTAAAAAATAATTTTATATAAAGCCAAAGGCTTAATATACATAAAAAAGTCCCTATGTCGTCTATGCGACACAGGGACGGTGAAAAACCGTGTTACCACTCTGTTTTACTTTGAGCTTACACTCAAAGCCTTATCAGGCTAAAAGTCGAAAATCGAATGCGACCACTATCGGCTTACAGTCTATCGATGTAACGGTCGAACCCGTTGTGCCTACTTGATTTCAACACACTGCTCGCAAAATGAACTTCGGCAGGCTCTTGTCACCGTCTCTCACCAAACGACGGCTCTCTTTGGGCGCTCTCCTGCGTACTCTTTCTGCTCAGACGCATTTGTTTTATTGTAGATATAATAACAGTATTTTTATAATCTGTCAAGAGTTTTCTTGAATATTTATGCAACAAATATGAGATACATCAAAGGAATAGTAATTACCGATAAGGTGTGGGAAATCATCGCCATTGAGGCTCCCGGCTTTGTATCTGTGCCGAAAGCGGCGGGATAAACCACTGTATTAAGCCCGAGAGGCGTTGCAAAACAGATAAGTGCAAAGAGTGTACACTCAAGAGGTGCGTTTATTGCCTTCATTAAAAGCGTTATGGCGGCAGGTATAATTATAAGTCTTAAAAGAGTTGCACAATACACCTTTTTGTCACTGAGCAGGCTCTTCATTTCAAATCCGCCTATAACGAAGCCTGCAAGTACCATGGCAACGGGGCCCATACAGTCGGCGGCGGAGTTGAATGCCTTCGTGAGAAAATCGGGCATATACTTGCCCATTCCGAAAAGACCGAGTATCGCACCCAAAACAAGTCCGAGCATAGGGGGATTGAAGATGGACTTTAAGGTTGCCTTTATTCCTCTGCCCTTTTTTGGAATGAGAAGAGGTATTCCCCAGCCGTAGCAGAAAACACTTATGGGGAAGGTGAACATAGTGTATTTGAAGAGCATTTCGCTTCCCCACACCCCAAGGACTAAAAAGTTACCCATAAAGCCGAAGTTTCCGAACGCCATAGCGTAGCAGTAAATCTTTTTAAGTGTTTCTTTTGCCTTATCTCCCTTTGCACGTCTTACAAAGAGAGCGGAAAGAGGATAAGCCAGCGCTATCGCCAAAAGAATGAGAAGAAGACTGTAAAGCATAAACACAGAGTACTTTTTGAAGTTTAAAACGTTACAGTTTACTATTTGTGTAATAAAGGCAAGGGCAGGCGAGAAAACGTAGGTTTCAAGCCTTGACATAACCGTTCCCGCGTTGTCGGGAAGAATGCTCTTTTTCCTTAAACAAAAGCCAACCAGCATAAGAGAAAACATCATAAGCATTTGGTTGAGCGTTAATGTAAAAACTTGCATTTTACTTCAAGTCCTCAAGGTCGTATGCCTGAGACCAAGCCAGGTTACCTTTAGCATCACGGAAAACGAGTCTGAAATAGCCGTCGGTGTCCTTAAGGGTGAATTTGCCGTCATTGATATTTTCGCCGTTTATGGCACAGCGTCTTCTGCCCTCGGTCATAAGAGATACCTTTACACAATCTGAGCATTCAAAGAAGACCTCTCCGTTTTCGTATACAAGACTCTTTATTTCAGGGCCTGTTGAAGCATAAAAATATCCGTAGCGGAGTGCGTTGAAGATAGTGTCATAATCAAGCTTTTCAGCATTTATAACAGTAAATCCGCCGAAACGGTCATTTTCGGAGTGGTTATCGTCGGCAGCCGAGCAGAATACCTTTTTACCTGCTCTCAGCATTTCTTCAAATACGTGCTCATCTCCGTGTCCGCCGCTGTTTACTACCGAATGGTTGTAAAGCTCAACTGCCCAAACACCCTCAAGTCCTATGTAGTCACGCTCGGTTTCCAGCGACCATGAGGGGTGGTTGAAGGAAACAAGATACCCTCTCTTGTTGGCTTCTCTTATCATCTTGTTGATGCCGCGAGTGGTGTGCTGTCTCTTCCATTCCTTCTCAAATTTGATAAGATGGCGGTTTTCGTCGGTCACGTAGTGGTCGTATATGGAAGAATAACAAGGGGAGTTATTGTTGTGAGGGTCGGGAGAATAAAAATTCAGATGACAAACCTTCATTTTTAAATTTTTGAGGGTAGACTGTCTCGGATATTCCTTTATTGCTACCTCGGTAGAGGTGATGGCGAGGAAATTATCGTCATTTAAGTCCGAGTTGTCGATAACGTGCTCGTGGTCGGTATAAGCGATAACCGAATAGCCCTTTTCCTTGTAGCTTTCTTTTACCTCTTCCCTTGTCATCTTTCCGTCAGAAAGAGTGGTGTGACAGTGAAGATTAGCCTTGTAAAAATTCAGATTTTTATCAATAAGAACTTCTTTCATAATTATTTCTCCTTTTTGTTTCTTCCTATATTGTAGCACGAAACACGAAAAAATCAAGAGTAAGTTTACCTTGGTTTTTAGTCCCCAAAAAAGATGGCAGTGAATGGCAGTGACGTGTCATTGAATGGATTGACGAAACAACGATAAGCATTAACGGTAAAGAATTAAACGTATTAACAGACAGTTGCGACTGGAGAGACGAATAGTTTTACCCAAAGACCCCCGAGGATTATCCTCGGGGGTACCTTTGTTGACGGAATAAAAAACGTATGATATAATCGTAATAGCGAACCCAAGCGGTACAACCCTCGCCCGCTACAGCTACGACGCATGGGGTAAGTGTACGATAACCGAGGACACCACAGAAGTGGATATCGCAACCGTCAACCCCTACCGCTACCGATCATACTACTATGACTCAGAGACAGCACTCTACTATCTCCAGAGCAGATACTATGACCCTGAGACGGGAAGATTCTTGAATGCGGACGAGGCAATTTATCTTACAATATTCGACAGTATTTTGAATATGAATCTTTTTGCGTATTGTCAGAATAATCCTGTTAATATGGTAGATGTAACAGGCGGAATTCCTAGATGGATAATTACAGGAGTTATTAATCTTGCAAACGCAACAGGTATAAAGGCTTATACGTGGTCATTGTATCAGGTTGCAAAAAATTCTATCGCAATTGCAGCCAATGTATTTTTAGCAAGCAAAGGTTATAAATTATCATGTGCGTTATTTAATCATGGAATGTGGGGGAATGGAAGAAAGCCGGGTGCATCTATTAATAAATTAATTAAAAAAAGGCTTAAAAATTCTAGCTCTATGAAAAAAGCAATATCTGATATATTAGCAAGTGAAACAGGTGATTACATTGACAAAACAAGCTGGGTTGAATTTATAGCAAACAATAAAACAAACGCAGACTTGTACTATTCTTTACAACACGTTACTTTTAAAGTGAAAGGTGAAAAAATAGAAGGTGTTTGGAATTTAAAGGTAACTGTTTCAAATTGTTATGATTTTGATAGCATACGTTCTTTTTCAAATTTGTCGTTTGGAAATGCTGCAAATGATTTAGGGTGGGCAATGCAAAGAATAGGTATGATGATTCCCTATAACATATCAGTTACTTACAGTGTAAAGGTGAATGAATGAAGAAAAACATTGTTATAATAATGATTTTTACTATGTTATCTTTTTGCTCTTGTAATAGGGAGTTTATATCGATTGAGCAGTCAAAGGAAAATTTTTCAATCTATCAACAATCTTTACAAGAAGTTGTTGAAAAATACGACCTTGATTTGAAGGAAGTTGAAGTACAAGATACTTATAGAGATTTTAGCATAACCTTTCAAAATTCTGAAATTTTGATTAGATTGGATAATAGTGCTATTGCTTCAAACGAAGGAGTAGAAAGTTTTAGTATTGATTATTATTTAACAAAAGATAACACAGATGAACTACGGGAAGAGTTTAACATTAATTTGTTTGTAGATCTAGTCAATTGTATTTCAGGCAAAACAATTTCGGAAGATATTTGTGATGAATTTTTAAATGCGTCAGAAGAGAAATATTCTGCTGAAAAATATGGTTACAAAAAGATTGATGGAGTAAATATCGCAAAAATGCATTCTTTCAATTTTTTTGAAGATTGGATAATCTTTTACGAATCTAAATCCGATGAAGAACTTTTGTCATTTGGCGGATTGAGTTTACACTTAAAAAGCTAAAATGGGAATTATTTTTGCCCCCGAGGATTATCCTCGGGGGTTCCCTTTTACCGACGGCACAACCGAAGAGCACTTTGCCGACTTTTCACCAAGCGTCAGCGATTGGCAGTACGCGTCTGTTCAGTTCTCCAAGGAAAAGTACAAAGCGGTGAATAATATCACAGTGTATTGCGACTATAACTATCAGTCGGGCTCCGCTTACTTTGATGCCCTTGAGCTTACTCGCGACTATATCGAAACGGGACTCAGCTCCGCTGATTTCGACGGTAACGATTCTTCCACCGAGGGAGACACCTCTTATGACGTGGAAATAGACGAGGCAAAGGACGCTTTCGGCAATATCATCACCGAAACAACTCATACTAATGCCTTTAGCGAGGGTGTCATCTACCGCTCCTTTGAATATGACGAAAGCGGAAATAACCTTGTGAAGGAAACCGACCCCCGAGGAAATGCCACAACCTACGTGGTGGACGAGGAAACCTCCCGCAATACAACCGTCATTGACCGTTGCGGTAATAGAACAAGCTACTCCTATGACGGCGCGGGTAGAGTGAATAGCATTATGACCTCAGACTCCGATAACTTCCTGTTGTCAAGAGTCGCTTACTCCTATGACCCTCTTGATAATATTACCGAGATATCAAGAAACGACGGCCAGAAGTATACCCTTGCCTATGACTCCTACCGAAACCTTGAATCCATCGGTATCGACGGACGTGACTCAAAGCTCATTACCTATACCCGCCGAAGCAATAACGGCAGAGTAAAGAAGATAGCCTATGCCAACGGCGACTATATGAAGGCAAGCTATAATAATATGGGCTATATGATTTCCGAAAAATGGTATGACTCAAACGATACCTTAAAGTATGAATATATCTACTCCTACGACAACGAGGGCAATATAGTCAAAACGATTGACAATGGAAACCTAAGAGAGTATAATTATTTATACGACGAGGGTAATATCGTACGCTCCACAGAGTATGATATCTCAGGCGGTACAAAGACAAGACTTGCCACTATCTTCTACGTGTATAACGAAGCGGGAGAGCTTGTAAGAAAGAGAATAGTTCCCGCAGAAGGAAACGAGCAGGTATATCAGCTTACAAATGCAGATAACGAAAGTGAAGCAACACTCACGTCTCTTGACGCAAGCTATATCGCAAAGACTACTACCGATAACCTTGGCAGAAAGATAACCGATACTCTCGGCGACCTCACAAAGAGCTATACCTACTATTCGGGAGAGGCAACAGAGGAGCATAAGGCGAACGGCTTAAACTTCGGTTACGCCACAACTCAGCTTGTGAAGAAGATTACCTACTCCGACGGAAGAGAGCTGCAGTACGTATATGATAACGAAGAGCGTATAACAGCGGTAGGTGACAGCCTTGACCAAAGTGTGACAGTATATACCTACGACGCTCTCGGTCAGCTCACAAGCGAGGTAAAGAATGACGTCACAGTCAATACTATGACCTACGACGATTATGGAAACATTAAGTCCAAGAACGGTAAGACTTACACCTACGGAAATTCCTATTGGAAGGATTTGCTCACCTCTTACAACGGAAGCTCCATAACCTACGATGAACAGGGCAACCCCACAAACTATATGGGAACAGCTCTCGTATGGGAAAAGGGCAGACAGCTAAAGAGCTTTGGTACTACTACCTATAAGTACAACGCAAACGGCGTAAGAATCTGCAAGAGCGTAGGTACCACAGAACATCACTATATCCTCGACGGTACAAAGATACTGAAAGAGACTTGGGGCACTAATACCATAATACCTCTCTACGATAACGAAGAGAGTGTCTGCGGAATCGTCTATAACGGCACAGTATACTACTTCGTGAAGAACCTGCAGGGCGACGTAATATCTATTACCAACCCCAGCGGTACAACCCTCGCCCGCTACAGCTACGACGCATGGGGTAAGTGTACTATAACCGAGGATACTACAACAGTAGGTATCGCCACAGTCAACCCCTACCGCTACCGATCATACTACTATGACTCAGAGACAAGACTCTACTATCTCCAGAGCAGATACTATGACCCTGAGACGGGTAGGTTCTTGAATGCGGACGAGGCGGGAATGGCTGTTAGAAAGTCTGTAGCTATGAGAAGCAATCTTTTTGCATATTGCTTTAATTCCGTTACCAATAGTATTGATCCTTTGGGATTAGACGCAATTTGGTTGCAAGCTACCAAAAGTGTATTTGGGCTTGGGCACACTGGATTGATTTTCCAACACAAAAATAAATGGTATTATTGGTATTGGGGTGCAGATTTTGAGATAACATCTCACGACGCTTTAGAAGCAATTGTTATTTCAACATCTATTAGTAATTCTTTAATTGTTGGCAAATCTTTGGCTGTCTTTATATCTGCTGTTATAACAAAATATATGTTGGAAGAGTTAAAAGTGAAAAAGGATTTAAATAAAAACAGCGCAAAAAAAGAGGCTAATAAACTGTATACAAGCGGAAAATTCGATAAATCGTTTTATATTAGAGGAAATTTTGATAAAGCGTACAGTTATTACAAAGGATTAACCGTTAAAAAGAATTACGATCTTCTAAAAAACAATTGTATGCAAACAACGGTTACTGGGTTGTGTAGGGGAAAGTTTAAAAGCAACAATTTTCTCAATAAAATAAGGATGAACATTGCAAAATCGATGACCATTCCGAACTTAGCTTATAACTATTTAAAAAACTTTTTCTAACTAGGAGTAACAATGAGAACGACATTTAAAGCAGGAGTATGTAGCTTTTTGGGAATTGCTACTTTGATTATTATTGTATTAGTAGGGTATATTGTATCATGCTTTGTAGATAATCAGATACTTAACGAAGATATGTCATTTTCGCTAAATTATAATAATATTTCTGCTGGATACAGTTCTTATTGGGTGGCTAATAGTAAAGTTTATTTTAGTGATAACGTAGGATATTTATATCCGTACTATGAAATCACAAAAGAAGGCAAAGAGAAAATAGCTTTTGTTGGAGGACCGTCCAGTCATGGTATTCAAACATATGGTGACAAGGTATACATATATGATATATCCGGAGATAAAGTACGAATCAGAGAGTATCTTGCTTCTACAAGAACAAAGACATCTACGATAATTGCAAACAAACTAAGTGAAGGAATCGGCATAATTTTACAGTGTTTTGTTATTGAAAGATACGCATATGTTTTGACACACGAAGATTCTGTAAAAACATTAACAAAAATATCTCTTGATACCAAATCCTTTGAGGAAATTTGTTCGGATATTATCAGTGTTGGAGTTATGAATGGATCTGTTGTTTACTTAACCGAAAAAGAGAATGTTTATAATGTGTTCAAATACGACCCCGAAACACTTTCTTCAACCCTTATAGGAGAGTTTTATTCGGACATATATACTTTAGGACTTTTTGTTGATGGTAATTATACATCAAATAGTATAATTTTATTTGATACAGACTATGAGAAAAACACATCAAAAATTCTGTTGTATAATCTTGAGGATAACACATTAAAAGACTTTACTGTTGATTTTATTGTATCTTCAATGATAGCATATGAAAATAATGCATTTTGTGTTGTTACCACAGAGTTTCATGACGAAGATTCAGGCAAAGACAAAAACGTGTTATATAAAATGGATATAGACGGAGGAACATTTGAAAAGCTCGACGATATCGAGGGAATGGTGAATTTGTTTGTAACCTCTGACGATGATGTTTTTGTTTCTTCTTCTTCCTTTAACGGATTGAGACATTACAGAGGCAATGGAGAATACACTCAAGCCATAAAAGCGAAATAATCTCTAACCCCCCCGAGGAATATCCTCGGGGGTACCTTTTGTTGACGGAATAAAAGATATATGATATAATCGAAAAAGCTAACCCCAGCGGTACAACCCTTGCCCGATATAGCTACGACGCATGGGGTAAGTGCACTATAACCGAGGACACTACAACAGTAGGTATCGCCACAGTCAACCCCTACCGCTACCGATCATACTACTATGACTCAGAGACAGCACTCTACTATCTCCAGAGCAGATACTATGACCCTGAGATTGGTAGGTTTATAAATGGGGATGAGGCGATGCTTCTTGCTTTTGGTGGTGGGAAGTTTAGTCACAACTTGTTTAATTACTGTGAAAACAATCCTGCTAATATGGTGGATAAGCAAGGAAATGTTGCTTTATTTGATGATCTGGCAGTTGTTGCATTTATAGGGCTATGTTCTTCGTTAATGTTGCTCTTAGGTTGGATGGCTACCACAGAAGTTGTACAATCTTGGATAGCTTTTTGTCAATCAGCTTCAAATGGCTTATCGTCTTTGGGAAAAGCAATTACTAGTGGCGGTACAATTGCTTGGGATTGGACAAGAAAGAGAATTAAAGTTGTAACAAAAGAAATAAAAAAATTTATTACTCTTGTTAAAGCAGACGAAAAGGTAAGAAGAAAAGTTGGCAATAAAAAGCACACATATTATGAAGCTTATTATAGTTCGGGAGTTGTTGCTGTAGGAAAAGGTATTACACAAGCAAAGGCTGTAATTAGATTAAATTCTGGTAAAAATGTATTTACTATGTTTAAGCATAATGCAAAGAAGGTATGTGCTTTGGCTGGTTCAGCAGAACCTATGTTGCATTCAAAAAAGCATAATCCCCCTAATTTTTACAATCATTATCATGTTAATAAACACATCAATTCAGCACATTGTTGGTATTTAATTTAAAAGGAGAAAAATGAAATACATCGAAATTAAAGCTATAAAAAAAGAAAAATATAAAGACTTTATAAAAAGAGTGCTAAAAGAAAACGATTTTATTATCATTTCATTGGTATGTGGTCTTATTTCAGAGGAACAAATTTTATTGGATTTTGGAGAATCTATAAAGATACCTGAAACTTGTGATTTTCATATTATTAATATTTCAGAAATGGAAGATTTGTATTGTTATGATAATTGTTACCATAAAGCATATTCGATTTTTAGTCGGTACGATTCCCTTGAAGATTTTTTGAATTTTCATAATATTTATTGTTTGATGTTTGCTACTAAAGATAAAGTTACCGTTGTGTGTATGTGCGATGCGATTTTAGAGTTTTAATTTACGTTGTAACATAAGAGGCACTTTTCTGTAATTGCTTCAAAATTCTACCCCCGAGGAAAAACCTCGGGGGTGTTTTTAAAGCATCAAGAGGTTTTTAACCCTCTTGATGCTTCTTTTTGAGTATTTCAACGTTTTTGTTAACTTCTTTTTTCTTTAAGGGGTACCACAGGAAGAGAATAAGGGCGAGGACGAGGAAGCCTATGGCGGGGATGAGCGTTGCGATAGAGAAAACGCCGTTCAGCACTTCGGGGTCAAAGGCGGTTTCGTCGCTGTAGCCGATAAGGGAAAGGAGTGTTCCCGCAAGTCCTGCGGCTGCCGCTTGGCCAAGCTTTCTTGCAAAGGAGTAAAGGGCGTAAATCGAGCCGTCCTCGCGGACTCCGTTTTTTATTTCGCTATAATCTATAACGTCGGTGATGAGCGCCCACGTAACCATTGCGAAGACGCCGAGACCATACCAAGCAATAAGGCTTATGAGGACGTAATTCCACACGTTTTCGGGTCGGACAAAGAAGAGAATGGCACAGATAAGGGATGCTGCGAGACTTGCGCCCCCGCTTATCTCCGCTTTGCCGAAGCGTTCAGAAAGGGGATTGACGGTGAGGGCTGCAAGGAGCATTCCCACTCCCATAGCCAGAGTTGCTACGGTCTGAGCCCTTGGTTCACCGTAATAGTTCGGATAAATATAGTTTGCCATGGATTGCAGTATAAGCTGAGACAAAAGCATAACAACAGATGCCGCGATAATAGAGACAAGAGCACGGTTTTTCACAGCCTTATGAAGAGTGGAAATAAGGCTGTTTTCTTTATGGTGAGGGGTGTTTTTGATTTTGACTCTTTCGGTAGTTAGGTGGTAGCAGATAAGATAGCATATGACGGCAAGAATAGAGAAAATCCCTGCAATAAGGGTGAAAATCTCACCGTCCATAACGGTATTGCCGTCAACCTCTTTATAGGCGAAAAGGGGGACGCCTGCTCCCACGATAAGGCCTGCAAGAGTGCCTCCCATGGTACGGAAGGTGGACAGAGACTGTCGGTGGCTGGGCTCGGGAGAAATTGCCGACGCCATAGAGCCGTAAGGGATATTAATAGAGGTATAGAAAATCGACCCCCACAGAACGTAGGTAACAAAGAGCCATACTGTCTTAAAGGTGGTTGACATATCGGCAAGGGCGCTTTGATAGATAAGGAAGGAAGCAATTGCCACGGGGGCGCACATACGTCTTATCCAAGGCTTGAATTTGCCTACGGGAGTGGTTTTGCTTCTGTCGCAGAGTCTGCCCATAAAAACATCTGTGAAGGCGTCTATAAACCGCGCGCTCATCATGACAAGCCCCACAATATAGGGGTCAAGCTTCATAACGTCGGTATAGAATTTTAAAAGAAAGGTAGATGAGATAAGGAAGGTAAAATCGTTTCCGAAGTCTCCGAAGAGATATCCGATTTTGTCTTTTATTCCAAACGGCTTATATTTTTCCATAGTTTCTGTCCTTTCGGTTGTTTCTTTTGTTAATTTAACCGCGAAAAGAGAAAATAATACATTTTGTCACCCTTGAAAGGAAATAATACCGTTGACTTACAATTCAAAATATAGTATAATCTTGAAAACAAAATTGCTAATTTGGAGGAAAAAATTATGAAGCTGTCATTCAGATGGTATGGAGAAAGCGACCCCGTAACCCTTCAGTATATCAGACAAATCCCCGGAATGCGTTCCGTGGTAAGCGCGATTTACGACGTTCAGCCCGGCGGTGTATGGAGCCGTGAAAGCCTTAAAAAAATGAAGGAAACCGTAGAGAATAACGGACTTCTTTTCGATATAGTGGAATCTGTACCCGTTCCCGAGGATATAAAGCTTGGAAGAGGAAAGGCGAAGGAATATATCGAAAACTACAAGGAGAACATCAGACGCTGTGCCGAGGTTGGTGTCAAGTGCATCACATATAACTTTATGCCCGTTTTCGACTGGACAAGAACAGAGCTTGACAGACAGGCGCCCGACGGCTCCACAAGCCTTGTAATGTACTGGGAGCAGATGAAAAACCTCAATCCCCTCACCGATGATATACATCTTCCCGGTTGGGATTCAAGCTATTCTCAAAGCGAGGTAAGAGAGCTTATTTCGGCGTACTCCGAGCTTGGCGAAGAGGGGCTGTGGAAAAACCTCGAGGTATTTTTGAAGGAGATAATTCCCGTTGCCGAGGAGTGCGGTGTGAGAATGGCGATACATCCCGATGACCCGCCCTACCCCATTTTCGGCATTCCCAGAATTATCACTTGTGAAGAAAATCTTGACAGAATGTTGAAAATAGTTGACTCCCCCGCAAACAGTCTTTGCCTTTGCACGGGCTCTCTTGGCTGTGCTAAGTCCAACGACGTTGTGAAGATGGTGAGAAAATATTCCGCCATGGACAGAATTGCCTTTATGCATATGAGAAACGTGGCTATTATGGATGACGGAAGCTTTGAGGAAAGAGCGCATCTCTCCTCCTGCGGAAGCCTTGATATGTACGAGATTACAAAGGCTCTTGTGGAGACGGGCTTTGACGGCTACGTACGTCCCGACCACGGCAGAATGATATGGGGAGAAACGGGTAAGCCCGGCTACGGTCTTTTTGACCGCGCTCTCGGCGCCGCTTATATCAACGGACTTTTTGAAGCATGTGAAAAGGAAAGGTAATTCGGGGGATTTTATGAAGAGAATTTTAATAATGCTCCTTGCGGCTTTTCTTGTTCTATCCTTTGTAGGATGCTCCGAAAAAGAGGAGGAAGAAAAGAAAGAGAGCGTTGATTATGAAGAAAAGATGGCAGAGAGTGTAAGTGTAGACAGTACACAAATTATCACCGACGGTGAAGAAGGTGCGTCAAAGGTAAGCGCAGTAGTTACTCTTCCCGATTTTGACTCATTTTTCAACGAGTGTATCAACGAAACAAAAGAGAGAGCAAAAAGCGATGAGGATTTTAATAAAAAGCTTTTGAGAGCACTCTATCAGAAAACAAGAAGGAGCGAATCTTCTGTTACCAAGGAATATGAAATAGACTTAACAAAAGCGGGAGCTGAAACGGAAGAATGGTCAGAAGCTGATATAGAAGAGTATATTAAAAAGTATGCCATTGAAAAAGAGATAGAGGCGTATTGCATGAAGGTTGTTCTTCTGGAAGCTCCCGACATCGAAGAATAGGAGGTCAGAGATATGAAAAGATATATAAGAATAACGGCTTTTATATTAAGTCTTTGTCTCATGCTCCCCGTCCTGTCCTTTGGTGAAGGCGCAGAGGACGAATACGAAAGAGCCTACCGTCAGAAGGTGTCAGAGCGCTACGAAGAGAGCTTTTCTTACAGCACGTACTATAACGAAATAACTAACGAAAACGGTTATTATTACAAGCAGTGGGCAGACAATATTGAAAATAAAAGCGGTGCTACAAAGGCATATTTGTGGTGTGTAAATCAGCTTCTTGACAAAAAGCTCAATACACAGTCTTACATAGATTATCTTTCCACAATACTTGTAATGATGGAAAACGATTTTAGCAAGTCAACAGGCGCTCAGGCGGCATATACTGCAAAAATGAGTATGCTTGACTATGAAACAGGCGTAAACCTCTTGTCCTTTTCCGACCTTATTTTAGATGAAAACACAGAGTGGATTGCCGACGTATATTCAATTCTTGAAGCAGAGGCAAAAATAGTTGATATCACAAAGACCCACATTGAAAACGATTATCAGTTAGCTTTGGCGGCAGGAGCATCGGTTTTGTATGAGCAAAAGCTCCTTGTACTTAATTCCATAATTAACAACACCGACAACAAGCTGTTAAAGGAAGCGGCAGAGGACGTAATAGAAATATCACGTCTGCAGCTTGTTTGTACTATGGATGAGATTGCCTCAGAGGTTGCACCCGAGTACGTTAATGCTTCAAAATCTCTCATGTCCCTTGCCTTTCCAAAGGACGTTTTGCCAAAGCTCAGCGAAACGGTGGCAAATAAGTTCGCAGGATGGTTAAAGGCAAACGTGAGCAAAAAGGCGGGAAATATACTCAGCTCAGCTATCGGCGTTGCTTCAAAATATGCAAGCACCTTCACAGCAGGCTTTTCCATAGGCGCCGAAATGATGAAGGTTTTCGTAGGGGATCAAGCAGAGCTGTTCCGTGAAATGACGGCGCTTGACGGTATTTCCGACGCTCTTATTTCGGCAGTAAAGGACGCTAAAGAAAGCGCAGATAAAACGTCGGATTTATATAAGTATGAAAAAATCTCCGATTACGTGGTTCTTACCAAAGCTCTTATGCTTGTTCATCTGAGAGGAGAATATTGTAACGTTGAAAGCCGAAGCGGAGATAAGCGCTTGAATGCTGACAGATATTATTCGTCCTTCTCTGGAGAGCTTCAACAGGATTACTGGCTTGTTTCAGACATACTTGGAGATTTTAAAATCTATAAGGTAGCAGACGGCACCGACGGAGAGCTTTCCCCTTATCTTGTAAGAGCGAAAACTCCGGGCAGTGACTATTACGGATACGTGGACGTGCGTACGGGCGAAATGGTTATCGGCGCGATGTTCAAGGACTGTGACGACAGCTTCGGAAAGGACGGCTGGGCGAGAGTTGAGAATGACGAGGGCGATGAAGGTATCATTAACACTTCGGGAGAATTTGCCTTTGTTTTCGGCAGTCATGACGATATAGTTTCGGATTATTACGAAGAAGAGTATATTGTGGTAAGAGACGGAATTGAAGCAAATATTTACCGCGGAATGACACACGTGGCAAAGCTTGATATCCCCGAGGAGAACGTGGAGAGTGTTTCCCTTTTCTATATACTTTCAAACGGTTCTTTTGAATCGCCCGAACGATATATTCCGGTGAGACTTACTATGACCGACGGCAGTATGCGAATCATGTGGTTTGACGACAGCGGTAAATTCCTTTACGACCCCATGGAGCAGGCATATGCAGAGTACGTGGCAATGGGCAAAAACGCTATTGAGCAGGGCACCCTTGACTATGGCTGCCTTGTGGGTGATGAAAGCGGGTATTACTTCTTCAGCGATATGGGATACGTTCATTATATAGACCTTGACGGCAAGCTTCTATCCGTTTCAGAGGAGCTTGACCTGTCGGGCTCACATAGTGTGGCGTGGGATGAGGATAACTGGTATGCTTATGTGGAAGAAGGACCCCTGTCAAGCGGAGGAAACGTCATTTATACTAACGGTATGACAAAGCTTGACAGAATACAAAATCATGGAGGCGGAAGATATCCGAGACTTTTTGCCAACAACGGAGTGCTTTCTACTCACGGAATGCATTACAGACCTAATGGTGAAATTCTTTATGAGTACGGCTGGTATCTCGATTCATGGCAGAGCTTCAGCTGTGGATATGCAAGAGTTGAAGAGGGGGAAGGTCCTGAGTGGCACTACGGAGACGATACCTTTGACGGCTATATAGATATTTACGGCAATCAGGTTCTTGCCATTGACGAAGATGAGCTTTATAATCATAGCATGACACTTCAGGACGGATACATCGTCTACCGTGAAAACGGATATTGCGGAATAAAAAATATTGAAGGCACCATTATTTGCGAGCCACAGTATACAGAGCTTTTCTATATGGAAGGATAAAACTGAAAATTATTGAAATTTAACAAAACAAAACCGCTTTGGTGCATTACCAAAGCGGTTTTTAATTTTCTATATCTGTTCTTCCAAGCAAGTAATCAAGAGACACTTTAAAATAGTCGGCAAAGCGGATAAGTGTTTCATAATCCGCTTCTCTTTCAAGATTTTCGTATCTTGAAATTGTATTTTGATTCATATTTAAGTCGAGTGCAAGCTTGAGCTGAGAAATTCCCCTGTCTTTACGAAGTTTTTTGAGCCGAAATTCCATGTTTCTACCTTTTTTGTTTTTTCTCTTGACATTATTATACCATTTTGGTATAATGTATATATCCCAATTTGGGATATTAATATAAAGGAGTGAAAAAATGGCTGACATTGGAACCAAAGAAGCGTCAGAAAAGTGGGGAGTGTCCCAAAGTACTGTCCAAAAATGGTGTCGGGAGGGTAAAATCAAAGGCGCTACACAAGACAAACCGAGAAGTCCTTGGCATATCCCTAAAGATGCTAAAAGACCAAATTAATAAAATAAAGGAGATTTATCATGAAAAAAACAGTTATTTTAGCGTTTATTATTTTTGCTTTTATGTTAGTATTAACCTCATGCAATACATACGAAGAGGATTATGACGATTACGATTATGATTATTCGTATGAAGAGGAAGACTATGAGGTAACTGAATATGAGGCTATTTCTCTTGCGCAAGAAAACACTAAGGTTATAAATAAAATTGCAGAGGAGTTTGGATTAAAATTCTTTTACGATCCCGATTATGGAACCTGTACTGCAAGCAAGAAAGGGGATGAGTGGAAAGTTACCTTAAAAGGCACAATATCAGGATATACAGACGATTATAAAAGCAACTTTGTATATGATAAAAAATTCACTGCAACCGTAGATGTGTCTAAGGATGGAGAAGTAGAGGATAATTATTATTTTATATATGTTACTCGGGGGTAAGAACAAAAAAGATAATAAGCTGTGGCAAAGCGATTTGTAAAAATCGTTTTGCCACAGTTTTATTATTTACAAATTATTATTTACTTTTCCCTTTTTTGTGGTATAATGTACGTTAGAATAATATAGGTATATGTTTCTTAAAAAGAAGGAGAAAAAAGTGAAAAAATTTATTTTGGTTCTGACCGTTATATCCGCCCTTTTACTTCTCGTATCTTGTGCCAAGGATAAGGACCCCAATGTCCCCGAGGGAATGACGGTTAGTGAGAATGAAGCCGTTGATTATTATCTTTACTACCCCGAGGAATGGAGACTTGACAGAAACGACGGAATGGTAAGCGTATACGCTTCCGAGGGAGATCGTTCAAACGTTTCGGTTACTGCATTTACTGTGCCTCAGGGCGTGACTAACATAGAAGAATATTTAAATAGCGAATATCTCGGATACGTTGAGTCTAACTTCCCCGAGCTTGAAATGCTCACCGAGGCTGAGGTTTCTACTCTCGGCGGAGTGGATTCAAGAAAATACGTGTTTACCGCCAATATTGCGGGAGGGGATTATAAGTTTATGCAGAACATAACCTACCGCTACGGATACATCTATATCTTCACATACACGTCTACCGTTGATGCTTTTGATACTCATATCGACGACGTAACTTCAATGGCAGAAGCTTTTGAGTTCAAGAACTAAGAGGAAAAAATGAAAAAATTTGAAAAACGAAATTGCCCTACCGCATCCTCCCGTGTAGGCGGTCAAGCGGTGCTTGAGGGCATTATGATGAAAAGCAAATCCACCTGCGCTACCGCCGTCAGATGCCCCGACGGCGAAATAAAGCTTGACAAAAGAGAGGTCAAAAGCCTTAAAGACAAGTATAAATTCTTTAAAATACCCATTATCAGAGGTATTGTGGGCTTTGTGGAGTCACTGACACTCTCCATGTCCATTCTCACCCTTTCGGCTGAAATACAGGGCATTGAGGAAGAGCCGACAAAGTTTGAAAAATGGCTTGAAAAGAAGTTCGGTAAAAGCCTTATGGGCGTTGCCGCCGTTATCGGCGGAGTGCTGGGCGTATTTCTTGCCCTCGGTCTTTTCTTCTATCTGCCTATGCTCCTTTCTAAGCTTATAAATTACGTCTTTGAGATGCCTACCCTTGTAAAGAGCATCGTTGAGGGCGTAGCAAAAATAGCTATATTCCTCGTTTACGTGTGGGCGGTTGCCTTTATGCCCGACATAAGACGCACCTACGAATATCACGGAGCTGAGCACAAGTCTATTTTCTGCCACGAGGCAGGGCTTCCTCTCACCGTTGAGAACGTTAAGAAGCAGTCACGCTTCCACCCCAGATGCGGAACAAGTATGATGTTCGTCATGCTCCTTCTCTCTATCGTGGTATCCGCTTGTCTTCCTGCAAGTCTGTGGGATACTCTTTTCCTCAGATTTCTGACTAAGGTTGCCATTATTCCTCTCATTGTGGGAATCGGCTACGAGATAACTATCTTCTCGGGAACGCACGACAACTTTGTCCTTCGTATACTTACCGCTCCCGGATTGTGGTTTCAGAGAATTACAACAAGGGAACCCGACGATAAGGAAATAGAGGTTGCCATAGTTGCGCTCAAGGCGGCACTCCCCGACGAATATCCCGACGAAGAAAAGACTGAAGATGCAGAAAACGCTTAAAGCCCTCTGGGAAGGCTCACAGTTTGCAAAGGAGAATTTAAGCTTCCGTGAGACGGCAGCCCTTATTCTTGAAAAGTATTCTCTTGAAAGAGACACCTTACTTCTCGGAAAGGAAATTCCCCAAGAGATAAGTGAGAAGATAATCTCAGATATGAAAAGGGCGGTATCGGGAGAGCCTTTAGGGTATATTCTCGGCAAGGTCCCCTTTTACAAGGAAGAATATCTTGTGGGAGAGGGCGTCCTCATTCCAAGGTGCGACAGTGAAGTGCTTGTGGAGGAGGCAATAAAGAGAATACCCGAAGGCACACGTTTTCTCGATATCTGTACGGGAAGCGGATGCCTTGGAATTTCGGTGCTGAAAAGCAGACCCGACCTGACTGCCGCACTTCTTGATATCTCCCCTTTTTCCGAAAGGTGGGCAAAGGCGAATATAGAGTATCACGGCGTGTCGGACAGATGCACCTTTGAGCACTTTGACTTGATGAAGGAAGTACCCCCAAAGGCTTCAGCAATTATCATGAACCCTCCTTATATTACAACCGAAGAAATGAACACTCTCCCCGAAAACGTAAAAAAAGAGCCGAGTCTCGCCCTTTTCGGCGGAGATGACGGACTCGACTTTTACAGACGGATAAAGAGCCTTGAGCTCAAAGATACTCTTCTCATTTTTGAAATAGGCGCAGGACAAGGCGAAGCCTTGAAAACGCTATTCCACGGCGGAGAGATTATAAAAGATTTGTCAAATAATAACAGAGTGTTTATTCATACAAATCAACCTTAATTTTCAACTTTCAACTTTCAACTTTCAATTTTGACGAAAGGAAAAGATATGCCAACATCTCTTGTTTCGGTTGCTAACAAGCCTCCGCTTGATTATCCATATTTCCCCAATAGATTTATGGGCGCTATCTTCAGAGGATGGGGCTATATTCCCGCTGAAAAGCTTGCCGACGTTCTTCAGACAACTGTTGACAACGTAAAGAATTGCGCCGAGAAGATGGGTCTTGACCCCAAAATAAAGGCAGACCCCATATGGCGTAAAAGGGGCTACGTCACAATTGTGAGAAATATGTGGCATATGCTCTCCTACGACCAGATATGCAAAGTCCTCGACCTGACACACAGTGAATTTGATATTGTACTTAAAGAGGACGACTTTCTTTTCACAAAGCTTGGCGTAATTTCCCCAATATGCGAGGACGCCTTATATCGTGAGCTTACAAGGGAAGAGGAAGAAAAGGCAAAAAATATAAAAGAAATAGTGAAGCTTTATGAAAAGGAGCTCGGTGACTTTACCGAGAAGCCCTTTGATTTTGTAAAGAAGTATTACGAAAAGGATAATGCTCCTCTAAAGGTTTCAGATATAAACGGAGATTTGAGACTGATATATTCATATTTTGCTCTTTACGGCGACCCTCTTATGGAGGATGATTGCGACCCCTTCCCCGACAAGCTTCTCAGTGAATATGCAGAGTATGGAATAAACGGACTTTGGATGCAGGGGATACTCTATCAGCTTACTCCCTACCCCTTTGCTCCCGAGCTGTCGGGGGGCTATGAAAAGAGACTTGAAAATCTCAAGAAGATAGTAAAAAAGGCGGCAAAATATGGCATAGGTATCTATCTTTACATAAACGAGCCCAGAAATATGACCGAGGAGTTTTTTGAAAAGTATCCTCATCTTAAGGGGCATACGAGAAACCCAGAAACGAAACGCTATTCCCTTTGTACCTCCACCCATGAGGTGCAGGAATATCTTGAAAATGCCCTTTATACACTTTTTTCTGAGGTTGAGGGTCTTGGCGGAATAGTAACCATCACCGCAAGTGAAAATCAGACAAACTGTTATTCTCACGCCAATGAAGACAACTGCAACTGCCCAAGATGTAAAGACCGAAAGGCTTACGAGGTTATTTCGGAAGTGAATAACATTATGGCAAGAGGTGTTCACCGCGGGAACCCCAAGGCAAGAGTTATCGCCTGGGATTGGGCGTGGCCGAGGGAGCAGATAGGCGATATAATAGAACGCCTCGATAAGAGTATAATTTTCCAAAAAACCAGCGAAAGTGAAATGGAGATAGTCAAGGGCGGTATAGCTAACCGCATACACGACTACTCAATGTCAAATCCCGGCCCCAGCGAGTTATCTAAGACTTGTTGGAAAAAGGCGCAAAATGAGGGGCTGGAGTGCTCGGCAAAGGTGCAGTTCAACTGCTCTTGGGAAATGTCGGCTCTTCCATATATCCCCGTTTTCGACCTTGTGGCGGAGCACGCGGGAAACCTTAAAAACGAGGGCATAAAGCATATTATGCTAAGCTGGACTCTCGGCGGTTCACCCTCCCCCAACATACGCCTTGTAAACGACGTTTTTGAAAAGGGATGGGGTGTTGAGGACTTTGTCAAGAGTATGTACGCCGAGTCAGAATGGGAAACTGTTTTCAAGGCGCAAAGAGAGTTTTCGCGAGGATTTCGTGAGTTCCCCTTCCATATACAGGTGCTTTACGATGCCCCGCAGAATTCGGGCCCGAAAAGTCAGTTCTTTACTGAAAAGACGGGCTGGAACGCCACTATGGTGTGCTACCCTTACGATGACCTTAAAACCTGGCGCGTAAACTACCCCGAGGACGTTTTTGAAAATCAGTTCAGGCTTGTATGTGAAGGAAATAAGCTTGCCCTTGACATAATGGAGTCCTATCACGGCGAGAAGAGTGAGCGCTTTGTTGAGACCTACAATTGTATGAAGGGCTGTTATCAGCATTTTCTTACAACGTATAACCTTATAAGGTTTACAAGGCGCCGTAACGAAGCGGAAAATCCCACCGCCGAGGATATAGAATTTTTCAATACTGTTTTCGACTCTGAGGAAGAAAACGTAAAGGATACCATAAAGCTGCTCAGCGTTGATTCAAGGCTTGGCTTTGAAGCCACAAACCATTACAGCTTTACAAGGAGAGACCTTTTTGAAAAGCTTATCAATATAAATTGGTGCAGAAATTACTATAAGAACAGGAGATAAAAAAATGGACGAAAAGAAGAAAAAAGGTGCAGAAACTGCCGATGACGTAAAGGCAGGTAAAGAGGCTGCAAGAAAGAAAGCTATAACCAATATTACAAAGAAATACGGTCAGGGCTCAATAATGAGACTTGGCGACAATACTCAGATGCAGGTATCTGCAATCCCCACGGGCTCCCTTTCCCTTGATTTTGCTCTCGGTATCGGCGGTGTGCCCAAGGGAAGAATTGTGGAAATCTACGGACCTGAAAGCTCGGGTAAAACTACTCTTGCTCTTCACATTGCGGCAGAGGCTCAGAAAATGGGAGGCTCGGCAGCGTTCATTGATGCTGAGCACGCTCTTGACCCCTCATACGCACAGCAGATAGGCGTTGATATTCAGGATTTGCTTGTTGCTCAGCCCGATGACGGAGAACAGGCCCTTGAAATTGCCGAGGCTCTTATTTCCTCGGACGCTATCGACGTAATAATCGTTGACTCGGTTGCCGCACTTGTACCTAAGGCGGAGATTGAGGGAGATATGGGACAGGCGATGGTAGGTGCTCACGCAAGACTTATGTCAAAGGCACTCAGAAAGCTTTCGGGCGCTATCGCAAAGAGCCAGTGCGTTCTCATCTTTATTAACCAGCTTCGTGAAAAGGTTGGCGTTATGTATGGAAATCCTGAGGTAACAACGGGCGGTAAGGCGCTTAAGTTCTATGCGTCGGTGAGAATTGACGTGCGCCGCGGTCAGCAGATAAAGAATAAGAGCGAGGTTGTGGGAAACCATACCAAGTGTAAGGTTGTTAAAAATAAAGTGGCTGCTCCCTTTAAGTCTGCCGAGTTTGATATTATGTACGGCGAGGGAATTTCGGCAGACGGCGAAATAATCGACCTTGGCGAAACTCTCGGAATTGTATCTAAGAGCGGCTCATGGTATGGCTACAACGGACTCAGACTCGGTCAGGGTAAGGACAACGCCAAGATTTATCTTAAGGAAAACCCCGACCTTCGTGAAGAGATAAAGTCGAAAATTCTCGCTCAGGCAAAGGACCTTCAGGGCAACCTTTCCTTCGGCGGAATAGCAGGTCTTGACGAGGACGAGGACGACGATATTACAGACGGATTTGAGGAATAATGAAGTATCTCGGAGAGTATAGCATAACAAAGAACAAAGAGACGGTGATAATTACCGACGAGGGAGAATATCCCATCTGGGTAAGGGATGCGGAAAAGCATTTCTCGGGCTTTGAAAAGGGTGAGGAAATAGAGGATACAGAGCTTCTTATCACCCTTGCCTGCCGTCGATATATAAAGAAAAAGGCAATACGCCGTCTTGCTGCGGGAGATATTACCAAAAAAGCGCTTATTACAAAGCTTTGCCGTGAAAAGGCTTTTGGTACTTACCCCGACAGAGCTTGGGTAGAGGAGCTTATAGGAAAGCTTGAAAAGGCGGGCTATCTTGACGACAAGGGCTATGCAAAGAGATACGCTGAAAAGTGTCTTGATAAGCTTTGGGGAGAAGTTAAGGTCAAGGGCTCTATGTATGAAAAGGGCTTCGAGAGGGAAACTGTGGATGAAGCACTTGAAAGCCTTAACCCCGATTTTACCGCTCTTGCCAAAGAGTATATAGAGAAAAATCTTGTGGGACAAGACAAAGACGTCATTTGGCGCAAGCTTTCATCAAGAGGATTTTTTTCGGATACTATTACCTCTGCCCTTTCGGGAACGCAGAATGCAGAATGCTGAATGCAGAATTAATGACAATTTTGGCAAAGCCGAAATTTCCCTTAATTATTCATTGTTAAGTAAAACGGAGTAAAAATGAGTATAAAAGTTGGATTTGTCTCACTTGGTTGTCCTAAGAATACCTGCGATACCGAGGTAATGCTTGGACTTCTCAATGAAAGAGGCTTTGAAATAGTCAGCGAGGATATTTACGCTGACGTTATGATAATAAATACCTGCGCTTTTATTAAGAGCGCAAAGGAGGAAGCCATAGAAACTATCCTTGACGTGGCTTACCTTAAAGAGCATCACAATTTAAAGGGTATTGTAGTGACGGGATGCCTTGCTACCCGTTATGCCGAGGACATAGAAAAGACCCTTCCCGAGGTGGACGCAATTCTGTCGGCGGGTGACGAGGGTAAAATCTGCGAAGCGGTAGAAGCGGCGTACAAGGGTGAGAAGTATTTTTCACTCTCCCCTACCGAAAATCTCGCCTTCGGGGGAGACAGGGTAGTCACCACTCCCGAATATACTGCATACCTTAAAATAGCAGAGGGTTGTGACAATCGCTGTGCATATTGCTCCATTCCCGACATAAGAGGAAAATTCAGAAGCCGTGAAATGGAAGATATAATGGCGGAAGCCCATACCCTTTTTGACTTGGGTGCCAGAGAGCTTTGCCTTGTGGCGCAGGATACTACGAGATACGGTGTGGACCTTTACGGAAAGTACAGTCTTGACATTCTTCTCGAAAGACTTGCAACCGAGTGCGATTTTAAGTGGATAAGGCTTCTCTACTGTTATCCCGATAAGATAACCGACTCACTTATTTCGGTTATGGCAAAGTACGATTGTATTGCTAAATACATAGATATGCCCATTCAGCATATAAACGAGAGGGTTCTCGGAGTTATGAACCGCCACGGCGGGGCTGAGGTTATAAAGAGTGCAGTTGAAAGACTGAGAAGAGCAATGCCCGATATAACCATACGCACAACCGTTATAACAGGATTTCCTACCGAGACGGCAGAAGAGGCAAAAGAGCTTCTTGACTACGTGAAGAATACACGCTTTGAGCGTCTTGGAGCCTTTACCTACTCCAGAGAGGAAGACACCCCTGCTTATTCAATGAAGGGACAAGTGCCTGAAAAGACCAAGCAAAAGCGCTGTGACAGTATTATGGAAGCGCAGTATAAGATACACGCCGAGAATAATGAAAAACAGATTGGAAAAACTCTTGACGTTCTTGTTGAAGGCTATGACAAGGTGGGAGAAATTTATTTCGGCAGAACCGAAATGGACGCTCCCGAAATTGACGGAAAAATATATTTTTCTGCAAAAAGACGGCTTCGTGACGGCGAATTTATCAAGGTTCGAGTGACAGAGGTTCTCGACTATGATTTGATGGGAAGTCAAGTTGAAGGCTAACGCCTTCGTAAACGCAGAATAAAATAATTAACTAAGAGAAAGGACTTTTTATGAGTAAAATCAACCTTCCAAACAAATTGACAATTTTAAGAATGATGCTTGTTCCCGTGGTTATGTTGTCTATTCTTTATCCCGTTCTCACGGGAAACAACGATATTCTCTACGGAATAATACCTGCCGTTTTGTTTGTATTGACTGCCATTACCGACTTTATAGACGGAAAAATTGCAAGAAAGTATAACCTTATTACAAACTTCGGAAAATTTATGGACCCCGTTGCCGACAAGTTTATGGTTATAGGAGCTCTCGTTGCAATAACCGTGGCAAGCGAAGCACTCAGACCATATATGGTATGGGTGTCGATAATCGTTATATTCCGTGAGCTTGCCGTTACAAGCGTAAGACTTGTTGTGTCAGGAGAGGGAATAGTCGTTCCTGCCAATTGGCTTGGTAAGTGCAAGACAATGACACAGTCCATATCTATTGTGGTATTTTTAATCGAGCATCTTTTCTGGGATTTGTATATCTTCTCGTATATCGGTATGGCGGCTACCGCCGTTCTTACCCTTTGGTCGGGAATAAACTATCTTAAGGAGTATTGGAAATACATTGACCCTACAAAATAATTTCAATGAAAAGAAGATAAACGCTTCGGGAATAGACGTATATACCTTTCCTTCAACTGCCCACAGCTTTTTTCTCGCCCTTTATATTCCTGCAGGACCTCTTTATGAAAGGGAGTCGGAGAGGGGCTACTCTCATTTTCTCGAGCATATAATTTTCCGCAATATTAATAACCTTACGTCGGGAACGCTCTACCGCGAGCTTGACCGACACGGGCTTACCTTTTCGGGTACTACTTATAACGAGCTTATCCAGCTATCCATACAAGGAAACCCCAAGTTTTTACCTAAAGCCATAGATATACTCACTCTTGCTCTTTCTCCTCTTGTTATTACAAGTGAAGAATTTTCTTCCGAAAAAGAGAGAGTAAAGCGTGAGATAAGAGAGGACTCTTACCCGTCTACGGTGGATGCCCTCTGCCAGAAAACCGTCTGGAAGGACACTCCGCTTTCCGAAAGCATAACGGGAAGTGTTGGCAGAATTTCAAAAATGTCAAGAAAAAGCCTTGACGCTTTTTGGCACGAGACGGTTACAAAAAGAAACGTTTTCTTTTATCTCACAGGGGCATTTGACGCCTCACACGAAGAGTATCTTATAAAAAAGGTGTCGAAGATTTCACTTCCCGACGGAAGGAAAAGGGAAAACCTGGCTCCCGTTTCATCACACTTTTTCAATAGGGCGCCCGAAATAAATATCAAAAGGGCGGATTACTGCAAGGTTAAAATTTCCTTTGATGCAGACCTGAAGGCTTTGAAAAAGCCTGTCCGTGACATACTCTACGATATGCTCTTCGGGGGCGACTCCTCGAGAATGTTCACCGAGCTTTCCGAAAGGGAAGGCTACGTGTACAGCTTCGACGCCAATTTCGAGGAATACCGAGACCGAGGCGTGCTCTCTCTTTCCTTTGAGACGTCTGCGAAGGATTTCCTCGACGCTTTTACCCTTGCCCTTTCTCTTATTAAGGCACAGCCAGACCCCGAGCACTTTGAGTTTGCTAAGGTTCCTTATACAGAGAACTTTCTCTTCGTTCTCGACGATGCTGAGGCACTTAATTGGAACAAGGTGTATGAGTCTCGTTTTCTCGGCTTTGAGTATGAAAGCCTTGAAGACAGAAGAGGGGCTTATCTTGACGTGACCTTTGACGACGTTTGCAGAGGGGCTGAAACAATCTTTAAAAAGGAAAATCTTACCGTAGCTCTTAAGCACAGAAAGACCGAAGGACTCGAAGAAAAGATTAAGAGTATAATTGAAAAAATTTTTAACCCGAAAGAATAAGTCCTTTCGGGTTAGTATATTTTGAAGATTTTACGTAAAAAATCTTGTAATTGAAGATAAATCGTGCTACAATTAAACTGATTTTTTAGGAGGCTCGGTGAAAACGAAAAAAGACAAATCCATAATACTCTATCTTTTGATTTTACCCCTCTACCTTTTCGCCTTCTTCTTAGCGGAACGTTTCGTTCCCGCAGGAGGCTTTAACTCTTATTTACCCATTGACGACAAAATCCCCTTTATTGACCTTTTCGTTATTCCTTACGTTCTTTGGTATCCATTTTTGTTTTACGTGGGTTTTAAACTGCTCATATCAGATACAGAGGGCTTTAAAAAATATATGTCCTTTGTGGGAATAGGCTTCTTTTCTATAATTATTATCAATTCTATTTTTCCCAACGAGCAGAATTTAAGAGTTGATATTTCTCTATATGACACTATTTTTTCAAGGGCGGTAGGACTTATTTACTCTGCCGATACCAACACTAACGTTTGCCCAAGTATGCACGTGGTGGGAGCCATAGGCGCGCTTTTTGCTACCTATGTATCAAAAAGCTTTGGAAAGGCGTCAAGAATTCTTTTCTCCGTTCTGACCTTTTTCATAATAGCTTCCACGGTATTTATAAAACAGCACTCAATCCTTGACGTTATAACGGCAATCCCTTACACCGCCTTGGTGTGGTTAATTGTATATAAACTCATTTTCATAAACAGAGGTAAAAAGATGAAGAAAATTGCTATTGCAGGATATGGAAATCTTGGTCGCGGAGTAGAAGCGGCAATAAAGAACAGAGATGACATGGAGCTTGTGGCGGTAGTTACAAGACGTGCTCCCGAAAGCCTTAAGATAAAAACCGAGGGCGCTAAAGCTGTCCATATGGATGATATACTTTCTCTTAAGGGAAAGGTGGATGCGGTTATTATTTGCGGCGGTTCGGCTACCGACCTGCCTGAGATGACTCCCGCACTTGCAAAGAACTTCAACGTTATAGACTCCTTTGACACCCATGCTAAAATCCCCGAGCACTTTAAAAACGTGGATAAGGCAGCAAAGGAAGGCGGTAACATAGCGATGATATCGGTAGGCTGGGACCCCGGTATGTTCTCGGTCAACCGTCTTTACGCTTCCTCTATTCTCCCTCTCGGACGTGATTATACCTTCTGGGGAAGAGGAGTAAGTCAGGGACACTCGGATGCTATCAGAAGAATTGAGGGTGTCCTTGATGCAAGACAGTATACAGTGCCCGTTGACGAGGCAGTTGCGAGAGCAAAGAGCGGAGAAAACCCCGACCTTACCACCCGCGAAAAGCACACAAGAGAGTGCTACGTTGTAGCCGAAGATGGCGCCGACCTTGAAAAAATAGAAAAAGAAATAAAGGAAATGCCCAACTACTTCGCCGATTATGATACCACCGTTACCTTTATCACGAAGGAAGAGCTTGAAAAGAACCACAAGGGACTTCCTCACGGCGGAAGAGTTATAAGAACGGGTAAGACGGGCTTTGA
The DNA here is from genome assembly GCA_017467865.1 of Clostridia bacterium. Taxonomy (GTDB): domain Bacteria; phylum Bacillota; class Clostridia; order Oscillospirales; family SIG627; genus RGIG6353. The sequence goes on from JAFUKG010000012.1 coordinate 33,399, forward strand.
CCTTGAAAATAATCAGACAATTGAGTATTCTCTCACACTTGACTCTAACCCCGAGTTTACCGCAAGCACAATCGTGGCTTACACCTCGGCTATGCTGAAGTTGAAGGACAGAGGGGAAAAGGGCTGTAAGACAGTATTTGATATTGCTCCTGCTGACCTCAGCGAAATGTCAAAAGAAGAAATGCTCTCTCATATGCTTTAAAAAGAAGGAAAAGAAAATGTTATCGGATAATATAAATATAAACGAAAAAGGTCACCTCACCTTTGCAGGTGTTGATACAGTTGACCTTGCTAAAAAATATGGAACACCTCTCTATCTTATCGATGAGGATAAAATAGTGGGAAGGGTCAGAGAGTATAAAAGCGCTATGAAAAGTGCCTTTACTCCCGACTCCGAGCCTTGCTTTGCGGGAAAAGCTCTTTGCTATACCGACCTTTACAGAACTCTCGAAAAAGAAAATATGTGGATTGACGTTGTTTCTCCCGGCGAGTTCTATACCGCAAAGAACGCAGGCTTTGACCTCTCCCGCGCTATGTTCCACGGAAACAATAAGACCGACGATGATTTGAGAATGGCGCTTCAGATGGGCGTTGGCAGAATAGTGGTGGACAGCCTCGACGAAGCTATTGCCCTTGAAGGGATTGCAGGGGAAATGGGTATGAAAGCCTCTGTGCTTCTCCGTCTTACTCCCGGCATTGACCCCCACACCTTGAAGGCAATAAACACAGGCACGGTAGACTCTAAATTCGGTGTTGCCATTGAAACTGGAGACGCTGAAAAGCTTGTGGAAAAGGTACTTGGCTTTAAGAATATTACCCTTTATGGCTATCACTGTCATATCGGCTCTCAGGTCTTTGACTGCGCTCCCTTTATTGAAGCCTCTGACAGAATGCTCGGCTTTTCTGCAGACATTAAAGAAAAGTACGGCTTTGAAGCCCCTGAAATTAACCTGGGCGGAGGTATGGCAGTAAAGTACGTGGAGTCAGACCCTGAAATAAGCTACTCAAAGAATATTGCCGAAATCGGTGAATATATAGACACACTTCTTGAAAAGCTTTCCCTCAAAAAGCCCCGCATCTTTATGGAGCCGGGCAGAAGCACCGTTGCTGACAGCGGTATGACCCTTTATACTGTGGGAAGTGTAAAGTGCATCAAGGATTATAAGAACTACGTGTCGGTTGACGGCGGTATGGCTGATAACCCACGCTATGCTCTTTATGAGTCACCCTATACACTCATCAACGCATCTTATGCTGATAAAGCCCCCGATTTTAAGGCTACTGTGGGAGGCAGATGCTGCGAAAGCGGAGACCTCATTCAGGAGAGGGTAGGGCTTTTCCGCCCCGAGAGAGGAGATATCCTCGCGGTTTGCACAACGGGAGCGTATAACTTCTCCATGTCCTCAAATTATAACAGACTCCTTCGTCCTGCCCTTGTAACACTCAGCGCAGGCAAGGACAGAATTTCGGTAAAGAGACAAACCTTTGAGGATTTAGTAAGAAATGACTTATAAATATAAAAGTGTTCGCATTAAGCGAACACTTTTTATTTTAGAAGTTTCCGTCTTTATAATCCTCGTCGGAGGTATAATAAAGCTCTTCGGGTACAGGAGCCTCCTTGCCCGTGAAAATTCTGAATTTATCAAAGAGATATGCAGTCACGAACTCTGTTTTGAGAACGTGCTTACCCTTTGTCATTTTGAAAGGACCTGCAGGAGCAACAGCATGGTTTGTAAGCTTTATTGTGGCGGGAGTATGGTCTGTAAGAAGCTCACCGTCAAGGTAAAGCTTCATAAGAGACTTTTCGGTAAGTCCTCCCATAGAAAAAAGCTCTATATAGTACTCATCTGTTTCGGGAATATCAATTTCATAAGTAAGCCATTCACCCTCTTCATCCATATGGATTACGTAGCTGAGTGCCTTGGGGTTAAAGTGAAGGTTAACCTCTTCGGGACGGTAGGGGTTATTGTTTTTGGAAGGCTTAAAGGTCTTGTGGAAAGAAATTCCCTCGCCGCCCTCCATGAAGTCCTCTGCTTCAATTTCACCGCGAAGCTTCTTTATAAGCATATCTGTTTCACTTACAAAGTCGTTTTTCCACACGTAAAGAGTTCTCTTGAAGTGTCCTTCGGGGAATTCGGTGTACTTTTCAAGAGCCTTAAATTCCTTTTCAACCCCTGCGTTAGCAAAGATTTGGGCAGACTGCCCCGTAAGATTATCCTTGTCTACCTTGATAAACTCATCCCACTTAACAGTTTCATTGTCAGAGGGAATACAGGTTTTTGTAACGTCTGCAAAGTTATTGTAGACGTTAAGGTTATTTGTGCGATAGAAGGTATACTGAGCAAACATAGCAAGTTTTGAGTTAAATACTATGTTGTTGTAGGTAGAAATTTGTGCAGAGCCTGCATCGTTGTAAAGAGCAAATCCGTTAACACCCTCTAAAACGTTGTCGTGAACGTGGCAGTTCTTTATCTCACCAAGGGAATAAACTCCGCCTCCGTCGTGAAGAACGCCCATGGCGTTGACGATGTGGTTATAAGCTATTTCATAGTTTTTACAATCGTAAGCTACCGCACCTTCCCATCCCCAACCGATGCTTATTCCCGTATAAGGAACGTCCTTGATATAGTTGTGAAGAATTTTTATGTCGCTTTCATAGTAAACGCTGATTGCACAGTTGTTTAATAGCTCACCGGGGATTCTTGTGAAAACGTTATTCTGAACGGTGATGCCTCGGCAAATGTCTATGCCTTCTGTTTGTCTGTAGTGGTTTATGGGACTTCCGATACGGATACCCGTTGCAGATGAGTCTCTGAAAACGTTTCCTTCAACAAGCACGTTTGAAACGCTGTCATTCATGCCAATGATAGCCGAGCCCATATTGTAGAACTCACAGTTTTTGAAGGTGACGCTATCTGCAAAGTTCAGTCTGAACTGAGAAGTATTTATGGTGAAAAATCCTGCTTTGACAGGGTCGCCGGATAGATGCTCTGCTTTTTCGCTTAAAGCATCCGACTGATAACAGGCGTAGCCCGTCTTTGAAAGGATGTTGCAAGCACCGCCTGCAAACTTGATATCCTCGAAATTTACGTTGCAAGCTCTGTGCTCATTGTCAGCACCGAGAATGTGGACAAACATTTCTTTTTTGCCAACGGTAGCCTCAACCTTTGTCATATCCTCGTCGGCATAAGGGTAATAGTATATTACCTTTTCATCCTTGTCGAAGTAAAATTCACCCTCTTCATCAAGAAGAGAAAAATCGTTTTCAAGATAGAAGCTTCTGGATTCCTTACCCAATCTCTTAATTACGGGAGTATATGTCATATCGAATATAAAGGCATATTCACGGCTTTCGGGAAGATACTCGTAGTCCTTGATTTTGTATCTGTGGCATTCCCATTCCCAAGGATTAACAAACTCCATATCCTTGATTTTGTTGAAGCCCTTGGGGAAGTTCTTCTCTTGTACCTTTACGCCGATAGTGTTTTCACCGTCACAAATAACGTCACTTATAAAGTAAGTATATTTTGTTCTGGCACGCTTTGCGGGATAGGTGTTGATGTAGAGGTTTCTCACGTCCTCTATATCAAGCTTCGCCTTGTAAATCTTATCGTCGTGCTTCTCCCAGTTTTTAACGTACATACCGCCGAAAACTGTGGCGTTATCGCCCTTGAAGGTGATGCTTCTCTCTTTTGACGTGTTTGAGTTGTCAAAGACAAGAGTTTCTTTTATTTCATGAACACCTGAGGTGAGATTAATGACAATATCAGACGATAAATCCGTCAGCTCTGCCATTGCTCTCTCAAGAGTTAAAAACGGCGAAGCACTGCTTCCGTCAGCGTTGTCATTTCCCACGGGTGACACATAAAAATGCTTGCATTTGTCCATACTGTTACCTCTCCAAAATATGTTTTAGGTTACTGAAATCATAGTATCAAATATCACGAAAAAAGTCAATAATATAAATAAAAAAAGACTTGCGTTTGCAAGTCTTTTTTATGAGCTTACTTTGTCTTATCTTTAACCTTTGCAGCCTTACCCACACGGTCACGAAGATAATAAAGCTTAGCACGGCGAACCTTACCTTCACGGATAACATCAACCGCAACTACGTTAGGCGAATGAAGAGGGAAAGTTTTCTCAACGCCTACACCGTTAGAAATTCTTCTTACGGTAAAGGTTTCGGAGATACCGCCGTTCTTCTTGGCGATAACAGTACCGTCAAAGTACTGAATTCTCTCTCTTGCACCTTCCTTGATTCTGTTGTGAACACGAACTGTGTCACCGATTCTAAATTCAGGTGCTTCAGCCTTAATCTGCTCGTTTGTGAAAGCCTTAATAAGATCCATTATGAGGCTCCTCCTTCCATTTTATTGGAAAGTAAAGGAATGTTCATGCCGAGACCAGCAGAGGACTATCCCTATAAATCCATAGTTAGCGAGAGACATTATAGCATAAGAGTAAAAAAAATGCAAGTACTTTTTTTATTTTTCTTTAAAATACTTTTTTCGTGTTGATTTTTCCTTTTATATGTGGTAAAATGAAATGGCAAGCTGAAAATGGCAAAGGGCAAATTGTTGTTGATTTTTAGCTTAATAAAAATGCGGGTGTGGCGGAATTGGCAGACGCGCTGGTCTTAGGAACCAGTGGTTCACCGTGCAGGTTCGACCCCTGTCACCCGCACCAAAACAAAGGGATACCCGAAAGGGTGTCCTTTTGTTTTGTAGATAAACGTAAGGGGTCGAACCTCAAGGAGGAACAAAGCGTAAAGAAAACAGTCCAGTGGACTGTTTTTAGCTTTGTGTCCGAGGGCTACGCCCAAGGAAAAGGCATCCCGAAGGAATGCCCGACCCCTGTCACCCGCACCACATAATGACTGCAATTTTGATAAAAAGTAGCAGTCATTGTTTTTTGCCTATTTTCAAGGGTTTTCGACTTTTCTTATATAAATGAAGTCGCCACGGAGCAGTTCCGATGGCGGCTTTTTCGCTTTTTCCTCTTTGCAAGAGAGGTTTTATGCACCCCCCCTTTTTGAAAAAGGTTCACACCAAGCAAAGAGACTTATTGTATGTAGACCTATTGTATTCAAAATGATATAATGTTTATATTGGAGGTAGTGTACATGGATATCGTAAAAGTGTTTGGAGACAATCTCAAAAAATATCGCACACAGCTCGGCCTCTCACAAGAAGCTTTTGCTGAGAAATGTGGGTTACATCGTACATATATCAGTGCTATAGAATGCTATCGTCGCAGCATCGCTTTAGAAAATGTTCAGAGAATTGCTGATGCACTCGGAATTGAAACATACAAACTGTTTTTGGAGGAGCATATAAATGGCTAAAGATGTAAAGAAAATATCAAAAGATGAACTCAAAAAATCAAACAAAAATTCATATGGAATAACCTACAAACCTAAAAAATACAACTCCGCTTTTCTTAATACAGTTAATAAAGACGCGCATTCCAGTCGTCCAGAAACAGTAGGAAAATTAGCAACCGAAATTTTCCCTGAATATGTAAATAACGCTACCGATCCCACTCCAGAGGAATGGAAAAAGCATTATCAATCGACACATTCGCAGCAATACAATGAAGGATTAAAGAAATTCAAGAAACAATTCGAATTAGAAAAGAATGCCATTAATAATATTTCTGACGAAGATTTAACCGAATATTATGACGACTTAATGTTCAACAAAACTTTCGCAGGGCTTTATGTTCAAGACAAGATTTTAAAAGATATCGCAAATGATAAACAAGCTACATATAAAAAGGCATCATCCGATGATGAAAGTAAAGGGATAGATGGTTATATAGACGATGTACCATATTCTGTAAAATCGGAGACATATAAAACCTCTGCTGCGAAAAATACAGAAACTATCAATGCAACGATGATTTACTATAATGAAAACAAGAAAACTAAAGAAATCGAATACTACATTGAAGAAGGTGATGAGGAATGAAGTACACACTGAAGAATGAATCCATTGAAAGTTATAATGAAAGTGATGTCACAAGCTTTCCTAAGTACACTTCCCAGCTAATCAATTGGGCAAATCAAAATGCACAAGGTACTCGTCCGGTTGTGGTTGGTCAAATGTCCGAGCTGTTTCCTGAGTTTATGGATTCCGAAAGTGATATTACAATTGAGAATTGGCGCGATTGGTACACACAAAAATATCCTGAAGCTTTTGAAAAAGCAACAGATAAGATTTACGCACAAGTACAGAATCTTCGAGAAGCTATCCAGTTAATCGACCGAGAAATGGTAGAACAGTGGGTTGAAGATTTGGTAATTTACAAAACATTTAATGGGCTCTATGTTCAAAAAGCTATTTTGGCTTCTTTGGCTGAGCGCAAAGGAACAACATATAGGCTTGCAACTCCCGAAGAGGAATCCGTTGGAATTGACGGATATGTTGGAGATGTTCCCTACTCCATAAAACCTGACACATATAAAACCATGAACAGATTGTCAGAAACAATAAACGTGAAAATGATCTACTATACGAAGAAGAAAACCGGATTAACTATCGAGGTTGAAGAATAAAACTAACGGGCGAAGGTTGCAAGACCTCCGCCCGTGTTTTAGTTTGGTATTGAACTCAAGAATTTCTTTTGGCAACTATAATCGAATGTAGTATCAACATCTACATATCCGGTACGAATCAAGTGATTATTGATGAACGTCTTGTTGTCAAGATAAACATAACACATCAGTACATTATTAGAATCATATTTTATGCTATCATACTTTAAGAATACTTTCCTCTTGTTAAATTTACCTTGTAAAAACTCTATTGCTTGACTGGTATGTTCCAGCTTTTCTTTTATTCCGAGTAATTTCACAATCAAACCATTACTTAATTCAATTTTGTTTGGAGAGATTACTCTTTTCACAGTGAATAAATCTTCTCTTTTGGCTTCACTTGAATCTATTTTAGACCCGAACTGAAGTTTCTTTACATCAACTTTTTTATCCATTCTGTGAGGATCAGCAAATATGTATGGCAGATCATCAAACGTTTGATTAACCCCTTGTGTATCCTCATAGAATTTCAGCTCAAAATCATCGAACATTGAACGCGAACCATTTATCTTCTCGTTAATTATCGGCGCAAATTCTTTATTGATTTCATATCCGATTGAGTTTCTTCCGAGATTCTTTGCTGCCAAAGATGTCGTTCCACTTCCTGCGAACGGATCAAACACGGTTTCCCCAGCGAATGAGAACATCTTAATTAAGCGTTTCGGAAGTTCTTCCGGGAACATAGCTATATGTCCCATCTGTTTAACACCGTTGAAGTTCCAATGCGAGGAAAAATACTGTCCCCATTCTTCTTTTGTCATAGCAGACTGTTCTTTTTGTTGTTGAGTAGGCTTAGGTGCGTTTCCTAACTTTTTGAACAGCAGTATAAACTCATAATCCATTTTGAGGATTCCGTTACGGGGATAAGGGAAACTTCCCATAATTGCTCCGCCGCCGGAGGTATTCATCGTGGTTGTTTTCTGCCAAATGATTGCTCCCATATAGTCCATACCGAGTGATTCGCAGAAACGTATAATTTCCGTTCTGATTGGAATAACTTTGTATCTTCCGTAATACACGGAACGAGCAAATTGGTCTCCTATGTTAACACATAATCTACAGCCATCCGAAAGAACACGATAGCATTCTTTCCATACTAAGTTCAAGTTGTTTATGTATTCTTCGTAGCTATCATTAAAACCAATTTGATCTTCTGTGCCGTAGTCCTTCAACTGCCAGTATGGAGGAGATGTTATAATTAATTGTACTGATTTATCTTTGATTCGATTAAGCGAACGACTGTCGCCAAATACTATTTTGTGTTCAGTCATGATTAATCCCTTTCTTATTTGACTTGTTCGCCATTTGACAAAACGAAATATTGTTCATATCTCACATCAAGTACTTTTGCAATTTGATTGAGCTCTTCTTGGGTAACAGTATTTCTTTTAAGTTTTGCATTGAAATTTTGAGGAGTTTGATTAATCCTTCGAGCAAGTTCAGATAAACTTATACCTGCTCTAACACATAAAACTCTTATTTGTTCAGAAGTAGTCATAAATAGCCTCCATAAACATTATATAATTGATATTATAAATCATTTGATTGATAATGTCAACTACAGATTGTGAATATACAAAAAATCAACAAACTTTCTTCTCTAAGTACATAGTTATTAACGATTTCTGTGTCAATGAAACTTTTAAAACAGGGGGGTGCAAAAGCACCCTATAGAAGTTTTTATCAAAATTGCGGTTATTTGCCAAAACAAAGGGATACCCGAAAGGGTGTCCTTTTGTTTTGTAGAAAAATATAAGGACTTGAACCTTTTATTCTTATTGTAAAATTCTTCTGTGTGTGCTAAAATATTAAAGCGAAAGGAGAGTTTTTATGACCTACGTTTTTTGTCTCGATGAGAGAATGGGCATGGCGTTTATGGGTAAAAGGCAGAGCCGTGACAGAAAGCTTATTGAGGATTTTGTAAGTTACGCTTTGGGAAAGAGTATATTTATTTTTCCTTATTCCGAGAGTCTTTTTGAAAATATAGAAAACGTTACCGTCGTTAGCTCTGTGCCGGCTGAGGGAGATGGCTTTCTCTTTTTAGAGAATATAAAGCCCGAGTCTCTTGACGGGGCGGATGGGATTATAATATATAATTGGATGAGACATTATCCCTCAGACTTGGTTTTTGACCTTGATTTATCAGAATTTGAATTGGAGAGCGAAATGACCTTTGAGGGTTTTTCTCATCCCGAAATAACACGAAAGGCTTATAAGAGAAAATGAAGAAATATAAAGCTTTAATACTAATTTTTGCCATCATAATCGTACTTGCTTTCGTTTACGATTATTATAAGAATTTAAACGATAAAAACGAAATTGACACTACAGTTTTCGGCGAGTATTCTTCTTCGCCTTTTACTGTGATAAACGATAACATGCCCGATTTTGACACTGAGGAGCTCGAAGCGTCGGCGAGGGAAGAGTATTCTCCCCTTGATTCTCTTGGCAGATGCGGTGTGGCAAGCGCCACTCTCGGACCCGAAACTATGCCGAAGGTCTATGAAGAGCGCGGTGATATAAGCGGTGTTTATCCCTCGGGGTGGGAGCAGGCAAAGTATGACGGAGAATGGCTTTATAACAGATGCCACCTTATTGGTTGGCAGTTATCCGCCGAAAACGATAACGAGAGAAATCTTATAACGGGTACGCGCTATTTTAACGTTGAGGGAATGCTTCCTTTTGAAAATATGGTTGCCGATTACATAAGAGAGACGGGCAATCACGTTGAGTACAGAGTGACGCCCGTATATGAGGGTAAAAATCTCGTTTGTAACGGTGTGCAGATTGAAGCTTATTCCATAGAGGATAACGGCGAGGGAATTCAGTTCAACGTATATTGCCACAACGTTCAGCCCGGAGTAGTCATTGACTATAAAAGCGGTGAGAGCCATTCGGAAAAGAATGATACAGAGTCGGCTCAAGGTGAATATATTTTAAACGTGAGCAGTAAGAAGTTTCACACAGCCTCTTGCTCTTCTGCAAGCTCTATCAGTGCAAAAAACAAGGATACCTTTAAGGGAAGCCGGAAAAGCCTTATAGATAAAGGCTATTCTCCCGCAGGCTGTTGCAATCCGTAAAAGCAAAGGGTAAGTAACTTACGGTTACTTACCCTTTATTTTTATCTTTTTGTTAAGTTCCTTTTCGAGTAAAACAACGTTTCCTCTCTTTTGACCTACGTATTGAGAAATCAGATTACTTGGGACATAAATGGTATCGGTGTCATTCTTCGCAAAATAATCTTTCATCTCGTGGAGCCGTACTCTTGACAGTATCATTTCCCCTAAAGCGTCCTTGTAGTCTCCTGCAATTACGTTGTCGGAATGGAGTCCCTCGGTGGATTGCAGTCCTATTCGGATTACTCTGACGCCTGCATTCTCAAAGATTTTATAAACCCTTGCCCCTCGCTCTATGGTATCGTCAAGGGTGGGGGGTGTATATTCTCCCTTTAAAAAGAGCTTTTCAAGGGCGGTATCGCGAAAGGTGACGGTGGGATAAATTCTGGCAGAGTCAGCACCGCACTTTACAATTTCCTCGGCGCAAAAGACCTCGTCCTCGGGGGTTGCCCCATACATTCCCGTCATCATCTGCCCCGTGAGGTTGAAGCCCCTTTCTTTTATAAGAGCCATAGCACGTCGGGAAGTGTCGGCGGTATGTCCTCTTTTGTTTAGGGAAAGAACTCTGTCGTTCATAGACTGTATGCCAAGCTCAATATCCGTAACCGAATACCCGGAGAGAATGTCAAGTATTTCTTCGTCTATATAGTCGGGACGCGTTGAAAGTCTGACAGAGGAAACCTTTCCCTTATCTATATATGCCTTCGCTTTTTCAAGGAGCATGAGCATAAGCCCTCGCTCGATTCCCGTAAAGCTCCCTCCGAAAAAGGCTATCTGTACCTCCCCTTCAAAGCCCGTAAGGGTTTCAAGGGCAAGGTCTATTTCTTTGTCAACGCTATTCGGGTCGAATTTGCCTTTCCCCGAAATGGTGTGCTGATTGCAGAAAACACAATCGTTGGGACAGCCTATGTGGGGTACGAAAACGGGTACGTTAGCGTGTTTCTTCAAAATCTTACGCTCTCTTCCACTTAGTTCCGTCTTTGGTATCCTCGAGTATAATTCCGCGAGCCTTGAGCTTTTCTCTTATCTCGTCTGCACGGGCGTAGTTCTTTTCCTTCTTTGCGTTGGCACGCTCTTCAATAAGAGCTTCAATTTCCTGAGCCTCGCCCTCGTCCTCCTCGGGGAGAAGGAAGCCCATAAGTCCTACAAGCTCGCGGTAGATAGAGTATATTGCCTGGGCATCTGCCTTTGTAAGGCTTTCGGCAAGAAGTGAGTTTATAGCTCTTATCATTTCAAAGATAGCCGAAATTCCGTCGGCGGTGTTGAAGTCGTCGTCCATTGCAAGAATAAACTTGTCTCTGTAAACCGAAAGTCCGTCGATTTCGTCCTTCTTTGTCATTTCCCCGTTACTTCCGTTCTTGATGGCATATTTTATAGCATTCTCGCAGTTATACATACGTTCAAGAGACGCCTTTGATTGCTCGAGAATGTCAGCCGAGAAGTTTATGGGACTTCTGTACTGCGCAGAAACAAGGAAAAATCTTATTGCGGGATAGCCGTACTTTGCCGCCGCATCTCTTACGGTGAAGAAATTGCCAAGAGATTTTGACATCTTCTTATTATCAACGTTGATATATCCGTTGTGGATAAATGCACGGCAGAAGGGTACGCCGAACGCTGCCTCCGACTGAGCAACCTCGTTTTCGTGGTGAGGGAAGGTAAGGTCTTGTCCGCCGCCGTGGAGGTCGATAGTCTTTCCAAGGTACTTATCTACCATAGCAGAGCATTCGATGTGCCAGCCCGGTCTGCCCTTGCCCCAAGGGGATTCCCAGTAAGGCTCGCCCTCTTTGTAGGCTTTCCAAAGAGCAAAGTCCAGAGGGTCGCGCTTTACGTCGTTAACGTCAATTCTTGCGCCGCTTTCAAGGTCGTCCACATCAAAGCCGCCAAGCTTTCCGTAGCCCTTGAATTTACGTGCCGCAAAGTAAACGTCGCCGTTATCGGCAGCATATGCGAAGTCCTTTTCGATAAGAAGCTCAATAATGTGTATTATTTCCGCCATGTTTTCGGTTGCTCTGGGATGGAAGGTAGCGGGAGTAATGCCAAGGCCCTTGGCATCGGTGAAGTACTCGGCAATATATTTGTCGGCAACTTCTTTTACGGTGGTGCCCTCCTCGCTCGCTCTCTTTATCATCTTGTCGTCGATGTCGGTAAAGTTCTGCACGAAGGTAACCTTATTACCTCTGTATTCAAGGTAACGGCGCAGTAAGTCGAACACCACGAAGCATCTTGCGTTTCCTACGTGGAAAAAGTTATAAACCGTAGGACCGCAGGCATACATTCTGACGGTATTGTCTTTAAACTCCATTTCTTCTTTCTGTTTGGTGATTGAATTGTAAAACTTCATAATATATCTCCTTCTTTGTGAGAGAAAACTTTTTATAAAAAGTTTTCTCTCACACTCTTTTTCAAAAATTTTATTCAAAAATTTTAACCGTTAAAGATTTTTAATTATAGTTTTCGTGGGGGTGCAAGGGGGAGTGCTTTTGTAAAAAGCATTACCCCTTGATACTATTTAAATTTTCTATTTCTTTTTTTAGCTTATCAATTTCGGCGTGAAGTCTGCATAGCTCTTGGGATACGGGGTCGGGGATGTGTACTTGGTCGAGGTCGGCGGGTCTTTCTCCCCCGATGCGCACTACCCTTGCAGGAGAGCCTACCGCCGTACAGTCGGGAGGTATTTCGGAAAGCACCACCGAGCCTGCCGCGATTTTCGCTCTGTCTCCTACCTTGAAGGGTCCAAGCACCTTAGCGCCTGCTCCCACAAGCACGTTATTACCAAGGGTAGGGTGTCTTTTTCCTGTGTCCTTGCCGGTGCCTCCAAGGGTTACTCCCTGATAAAGGGTACATTCATCACCTATTTCCGCAGTCTCACCAATAACAACTCCCGAGCCGTGGTCAATGAAAAGCCCGCGTCCTATTGTTGCTCCCGGGTGTATCTCGATACCCGTGAAAAATCTGCCCATCTGAGATATGAGTCTCGCTATAAAAAACATATGATAAACGTAGAAAAAATGTGCAATTCTGTAATAAATCAAAGCGTGAAAGCCCGAATACAAGAAGAAAATTTCAAAAACGTTTCTTGCGGCGGGGTCACGGGATTTGATGGATTTGAGGTCATCTATTATCTTCATCTTTTGTGCGTCTGCTCCTTTCTTTAGAATTGAAAATTGAAAGTGGAAAGTTTGGGTTGATTTTGACGGAGTCAAAATCTTCCTTAACTTGCAAACGAAGTTTGCAAATATAGTTTATGCGTCAGCATAAATTAACTTCGCATGAGATTTAACTTGTGCGAAAGCACAAATACAGTTTTTTATGCCTTTGGTATAAAAAAGCACCTCTTGATAAGTCAAGAGGTGCTTTTGCACGGTTCCACTCTTATTTTTTGCTTTGGGCTTACACTTTAAAGGTATATAGACTGCACTTTCATACCTACTTGACTCAAGTGCTCACACCAACCGCACTCTCTCTGAGGGCTTTTTTCAGCATTACTCTTGTCCTCTTTAAAGCTAAGCTATTAAATTCACGCTCATTCTACCACACTTTCTTTGGTTCGTCAAGGAAAACATATAAATTAATCTTCCGAAGGCTTTAAACTTTTACGATAAAGCGTAAAAATCGGTTTTGAAAAAAACACTATATCTTGTGTTTGGTTTGCTCAAAAGCCCTGAAAAAGACCCCAAAACCCCAAACGAGACAACGAAATTTTGAAAGCTCCTCCAAAAAGTTTTAGCAACTTACATAAAAATTAAAGCCTAAAATTCTAAATGTTGCGCAAAAAGCACAAATGAAATACGAAAATTCGTAAAAACTTCAAACTTTTTTAAAAAACAAGGGTTGTATTTTGTCTAAAAAAGAGTAAATTTTAAATTTCTGAAATTTGCTTTATTTTTTCTTTTTTGGTATAATGCCAAGGCAAAAGGTATGAGCAGACTATATAATGAAGATTTTGCCTGAGGCAAATCATAATGAATAGTAAATTTCGTCAAAGACGAAATTTTCCAAAACTTTTCACTATTCACTCTTACCTCTTCACTAAATTCAAGGAGGTGTTACCCATGGGACTTGAAACAGAAGAAAAATCACAGTCGAACAGCGCGTTGCCCACAGGTAACGCCAAGAGCCGCAGACAGACATATACTTCTCTGTACAGAGCTTTCAGAAATTCAGGACTTACCAAGCTTGACTCTGCCTTTAACGCACTTTATATCTGTCAGAGCAACAGACTTTGCAGAATAAAGCTTGATACCGAGAGTGTAGGAGAGGGCTTCTTTTCCCATCCTGCAGGATGGTATAAAGCAAGCTGTGAAAAGGTAAGAAGAGCATCAAGGACAAAAACCTTGAAGGCTCTTGAGCTTATTGCAAAGCTTATAGCTCCCTTTACGTCAAGTGTTGAGAGACTTACGAAGAAGGTTGATTTCTTCGGTGACAGCAGTACAGTTACCCTTCAGAGAGCTGTGAAGTCCTTCAAGAAGGCATTTCCTGCCACAGCGGTTGTTGTGCTGACGGTTGCTCTTTTCGGTGCGGTTTATGCCGACAGTGAAAAGACTACCGTAATAGAAGTAAACGTTGACGGAGTGAAGGTTGCAGAGGTTTTATCCTCGGATACCGTTGAAGAGGCTCTTGAAAGAGTTAACTCCAAGATATCCTCCATCACAGGTCAGGCGTTCAGCTTCCCTCACGAGCTTTCCTTTGCATCAAGAAAAGTAAAAAAGGCAGATTGCCTTGATATAAACGAGATGAGCGAGCTTCTTCTCACTTATACCGACCATCTTGTTACAGAAGCTTACGGGCTGTACATAGATAACAGTCTGGTGGCTGTTCTCAGTAACAGAAACGATATAACCTCTGCCCTTGAAACTCTTTGCAGCGAGCATATGGAGATAACAGGCGAGGAGGAGAACATTGCTAACAACATCGAGATAAAGTATCAGGAATATTCAGCTAAGGACGTAATTGATAAAGAGACTCTCCTTTCTATGTTTGAAGTGAGCGCTCCCCAAGAGGAAGAGGTAAAGGCTCCGGTAGAAGCCCTTCTTTCCGCCCGCTCGGTTCCTGCTACTCTTACAATCGATGCAGAAGCGTTGGCAATAGAAGAGAAGATAGCCGATGCGGTAAGCAGTCTTGAAGGAGCAGAAGAGGACGCTATCGAGCTTGACTTCGCCGTATACTACGAAGAAATTGTAAGAGAAAGCGTACCTTATACCACAAGATATATCTACGACGATACCTACTACGAAAACCAAGAGGTAGTACAGAAGTCCGGCAGAGACGGTCTTGCCAATAACACCTACAAGGTTAAGTACGTAAACGGAGAAGAGGAAAGCCGCGAGCTGGTAGAACAAAGCTTTATAAGACTTCCCCGAGAGAGCGTTGTTAAGGTTGGTACCAAAAAGCTTCCCGAGAATATGCCTGACAGAGAAAACGGCGGTAAGTATATGATAAACCCCGTTCCTACGGCAACTGTTTCCGACCATTTCGGACAAAGAATTCTCAATGGCAGAAGCGACTATCACGAAGGTCTTGACCTTGCGGCATGGGTTGGAACGTCAATCTATGCATCTGCATCGGGTGAGATAATTTATGCAGGCTACAATCCTACCTACGGATACGTTGTAAAAATTCTTCACGATGACGGACTTATAAGCGTTTTCGCTCATTGCTCAAAGCTTCTTGTAGACGTGGGAGACTACGTTTCTCAGGCAGAGGAGATTGCATTGGTTGGCTCAACGGGTTACTCCTTTGGTTACCATTGTCACTTTGAAGTAATAAAGGACGGCGTCAAGGTTGACCCCGAAAATTATATTTATTCTTTAGATTAGAAAGCAAGGCACTTGGTGCCTTGCTTTTTTGCAACTGTGGGTTGCAAAAAATTCAAATTAAAGTTGGTTGATAAATTCGTAATCTATGATACAATATCATAGATTATTTTTTATAGTGAATTACTGTTGAGGGTAGGCAGAGAAAGTAAGACAATGCTTTTTATGATAAAACGTCAATATTGTGCTAAAAAATAACAATATTTTTCTACCTTTAGCAGTTTTTTTATGTTACACTGACGTTGGAGGATAAAAACACTTTTACATTTAGAGAGGTTTACTATGAAAACTTGTGTTATTATCGGAGCGGGAGGCAGAGGAAAGGACTCTTATGCTCCCTGCATTGAAAAAGGCAATTTAATGAAAATAGTTGGTGTGGTAGAGCCTGACAGACAGAAAAGAGAGCAGTTTCAAAAAAGGTATAACGTTGAAGAGAATATGTGCTTTGAGGACTACAAAGAGTTTTTTGCAAAGGGAAAGCTTGCCGATGCGGTGATTATCTGCACCCAGGACAGAATGCACACAGAGCCCACTCTTCTTGCAAAGGAGTGCGGTTATCATATTCTCCTTGAAAAGCCCATAGCTCCCACCTTGAAGGAAGTGAAGCTTCTTGAAAGAGAGTTTGAGGACTACGGCAAAATATTCATGACGGGCTTTGTTTTAAGATACACTCCTTTTGTAAAGAAGCTCAAGGAAATAATCGGCAGCGGAGAGATAGGTGAAATCGTTACAATGTCCCTTAATGAAAACGAAGGCTTCTGGCATCACGCTCACAGCTACGTTAGAGGGCCTTGGAGCAACAGCCGTGAATCCTCACCCCTTATAGTAGCTAAATCAAGTCACGATATGGATTTGATGCTTTATCTTATAGGCTCTTCCTGCAAGTATATATCTTCTTACGGAAGCAACTTTTATTTTAAGCCCGAGAATGCCCCCGGACCCGTTCCCGAAAGATGCACCGACGGATGTGAGTATAAAGATAAGTGCATATATAATTCGGTCAAGCAGTATACCGAGGGTAAAGCGGAGTATTTTGTCCACAAGTTTGAATGCGGAAACAAGAAAGAGGATATCATAAACGCTCTTAAACATAATCCCTACGGAAGATGCGTCTACCGATGTGAAAATGACGTCTGCGACCATCAGGTGGTATGTATGGAATTTGAAAGCGGAGTGACAGCAGTGTTTACCGTCAGCGCTTTTTCTCTTGAAAATAACCGTACTATAAAGCTTATGGGAAGCCGAGGCGAGGTTGGAGGCTGTCTTGAAACAGGAGAAATTCTTGTCAAGAGATTTTCGGATATGTCCGAAAGAAGAATTAAAATAGACCACGGCACGTCAAAGCACGCAGGGGGAGATGCAGGGCTTATGGAACACTTTGCCTATGCTGTCGAGAATGCCGACAGTATAAAGGAAAAGGTTGACCGTTGGATGTTCGAGTC
The DNA here is from genome assembly GCA_017467865.1 of Clostridia bacterium. Classification (GTDB taxonomy): domain Bacteria; phylum Bacillota; class Clostridia; order Oscillospirales; family SIG627; genus RGIG6353. Next base: position 50,368 of record JAFUKG010000012.1, read on the forward strand.
TCACAAAATAGCCTTTGCCGCCGAAAGGGCAAGGGTAAAAAATATAAGGATAAAAATGTAGAAAAAGAGATGCCTTGGTGAAATAGTCAATAGTTAGTAGACACAAAAAAAGAATTAAGCTGCCAGTTCAATTCTATATTGAACTGGTGTCTTTCTTTTTAGTTTGCGAACAGGTCTTATGTAATTAAAATAATAAACAGTATCTTCAACGATTTTGTGTATATCATCACACTTCCAGTACTGGAAGTGCGAGTGCATAACGTCTTTAAATCTGCCAAAGAAAGATTCAATAACAGCGTTATCTCTTGGAGTTCCAGCTCTTGACATACTTTGAATTGTGTTGTAAGATTTAAGCAGGTTAAAGTAACCTGCTGAGGAGTACTGAACACCCTGGTCGCTGTGGAAAAGGATTTGGGGTTCGGTGCTCTTTGTTTTTTCAAGTATTCTTTTTGCAGGTTTCATCACAAGCAAATTGTCGAAGGTATCGCTTAATTCCCAATCAAGTATTTCATTATTAAACAAATCCAAATAACAAGCAAAATAATACCATTTGCCTTTATGAGAAATATATGTAACGTCGGTAACATTTTTTTTGCATAGGTTTCTCTGCAGAGAAACAACGATTAAGGATATTAGGAAATCTGTCGTGTTCGTCACCCTGACTGTCAGGGTGTTTTTGTTTTCTAACAAACCCTTTAATCCCAAGTCTTTGCATAGACTTTAATACTGTTGCATCAGACAACACCCAACCATACATATTAAGCAACGTATCGTTAACACTTCGGTACCCTTGTGAAAGACAATGTGAATGTATATCTGCTACATAATAATCTAATTCCTGTTGTCGCTTTTCATAACGATTTAACGTACCTTTACGGTTTAGCCATTTGTAATATCCCGAACGGGACACCTCATACATATCGCACAATTCTTTTATTGAATGAGATTCGCTTTCCCTTTCAATGCAGACGTAGATTTGTTGAATCACTTTCTTTTGGCATCGCCCCTTTCGAGTTCTATGGATTTTTTTAGCCGTACTATTTCTCCATCTTTCTTTAACAGCTCACGTTCTAACAATGCAATTTTGTATTCCAATTGTTCTGTTGGCGTAAGCTCTTTTTTGCTGTAATCTGTGTTTGTGTGCCGCACTTCTTGGAAGGTTTATTGACGCTGATTGATAAAGATTTACACACTAATCGGAGCAGAGTTTTCTCTGCTCCGATTATGTTATAAAAATAGTTGCAGTAAAATATTTTAATGTCCACGGTTGTTATTTTATGCAGTATGTGATATAATGAATTCAATGAAGTTGAATTCAACGATATAAATTCCTGACGGAATTTGCGGTATACCTTGCAGTGCGATATGTCCCTTGAGACGAGAAAAGGAATTTGTATCACATTGCAGCGGAGCAAAGCGGAGTTATAATCTCATTTGAGAAACAAATATATCGCCCGAATGTCGCCAAAAAAGCGGCATCCGAATTTGCTAACTGATTTTATAATGAGTTCAAGCAAAGTGAAAAAATATAACAAGTTAAAATATGAGGGGGGGACAGATAATGGAGATTTTGTCAATTGGGAACAGTTTTTCAAAAGATTCATTTCCCCATATCAAGATAATTATAAAGACTTATAAAATTTAACTTCAATACAAAAGACAAAGCTCAGCCCGACTCATTTATATTTGAGGACGGCGGGAAATTATACTTGTACGTTACGGCAAGGTACGGCATTGAAGCATATTCCTCTCAAAAATGAAAAGCTTTTGTATGACCGCTTTTCTATCGACTCCCATGCAGTTGAAACCGAAAAAGGACTCTTTTTGTGGTATGCTGAAAACTTCGACGAGGGGGAGAGGGTAGGAACAAGAGTCTTTGTAGATAGGCTTCTCGACCCCGAAACGCCCGAAAACAAGCCTGTAGGAAAGATAGTTCCTACCTTTGAAGAGGGCACAGGTCACCACAGTGTCATAAAATATAAGGGCGAATATTACGCCATATATCACGGAAGAGATTATAATGATAACACAACAAGAACGGCGAGAATTTGCCGACTTTAAGTAAATAACGGTAAAATCAAGGCGGAAAGATACCAAAATAAAATTTAAGCATATAATGGAAGTAAAACTTTTTAAGAGGTAATTATGGAAAAGACAAAAATCTGTATAATTTTCGGCGGAGCCTCCAGCGAGCATGAGGTTTCATGTATGTCGGCGGCATCGGTTATCGCCAACATCAACAAGGAAAAGTATGATTTAAGATACCTTGGAATACTCAAGGACGGCAGACAGTTTTTGTATGAGGGCGACGTGGAGAGAATAGCAAATGCTACATTTGCCGAGGACTCGGAAAATCTCGTTCCCGCAATTATAAGCCCCTGCCCTGCACACCACGGAATAATGATACTCAACAAAAAAGAGGGCACCTTCAAAATAGAAAACGTGGATTGCTTTTACCCCGTTATTCACGGTGAAAACTGCGAGGACGGAAATCTTCAGGGACTTCTTAAGCTCTCTGGTGTTCCTTTTGTGGGCTCGGACAACAGAGGGTCGGCAGTTTGTATGGACAAGGCCATCACCAAGACTATACTTGCCACCGTTGACGTTCCTATGGCTGACTGGAGACTCTTCAGAAATGGAGAGTGGACAGAGAGCGACGTTCTCTGGTGCGAGGAAAACCTCGGATATCCTATGTTTGTAAAGCCTGCAGGAACGGGCTCGTCGGTAGGCGTATTCAAGGTTAAGACAAGAGAAGAGCTTATAACCGCCCTTGAAAACGCCATGAAGTACGACCCCAAGGTGCTTGTTGAGGAGTATATAAAGGGAGCGGAAATCGAGGTAGCGGTAATTGATGAGCTTCGCGACGGCGTGAGAGTTACCACCGCATCAAACCCAGGTGAGCTTGACCCCGGAAGTGAGTTTTACGATTATGACACCAAGTACGTAAACGACACCACCTCTTACTATATTCCTGCCCGTCTTGATAAGGAGACTTCTGAAAAAGTAAGAGAGCTGGCAGTCAGGATTTTCAAGAGACTTGATTGCCGAGGACTTTCAAGAGTAGACTTTTTTGCAGGGGAAAAGGGAATTATTTTCAACGAAATAAACACTCTCCCCGGATTTACAAAAATAAGTATGTACCCTAAGCTTATGGCAGAGTTCGGAGTGTCTTACCCCGACCTTATTGATAAGCTCATAGAATTTGCAAAGGAAAGCTAATGAAAAAACTTTTTTTATTGATTTTTGTGTGTATATCTCTTCTGTCTTTTACCGCCTTGGCGGACGACTTTATTCCCATACTTGTGGAAGACCCCGACCCCTTTGGGTTGGGTTTTGAAGACGAGGAAGAGGACCCATATCGTGATTTAACCGAGCTTGAAAGGCTTCACCGCGGTGTTATAAAGGTATATGACGGCATGACTCCTGAGGACCTTTACAGCTATATGCAGATAGTAGATAACAGCGACGGCAGATTTTACACTCAGAAGCTTTTTTATCTTTTCGACCTTATTTTATATAACCATTACAGTTCTTTTACCGCGGAAACTCTCTTTGGGGCCTTTGTCGATGAAGTTGACTATATAGACATAAACAATATGGACGAGACCTACGCCGTCCTTTTGGGGATGCTTGACCGCTTTAGCTATTACCTTACCCCCGAACAGTCGGAAGCCTTTTTCAATCCTACCGACTCCAGAGGTGTGGGTATATCGACGGTATGGCAGGATAAGAGCGACGAATATCCCGAAAACGGAATGTACGTAAATATGGTGGCGGTGGACTCCTCTGCCGAAAAGGCAGGCATAAAGAAAGGAGACCGCCTTGTGAAAATTAACGACGTATACGTTGACGGATTGGGCTTTTACGGAGTGTCGGCGGTTATCGACGAGGAAAGCAGAGACGCAGACTTTATTACCTATACCTTTGAAAGATATGGCGAGGAAGCGGGTGTTTACACCTATTATCTTGAACGTACCTACGTCACCTTCCCCGAATATTCGGTGGAATACTACCCTGACAAGAACGTTTTCTATCTTGACATAAACAGCTTTATGAATAACTCCTCTGCCGAAGAAATCAGCGCCCATATAGACAGAGCGTGGAACGATGGATACAGGAACGTAATAATTGATTTGCAGAATAATTCGGGCGGTGTGGTGCTTTTGGCATCCGCAATAGCATCTAAGTTTATACCCGAAAAAGACGTGACTCTCTTTTATATGGGACGGGAGAACAACAAAAAGCTATTCCCCTATTATTCCTCGGGCAACGGATACGATTTTGACTCCATAACTATCCTTGTCAACGAAAATAGCGCAAGCTCCGCCGAAATTCTTACTGATACCCTCAGAAAGAAAGCAGGTGCTAAAGTGGCGGGAAGCACTACCTACGGCAAAGGTGTAGCGCAGATTGCCATGCAGTTTGTTGATGGCTCGGCAGTAGGAATCACCTCTTACGTTGCTTATGATACCGAGGGCAACACCTATAACGAAAAGGGTCTTACTCCTGACATAAAAAAGAAGCCTAAGGTTGTAAAAAATCAGCTTGGTGTAGACGTGGGAAGCTTTACGGCGCTTAACTTTATGACCGCTGTGTCAGCGCTTGAACAAAGACTCCTTGCTTTGGAATATATTTCTCCCGACGAGGCAGACGGTGTGTTTGACGAGGATACCTCAAGAGCCCTCGAGTCGCTCCAATATAACTACGGACTTGAAAAGACGGGTCAGATGAACGAAGAGACCTTTTATCTCATAACGAATTTGATAAACTCTTGGGAGAATAGCTATACCGCAACCGAAACAGTCCTTGACGTTATACTTAAAAAGCCCGTGTAAACGGGCTTTTTGTTTTTCGCTGAAGCGAAAAACAAAAATCACCCTGAAGGGTGATTTTAATTATCTGTTATCGCTTCTTCCCACAATGTAATCAAGAGACACGCCGTAAAAATCGGCTATTTTTACAAGCATTTCCAGCTTTGGTTCTCTTCTCATAAGCTCGTAATTTTGATATGCTTTTTCAGTAATATTGCAGTATATGGCAACCTGCATTTGAGTAAAGCCTTTCTCAAAACGCAGCTCTTTTAATCGTTTAGAAATTATTTGTCTCATTATTTTCCACCTATTTTTTACTTGACAAATAGAGTATAAACGATTATAATAAAAAATACACCAACAATTGTTGGTGCGAACGGGGGTTACTACACTCTTTTAAGAAAAACTTGAAGTTTATTACTTCAAGTTTTTCTTCCTTAACTTTTGCCGTTAGGCAAAAATATCACTGCCGTAAGGCAAATATCACAGCGAAGCTATATAACTTGTGCGGTAGCACAAATATCACTTTTCGCTTTAGCGAAAAACAAAAATCACCCCGAAGGGTGATTTTTTACATAAGTGCGTTTTGAAGCCAGGATGCTCCGAAGTCAAGAGCCTCATAAAGTCCTTTCTTCATGCCCTGCTTAAGGCTTCTTTCAACGATGGGCAGATTTTTATCGGTGCTTTGTATCTGTATAAGTATATCGGAAGGCACCTGTTCTCCGTGCACCTCTTTGTAAGTAAGTACAGTCAGCACCAGCACCGCTTTGTCGTTGGGGTCGCCGTAGCATATAACGTTATCTTTTTTCACAAGGGGCTTTCCCTTATACATGGAAAATCCCTCAATTATTTTCTCTGCCATAATAATCCTCCGAGTTAATCTAAGTTAAGATATTTTTTAATCATAATAGTGAGAACTTCGTCGCGGTCAAGCTTTCTTATAAGACCTCTGGCATTGTTATGATTTGTAATATAGGTAGGGTCTTGTGAAATAAAATATCCCACAAGCTGATTGACAGGGTCATATCCCTTGGCGGAAAGAGCCTCATATACCTGATTGAGAGTATCGTGAATTTCTGCTTCACGCTGGTCTACGACAGGAAACATCATTGTTTTTCCGTTTTCATTTACAGACATTTTATTTTCTCTCCTTTTTATTTAAATAGCAGACCGAATCTATAAGCCGGGTTTTGTCTTAGACGATCATCTATCTTGGATATCGGTTGCCCGATACCTCACGCCACCTTCGAGGACGTATCAGGCGGATATGGAGTTTTCTCTCCGCCTCTTGCGGTGTTGCTCCGGATAGGGTTTACATGGCCACGGCGTCTCCGCCATGCCGGTGAGCTCTTACCTCGCCTTTCCATCCTTACCGTTAAAAACGGCGGTTTATTTCTGTTGCACTTTCCCTGAAGTCGCCTTCGGCAGACGTTATCTGCTATCCTTGCCATATGGAGCCCGGACTTTCCTCACATAAAGCCTTTCGGCATATATGCGTAACCGTCCGATTCGGTCAATGGTATTATACCCCATAAATTTAATTTTGTCAAACATATTGCACAAATCAAATAATAATTGTATAATAAAAGAGTATAAATTTCATTTTATACAAACTTTGTTTATATTTATTTGATAAAATAACAAATAAAAATGCAGAATGCAGAATTAAGGTTGATTTGCCTTAGGCAAATCTTCCGTTAATTACGTAGTGTAAGGAGAAATTATGATTGAAATAATAGGCGTTACCAAGGTTTTCGGTAACAAGACGGCTGTTGACAATCTTACCTTTACCGTGGCAGACGGTGAGATTATGGGATTTCTCGGACCTAACGGTGCGGGCAAGAGCACTACCATGAATATTCTCACAGGTTATCTTTCGGCAACCTCGGGTAAGGCTATAATCAACGGCACCGACGTTTTCGAGGACCCTAAAAAAGCAAAAGAGAATATAGGCTTTCTTCCCGAACAGCCCCCGCTTTATCAGGATATGACTGTTCTTGAATATCTGAAATTCGTGTATGAGCTGAGAGGTGCTACTCTTCCGAGAAAAGCTCATCTTGACGAAATCTGCGAAATGACGGGTATCGGCGGAGTAAAAAACCGAGTTATTAAAAACCTTTCTAAGGGCTACCGACAGAGAGTAGGTATCGCTCAAGCCCTTGTGGGCGACCCTAAGGTTCTTATTTTCGACGAGCCCACCGTTGGACTTGACCCCAATCAGATAGTGGAAATAAGAGCACTCATAAAGAAGCTTGGCAAAAAGCACACAGTTATTCTGTCTACCCATATCCTCTCGGAGGTGCAGGCGGTTTGCAACAGAATACTTATAATCAATAAAGGTAAAATCGTAGCAGATTCACCCACTGGAGATTTACTTAAAAACACCGCAGGAGCCCTCAAGTACAGAGCTGTCCTTGCTACCCGCGATATGAAGGACGCCCTCAGACTTGTCAGCTCTGTAGACGGCGTTGTGTCGGTTGTGCCCGACGAAAAGAGCGAAGAGGGAATGTCAGCGGTAATCCTTGAGTCCGACCCAAGCGTTGACGTAAGACCGGGACTCTTCAGAACACTTGCATCAAAGGACGTTCCTCTTGTGGGACTTGAAAACGTAAGTCTTACTCTCGAGGATATCTTCGCAAGACTTACTCTTTCAGGGGAGGTAAAATAAATGTTTGCAATATATAAAAGAGAACTTACAGGCTACTTTACGTCAACCCTCGGTTACATATTTATGGCAGTGTTTCTTGCTCTGTCGGGGGCAATAGTGTGGTTTTCCACCTTCTTTTCGGCAACTACCTCCTTCGGCAACTACTTTTTTATAATGATTTTCTTTTTCATTATACTCATCCCTATTCTCACCATGAGACTTCTCAGCGAGGAAAGACGTACCAAGACCGAGCAGATACTTCTGACGGCTCCCGTCTCTCTGTTCAACATTATCTTCGCGAAATTCCTTGCAGCACTTACCCTCTTTGAAACTACCTTTTTAATTTCACTTCTAAATCTCATACCCGTATCGCGCTACGGCACCGTGAACACCGCCGAGGTTATCTCTAACTTTATCGGAGTTTCTTGTATCGCAATGTCACTTATTGCAATAGGACTTTTTATCTCTTCTCTCACAGAAAGCCAGTTCATTGCGGCAATAGGCTCCATCGCAGTAATTCTCGGAATTCTTCTGGTGGGCGTGTTCTCATCATCCATCACTAACGACTTTGTCAGAGTGTTTGTAAAATGGTTTTCCATTCTTGACCGCTTCGTAAACTTCAGATATGGTATTTTTGACATTTCTTCCATAGTTTATTATATTTCTATTTCGGCAATTTTCATATTCCTCACAGTCAGAGTATATGAAAAACGCCGCTGGGCATAAGGAGGCACACTATGAAAAAAACCTTAAAATACGGCTCTGCCTCTGTTATCCTTGCTATCGTTTTTATTGCCCTTGTTTTCGTACTTAACCTCGTTGTCACCTCTCTCACAGAGCGCTTCAACCTCTTTGTTGACCTCACAGAGGAACAGCTCTACGAAATTTCCGACGCATCACATAAGCTCCTTGAAAATATGGGAGAGGAAGAGATTAAGTTTATATTCCTTACCCCACTCGACGAGCTTGACAACAACGAGTATACAAAAAGCGTTAAGACTCTTGCTGAGGAATACGCTGAAAAGTACCCGAACGTAACTCTTGAATACGTGGATATGCTCAAAAACCCCGGCGCCGTTTCAAAATACCGCCGTGACTATGACTTGTCTGCAACTACCGTTATTGTAGAAAGCGCAAAGCGCTTCACCGCCTTTGATATGTCCGAGTGCTTCGTTTATACTCAAGACCAAAGTGGTAACTATCAGTACTACGCCTTTAACGCAGAGTACCGCTTCACATCTTCGCTTATTAAAGTCACCCGTGAAGAGATGCCACGAGCACTCTTTGTTACAAACCACGGTGAGACCGTACCCGTTCAGCTTAAAGCCCTTCTCGTTGACGCAGGCTTTACCGTTGAAAACGTTGACCTTTCACAAAAGGATATCCCCGAGGATGCCAAGCTTGTTATAGTGAATGACCCTCAGACCGACTTCACAGGCATAGAGAGCGAGGAAATGGGCGTCAGCGAAATTACCAAGCTTTCACGCTACCTTGAAAAGGGCGGAAACGCTATGATTTTCGTCAGCCCCGCAACACCAGAGCTTAAAAATCTGGACGAGCTTATGGGAAATTGGGGTATAGGAGTCCTTCACGGCTATCAGGTAGTAGACGACATCAACTCGGTGTCAAGTATGAACTCTCTTGCTCTTATCACAAGATACGTTGAAGACACCTATGAAGACGACGAAACAGACTTCTCAGTATTCCATAAGAGAGTTTCCGAGGTCGATAACCCTATCAAGACGGTCTCTCACTATACCGCTCCCCTCGAAATTCTCCCCCTCACCAACGTTACTCATTCGGTAGCACCTATCCTTTCCTCCTACGGAACCTCATATATCCCCGAAAGCGACAGCAAAAACCTCTACGAGGGCGCAGTTCCCGTGCTTGTAGCAGGCGCAAGAAGAGAGTTTAACGAGGAGCTTGGCGAAACCGAGATCAACTACCTTATCGTCGGCGGCTCCACTTACCTTGCTTCCGACGTGTTCCTTGGCACCTATCGAAATACCTATGCAAACACCGAGATTATGAAATCTATTGTTTCGGAGATAACCGACGAAACAATGCTCCTCGACGTAAGCTATAAGGTTTATAACGATACCAGCCTCACTATCGACAACCGCACAAGTCAGCGTTGGCTCATAGCCCTTGTGGCGGCTCTCCCCGCGGCGGTTCTTTTGGGAGCCTTCCTTGTGTTCCTTAAGAGGAGGCACTTATAATGACGAAATTTAAAAAGCAAATGATATTTGCCGTCCTTCTCATAGTGGCGGCAATAGCCCTGACCGTAACCTACTTCCTTGTATCAAAGGAAGACGTCGCAGCGCCTGCCCCCGTAGTTGACGCTATTCTCGACGGTGAGAATATCGTCATTTCGGGTCTCGACCCCGAAAAGTCTTACGAATATTCAAGGGATAATAAAAAATGGCAGGACGCCGAAAAGAACGTCTCTCAGCTCACCCTTGACGTGGGAAAGATGTGCTATATAAGGGAAAAGGGCGATAATAACGCCTCTGCCGTTGTGGGCGCCTTCGGTGAATCTACCAAGAACTCACGCCCCTATATCGTGGATATGATTGAAAACAAGGATATGAACAGCATCTTCGTTCATAATCCCCTTGGCGAATATACCCTCATCCATAAAAAAAGCGGTGCATATAAGATAGAAGGTCTTGACGGCTTTGAGGTAGATGAAGAAAAGCTCGCCTCTCTCAGAGTAAATGCCATGAACCTCTTGGCGCTCAGATACGTTGACAGAGTGAGTGACGAAGAGCTTCTCGGTTACGGAATAGACGTAAATAACCCCGCAAGCTATTTCACCGTAACCTATAACGAAACGGACAGCTATACTATTCTCGTGGGGGATAAAACCCCCGACGGCGACGGCTATTACGCAGTCCTTCAAGGCAGAGGCGCCCTCTACGTTGTAGATACTGGCCTTGAAAGCTCCATCCTCTCTGCCAAGCGTGACTACGTTAAGCCCGCTATCGTCCACACCGTTGAACAGAGCCATAAGTTCACCCTTTCCACCTTTACTTTGAATAAAAAGGGAGAAAAATTCGTTACCATAGATAAGGTTTCGGGCGATTTGACCTATGGAAATAACTCTACCCACAGAGTGACCTTCCCCGCCTATAACTACGCAACTAACCTTACTAACTTTGAAGTGTTCTTAAACGACCTCTTGGCACTTACGGGAAGTAAAACTCTTCTTTACGGTGACGAGATTACCGACGAGGCGCTTCGTGCCTACGGCTTTTTCGATGCCGACGGCAACGATACGTCCGACTATTCCTTCAGCTATAAGTTCCCCGCTTTCTCGGAAGAGCTCTGGGTGATGAAGGATGCCGAAACGGGGGATTATATTGCCTATTCCAAGAACGCAGGAATTGTAGCATCAGTTCCCGCTGCCTCTCTTGCCTTTCTCGAATGGGATATGCTTCTTTGGGTATCATCTGAAATATATCTTCTCGATATAGAGGACATTGCAAAAATGACCTTTGAAGGAAACGGCGAAAAAGCAGAGTTCGTACTGTCGGGAGAAGCACAAGACCTCAGCGTTAAAGTAAACGGCAAGGTCGGAAATATCGAAGACTTTAAACAGCTTTATAAGTCTATACTCTATATTATCGTAACCTCATATTCCGACGGCTCTGCAGTGGGCGAAGAGGCACTCCATCTCACCGTTGAAACCGAAAAGGGAGAAGTGCTTGACTATCGCTTCTACCGTCATACTGCTCAGAATATGTACTACACCTTAAACGGCTTCGGAGAGTTTTACGTCTCCGCCGATAAAGTAAACGAGGTAAAGGAAACCGCTTTCGGTTTTATATATTAATATGAAGATTTGTGGATTTCAGAAACTGACCCTTCTCGATTATCCGGAAAAAACAGCAGCCACCCTTTTTACGGGCGGCTGCAATTTCCGTTGCCCTTTCTGTCATAACGGGGACTTGGTGCTGGGATGTGGAGAGATGGGGGAGATAAAAGAAGTTGAAATATTCGATACCCTCCGCCGGCGTCTCGGCTTCCTTGACGGCGTGTGTATAACGGGGGGCGAGCCCCTTATGTGGCAGGAAACCGAAGAGCTCATAAGGGATATAAAGGATATGGGATATCTTGTAAAGGTTGATACTAACGGCTCTTACCCCGATAGACTCGAAAGACTTATTTCCTCGGGCATGGTGGACTACGTGGCAATGGATATTAAAAACTCTATTGCCTCTTATCCCAAAACCGTGGGACTTACTTCCTTTGATACCACACCTGTGGAGAGAAGCGTTGAGCTTCTTAAAAAATCAGACCTTGACCACGAGTTCAGAACTACCCTTGTAAAAAATCTCCATACCGAAAAGGATATGGAGGAAATAGGACTCTGGCTGAAAGGCGAAAAAAAGTACTTCCTGCAAGCCTTTAAAAAATCCGATAACGTTATCGACGATAGTATGGAGGGCTTTGAAAAGGAAGAGCTTGAAAAAATGCTTGAAATCGTTCGGAGCTTTATTCCCACAGCCCAGCTCAGAGGAGTGTAGAAATTAGGATATGCGGGGGATTTTCGTGGCAAAGCGAATTCACGATGCTTTGCATCAATTCTTTTCATATAATAAATGGCTTCCCCTCAAAAAGGGCTCCCCTGTGTAAGGGGAGCTGTCACGAAGTGACTGTACCCTTAAAAAAGGCTCCCCTGTGTAAGGGGAGCTGTCACGAAGTGACTGAGGGGTTGTTTTTTACCATTTCATCAATAAACGTACAAACACCCTCAAATCTTTTTAATATATCGGTATTAGTCAAACGTATAACCGTTATGCCATATTGCTCTAAATACTCCGTTCGCCTTTTATCGCTTATAACGTTACTGTCTGCATAATGTTGTGAACCGTCAAGTTCAATTACCAAATTAGCCTTGGCACAATAAAAATCAGCGATATATTTTCCCAAAACCTTTTGACGGGTAAACTTAACAGGATAATTCCTCAAAAATTCATACCAAAGCTTTCTTTCCTCTTTTGTCATATTTTTCCTTAGATTTCTCGCGAAAGGAACTATTGCCTTGTTATGCTTTCTGTCCATATTATCACAACCCTTCAGTCAAACCTACGGTTTGCCAGCTCCCCTTACACAGGGGAGCCTATAATAAAAAAGTAACCGCCCTCGACCAAAAGATGCGGTTAATTTCTTTTAACTAGTATTAGGTCAACCGTTGCCGGTAGCCTTTTTCTATATTCATTATAACACAGATTTTGAAAAAAGCAAGGATTTTTTTGAATTAGAAATTAGAAATGAGGAATTAGGATGTGCGGGGGATTTTCGTGGCAAAGCGAATTAGCGGAGCCTACGAAAATTCAAGCCATACAGTGAACGAAGGGTGAACAGTGTGTGAACCCGCAGTGAGTCGTAATTAATGAAGATTTTACTTTAGCAAAATCAACAATAATTTTCACGTAGTGAAACATCATTTGCCGCAAGGCAACATCATTGCGAAGCACATCATTTCGCAGAACATCATTGCGAAGCACATCGTTTGCGACAGCAAAACTTATTGCAAAATTCGAC
>JAFUKG010000013.1 GCA_017467865.1 Clostridia bacterium
ATTCGTGCCACACCGTTTCCGTCAGCAGACATATTTTCTATTTTTACGTTCAAAATACTGTTCTTTTTCACAAAATTGCACCTCAATGAAATTATACAGTAAAAAACGACATTTTTCAAGAATAAAAAAGCAACTCTTTGAAAATAATATGATTGTAAATTTTATGAAAGGCGGTAGATTCAATGGCAAACCTTACCACAAAAGAACTTGACCTTATTAAAGCACAGCTTGGCGAAGAACAGAACCTTATTGCAAAATACAAGATGTATTCTGCAACAACCTGCGACCCCGTACTCAAAGAACAGCTCAGCACAATTGCATCAAAGCATCAGAATCATTTTGACAGACTTGTAACTTTACTTGCATAGGAGGAATATTTTATGAACAATTGCCCCGAACTCAATAACTTTACCGATAAGAACATTATGACAGACGCCCTTGCTACTCAGAAGTCGGTTACAGCTTGCTACAACTATTCTGCTAACGAAGCAGCTAACCCCAACGTTAAGAACACAATGATGGACCTTCTCAACGAGGAGCACACACTTCAGCATCAGGTTTTTGAAGAAATGTCAAAGAGAGGTTGGTATCCTACCGAACAGGCAAGCGACAACAAGATTAATGAAGTAAAATCAACCTTCACCGGTGCAGGCGCACAGTAATATGAGCAAAAAGCAGTTCTTTTGAACTGCTTTTTTTGATGAAAAGGGTCAATATTATGCTAAAGTATATCAATATTGTTCTATCATTTTTGTGTTTTATATGGATAATATTTGTATAAATATAGCTTATTTACTTGAAAAAACTATTGTATTGTGTTATAATTCACCAAGAAATGACAAGGAGTGTATTATGAAAAAGCTTAAACTTATTCTTATAGGCGGCGGAGACCGCGGAAGCTGTTATTTGAAATATCTTGATATGTGTCCCGAAAAATTTTCTCTTGAGGCGATAGCGGAGCCTGTAAAGGAAAAGAGAGATTTTTTGAAATGTAAATATAACGTTCCCGAAAATATGTGCTTTGAAAGCTACGAAGATATATTTAGAATGCCTAAGTTTGCCGACATAGTTATGATATGCACGCAGGATAAAATGCATTTTGACCCGGGCATGAAGGCGATAGACAAAGGCTATCATATTCTTCTTGAAAAGCCTATTTCTCCATTGCCCGAGGAATGCTATGCACTTTCAGAATCAGCTCGCAAAAATGGCGTCAAGGTCATGGTTTGCTTTGTTTTAAGATATACTCCTTTTTATAGAACCATTAAGAAGATTATCGACGACGGTAAGCTCGGTGAGATAATGAACGTAGTACATACCGAAGCGGTAGGAAACGTTCATATGAGTCATAGCTTTGTCAGAGGAAATTGGTCGAGAGAAGCGGACAGCGCTCCTATGATACTTGCTAAATGCTGTCACGACACCGACCTTTTTCAATGGTTGTTGTCAGAGCCTTGCACAAGGGTACAGTCCTTTGGCACTCTTACACATTTCACAGAAAAGAATAAGCCCGAGGGTGCACCTGCAAGATGCCTTGACGGATGCCCGTATCAGGACACCTGCTTCTATTACGCTCCCTCTCTTTACAGAATTGATACAACAGAGGTAGGTCATTTCAGAGCTATTGTTGCAAATAAATTCAATCCTACCGATGAAGAGGTTGACCTTGCACTTGTTAATTCTCCCTACGGCAGATGCGTTTATCAGTGCGATAATGACGTTGTCGACCACCAGATTGTTAACGCTCAGTTTGGCGATAACAAAATTCTCACCCTTACTATGTCGGGATTTAATAAGGGCGGCAGATGCACGACTATTATGGGAACTAAGGGAGAGCTTCGCACCGACGAAGACGCTCAGACAATGTATCTTTACGAGTTTGCCACAAGAAAGACTACTCAAGTCTATGACCCTGAGCTTGCAGCAAAGGTTACGGTAGGTGGACACGGTGGCGGAGATGCGGGAATAATGCACGACCTTTATGATTACGTAGCTGAAGACAAGCCCTCTGACTCGATTTCCGATATATCGGCATACTGCATGAGCCATCTTATCGCCTTTGCCGCAGAAGAAGCGAGAAAAACGGGCAAGGTTATAGATATGAAAGAATATATAAACGGACTTGGAAAATGAATGAAAAATACCTTGATTATATAATAAAGCATATTCCAGAGCTTGAAACACCTCGTCTTATTCTCAGAAAAATTAAGAAAAGCGATGCGGCGGATATGTTTGAATATGCTTCTAAAGAAGACGTTACGAAATATCTCTTGTGGAACGCACACGAGAGCTTGAAGTATACTAAAAAGTATCTTAAATTTCTTGTGTCAAAGTATAAAACGGGAGAATACCTTGATTGGGGAATAGTTCTCAAATCCAATAACAAACTAATTGGCACCTGCGGTTTTGCTTCACTTGATTTAGCTAACGCCAAGTGTGAAATAGGATACGTACTCAACCCCGATTATCATAAAAACGGCTACGCTTATGAGGCTGTTGGGAAAATACTCGAATACGCATTTGATACCCTCGGCCTTAACAGAATTGAAGCCCGTGTTATCAAGGGTAACGAGCCTTCGATTTCTCTTTTAAAAAGATGCGGTATGACAGAAGAGGGAGAGGGCAGAGAAGAAATTTATGTTAAAGGTGAATATAAGAGTTTGATTCATTTTTCACTTTTGAAAGGTGAACGGTTGTAAATGAAACGTCCTTTTTGCATTTGCATAGGAGTATATTTTATATTTTCGTACTTAGTCCTTACCATCGGCAAAGACGTTTTCAAAACGGCTTTGCCGATTTTAATTATAGTCCTTGCGCTGTCTGTTCTGCTTTTAATTATTTTTAAGAAGCGTGCTTTTGGAATGCTCGTGTTATTGTGTCTGTTTTCTCTACTGTCACTTTATAAAAATACCTTTGTTGACCTTGAAAAAGTCACATTTGCGCGTGAGCTTCATGAAAAGACAGTAACGGTAGAGGGCGACGTTAAAACCTATAACAAGGATGAAAAATTTATTTCTTTTATAGTTGAAGATAAGAATTTGAATGCCCGTGTAAAAGTATATTGCTATGATACCAACCTCGAGATTGACGTAGGCAAAAGAGCAAGCTTCACAGGCGAGCTTACCTTTGACGCTGATTCCTATAATAAAGGTGAAGAAACCTTTCTTACTTCCTTTGTGAATAAGGTTGACGTTTATGAAAGTGACAGACCGCTGAACAGATTAATTGCAGCGCTGCGCTCTTACGTGCGAACTTCAGTTTCAAACACAGAAAACCAAGGCTTTATAAAAGCGCTCATTATAGGCGATAAATCAGATATTTCAGATGAAATAACCGAGGATTTTAAAAAGCTTGGTACCTCACATATCCTTGCTATATCAGGTCTGCACTTGTCCATCGCGGTAATGTCTCTTTATCTTTTCCTTGTAAGAATTGGTGCAAGCCGTCGTCTTTCCTCTCTTATAAGCATTGTTGCCGCATTCTTATATATGGCTGTTACAGGCTTTTCCGTTTCGGTAGTAAGAGCAGGCCAAATGATGATTATTTACCTCTTGACACGCATGCTAAGACGCGTAAACGACAGTTTAACTGCTCTCTTTACCGCAGGCTTTTTCATAGTGCTGAATAGCTCATGGACGCTTTTTAGTATGTCTTTCAGGCTTTCGTTTTTATCTACCTTTGGTATACTTGTCTTTCTGCCCTACGTTTCAAGACAGCTTGACAAAAAGCACTTTCATTACATACAAGAAAAGGGTTATCCTAATGCCCTCACAAGACTTACCTTCAAGGTGATGGACTACGTTATTATATCCCTATATTCAACATTGTCGGCGACTTTGTTTACTTTGCCCGTAATTATCTTATCCTTTAATCAAGTATCACTTATTTCACCTTTTGCAAACCTTTTGCTGATCTTCTTCGTAAAGTATATTCTGATTACTTCCTTTTTGGGCAGTATTTTCTCCTTTCTCCCTAAATTATCCGCAGTAATACTGCTTGCTTCAAATTTTGTTTGCAATGCTATGCTGACGCTATCTCATGCTCTTGCATTAATTGCTCCTGATTTTTTCGGAGTTGACCTTGGCTTCGTGGGCTGGGACGCTCTGCTGTGTGTAGCATTAACGTTGCCCTCACTTTTCTTCTCGCGCAGAATACTCACTCTTCCTATTACCGCCGCCGTGGTTGCTTTAGCGCTTGGCTTATTTAATTTTACCGTTGAAAAAGCCACTTTCAATGACGTCAGAGTCAGCTCTGCATGTCAGAGAGGATGCAAATCGCTTTTTGTAACTTCTCGCGGTGAGAGCTATTTTCTTGACTTGACCGCAACTTCTTCCAAAATCGTCGCACCGCTTATGAGCCTTGTCGAGAAAAGAAAGATAACCGCTGTGGACGAAGCCGTCATAGTCCTAACTCACATCTTTCCCGATGAGCGAATTAATCTGATACTTGATATAGTAAAGCCTAAAAAGCTCACACTTGTTATGGCAGGAGAGTTTGACTGTGAATATTATCGTATATATGAAAAGTGTCAGGAAAACAATATAGAAATAAATATAGTTTATTCACAAGCTTATGCTGTCAGTGATAACGTTACTTTTTCTTATTACCCCGATACCTGCACAGTTTTCAATATCACAAAAGCAAATAAAACCATGACCTTCTATAAACCTCTGTCTTCTGAAAACGTGGCTTTGTTTCTCCTTAAGTCCGACGTTGTGTTTTTCGGCTCGAAAGAGGCTCCTCTTGAAAACGTATATACAACGGGCGAGCTTTCACTGTCCTATTGGCGTATGACCGAAAACAGAATAATCCGTGAATAAATAAAAATATCCCCCTTCGGGCAAAATAGTTAAAAACTGTTTACTCGGAGGGATTTTTTTGAATAAAACCGTGTCAACCGACCTTTCAGCATCTGTAAACCTTATAAGAGAGATTTTTCCCGAAGTTACCGCCTCGGATATAAAAACCGATTTTTTGAAGGTAGGGGGAAGGGAAGCAATGCTATGCTTTATTAACGGCTCTACCGACACCGATGCAATGATACAGATAGAGAAAAATCTGCTGTCCGCTTCTTCTTCCTTCAAAGCAATGTCAGAGCTAATGAGAGAATGCATTCCTTACAACGATAAAAAAGAAGAAAAGGACGTAAATAAAATTGTTTCTGCTCTACTCGCTTCAATGTCTGTTCTCTTTGTTGACGGATTTGACAGCGCAGTAATTCTCGACACGAAAAAATACCCGTCACGAGGAATTTCCGAGCCTGAAAAAAATAAAACTCTTCGAGGTCCCCGTGACGGTTTTTCTGAGAGTGTTTATACCAATACCGCCCTTATCCGCCGTAGAATTAAGTCTCCCGACCTCTCGTTTGAAGCCTTCGACATCGGAAGCGCAACCAAAACAAGAGTAATACTTGCCTACATGAAAGGAAAAGCGGGGGAGGAGCTTCTTATGAGAATAAGAGACAGACTTTCTAATATGAACGTAAAATCTCTTACACTCTCTCAACAGACAATAACCGACAACCTTTTCGGAAAAAGTCTTATTAAAAAGCTCAACCCCTTTCCTAAAGTAAGATACGTTGAACGCTCCGATACCGCTGCTTCAATGCTTATGGAAGGGAAAATCGCCATTCTCTGCGATACTACTCCAAGCGCAATTTTTCTTCCCGTTACCCTATACGATATGATGGAAGAAACCGATGATTACTACTTTCCGCCCGTTACCGCCTCTTACCTTAGACTGCTCAGGGTCTTTATGCTCTTTTTATCAGTGTTTATTTCACCGCTGTGGCTGCTCTGCCTGACCTATTCGCACCTGCTGCCCGAAAGCCTTACCTTTCTTCTCGTTGACTCCGAATGCTTTATTCCCGTTTGGCTTCAGCTCATAACTGTGGAATTTATGATTGATGCACTGAAAATCGCTTCTCTCAATACCCCCGATACTATTTCAAATTCCCTCAGCGTTGTAAGCGGTCTCCTTCTCAGCGACTTTGCCGTCTCTGCCGGACTACTCGTACCTCAAACTATCCTATATTCCGCCATAGCCTCAATCGCAAACTTTATTCCCACTAATTATGAGCTCGGATACACCTTTAAATTCTGGCGCATTACCCTCATTGTAGGTATAGCCACGTTTGGCTTTACAGGCTTTATTATTGCTGTTTTACTTTTTCTCGTTATCCTTTTACTCAATAAAACCGCCGACAACAAAAATTATCTTTTCCCCTTCGACCCAAAAAATAAAAAGGGTATTATCAAATTTTTTATCAGAACTTATGAAGGAAATGAAAAATAACTCTTTACAAATGAGTTCCTTTGTGCTATAATCAAAATGTACCATATGAGACACTTTTTTTGGAGAAGAAGTATGAACGAAAAAGAAATACTGGCTTGTCTTGAAACGGTTCCTTTGTTTTCTCACGTTTTTTTATCCGCTTTGCCCGAGATTATCGTTTTGAGCGCAGGGGATACTTATGAGATTAAAAGGGGACTGGCGGTCTTTGTTAAAGGCAAAGCCGAGATATTCAAAAAAGACGCCTTTTTGAAAACCGTTTTTGAACCAACGGTTATAGGACTTGCCACACTATTTGATAAAACTGACGCCTATATTTCTACTTTGATTGCCAAATCAGAGACGACGCTTTTACTCTTTTCAGAAAAAAATATAGAACAGCTTATTTCGGAAAGCCCCGAATTTTCAAAGCGTCTTATAGTGCTTCTCAGCGAAAAGCTTCGCTACTTAAACCGCCGTATAGATTTTTATACTACCTCGGGAGCAGAAGGAAAGCTTCACACCTTTCTTTTGTCGTCAGCAGGTGAGCATGGTTTTGTTGAGCTTCCTATGACACGGCTTTCCGAAATACTCGATATCGGCAGAGCCTCCCTTTATCGGGCGCTTAACAGTCTGGAAGAAAACGGCTATATAAAAAAACAAGGTAAAAAAATATTTTTAATAAAGTGAGGATAAACACTATGAAAAAACTTTTAGCACTTTTACTTTCTATCGTTCTTGTACTTGGCGTATTTACCGCCTGCACAGCAGCAAACGACCCCGGAACAGAAAAAGCTCCCACAAACGATACCGTTGAGACTCCCGAAGAGCCTAAGGTTGCAGAGCTTACAAAAGTAGTTGCTCTTAAGGGTCCTACAGGTATGGGTATGGCGAAGCTTATTACCGATGCTGACCCCAAGTATTCCTTTGAGCTTACTTCAATGCCAGACGACGTAACCTCTTCTCTTATTTCGGGTACAGTTGATATTGCCGCAGTTCCTACTAACCTCGCCTCTGTTCTTTACAACAAGACTCAGGGAGGAGTGAAGGTAATTGCCCTCAATACTCTCGGCGTTCTCCATATTATTAACTCCGACGGCACCGTTGCATCTATTGAAGATCTTAAGGGCAAAACTATCGGTGCAACAGGTCAGGCTTCAACTCCCGAATACGTTCTCGACTACGTTCTGAAAGCAAACGGCATTGACCCTGAAAATGACGTTACTATCAACTACTATACCGACCATGCTGAGCTTGCTACACATATGATAAGCGGTGACGTAACTATCGGTATGCTCCCCGAACCTCAGGTGTCAACCGTCCTTATGAAGAACGGGGACTGCAAGAAGGTAATTAACCTTACCGAAGAATGGTCGAAGGTTTCTCCTGACTCCGCTCTCGTTCAGGGATGTATCGTTGTAAGAACTGCATTTGCAGAAGAATACCCCGACACAGTAAAGAACTTCCTTGAAGAATATAAGGCATCAGTTGAATTTGCAAATACCGATGAAACCGCCCCCGACGTTATCGCAAACCTTGGTATCGTTGGAAGCTCCGCTATTGCAAAGAGTGCTATTCCCGGTGCTAATATTTGCTACGTTGACTCAAACGACGCTATGAAAGAAAAGCTCTCGGGCTTCTTGAAGGTTCTCCTTGACGCTAACCCCAAATCTGTCGGCGGTGCTCTCCCCGGTGACGATTTCTACTATGAAAATAAATAAGAAAATATTAAACCTTTTTCTTGCCTTTCTTTCCTTGGCGTTTTGGGTAGCAGTCTGGCACGTTACCGCGAATAAAATCGGTAAATCCATTCTGTTACCCTCGCCAAGCGAGACCGCAGAGGTCTTTTTCACACTTGTAAAGACAAAGGAGTTTTGGCACACTGCCTTGAATTCCCTGAAAAGCATTTTTTCGGGTGCTCTTGCAGGAGTGGCAGTCGGTGTGTCAATTGCACTCCTTTCTTACGTAACACCATTTTTTAAGTACTTATTCGCACCCCTTCTTTCTCTTGTAAAGGCAACACCCGTTGCATCCTTTATAATTCTTGCACTTGTTTGGATAGGGAAGGAGCACATCCCTTTTGCTATTGCGCTTATGATGGCAACGCCCATTGTTTCCTCTAACGTCTATGAGGGGCTCCTCGGTATCGACAGAGAGCTTTACGAGGTCACGAAGCTTTATAACTTCAGCTTTGCAAAGAGCTGGAACATGCTCTACCGTCACTCACTTCTTCCTTACTTTGTTTCGGCAACGAGAAGTGCTCTGTCCCTTGCGTGGAAAGCAGGTATTGCCGCAGAGGTTCTTTGCACCCCGCAGAACTCAATAGGTCTAATGCTCTATGAGTCGAAAATTTATTTTGAATTTCCTACTCTTTTTGCGTGGACTCTGACGGTTATTATACTTAGCTTTATTCTTGAAAAAGCCGTGGTGTTTTTTGCTGAAATACTTCTTGGAAAGGGGAGACGTAAAGCATGATTGAAATTAAAAACCTCTCCAAAAGCTTCGGCAGAAAAAAAGTCTTTGACAACTTTGAGCTGAAGGTGGATAAAGGTGACAGAGCCGCAATTTTGTCTCCATCGGGCAGCGGAAAAACAACCCTTTTCAGAATAATTGCAGGACTTGATAAAAAGTTTTCGGGCTCCTGCCTTGTGAACGGTAAAATTTCTTATATGTTTCAGGAGGACCGCCTTTTTCCGAACTCTACTATCCTCGAAAACCTGCTCGCTGTCACAACCAACACCGCAAAAGCAAGTCAGCTTCTTTCTGATATGGAGCTTTTGGAAGCTGAAAATGTATTTCCCGCTACGCTTTCAGGCGGTATGAAGCGCAGATGTGCCCTTGCCCGCGCTCTTTCTGCCGACTTCGATATACTACTTCTGGACGAACCCTTCACAGGCCTTGACGAAGAACTTAAAATAAGAGTGGCAGAAAAGGTAAGAAAAAGAACCTCTGATAAAACTCTTCTTCTCATAACCCACTCCGAGGAAGAAGCAAAACTCCTCGACTGCAATATAACATACTTAAACTAAAGCCTTGCATCCGCAAGGCTTTTCTGTTTGTGGTACACAATTCACGGCAAAGCCAATTCACGATGCTCCGCATCAATTCATCTAATAAATTGAATGAAGATTTTGCCGAGCAAAATCAACCAAAATTCTGCATTCAGCATTCTGCACTCTGCATTCATCAATACTGCACATCGTTTGTTCTTTTGAACAACACCATTTTGCGTCAGCGCCTCCAAGGCTCCCAAGGGTTCGGGGAGCTGTCACGTAGTGACTGAGCGGTTGTTTTCAAGCCATACTGGGAGCAAAGCGAGTCGTAGGGGGAGACACACAATTTAATGAAGATTTGCTTAAGCAAATCAACAATAATTATTCACTTTTCACTCTTCACTCTTCAATCTTCAATCTTCACTATTCATTATTTTCAATACGTGAAAATAATAAAATTGTGTAATCTTACACATTTTATCCTTGACTTTGTAAATTTTCTGTGATAATATAAAATTAACGTAGAATTGTCATAGTGTATCTTCGGGTATTCTATCCGATTTTACAAAAGTAAAACACAGTTTTCTTGGCGCTAGAATAGGGTACCCTATTCTTTTTATGCTACTTCATAGCATAAAACAGTTCTTTGTAGTAATCAAAAAAACGCTGACCGAAAACTGAAAAATTATTTTTAGGAGGAAAAACCATGGCCCAAAAGAAATTTTTACCCTTGCTTTTGATTCTTTGTATGCTTACATGTGCCCTTGCTTTGGGTGTATCAGCAGAAGAAACAGAAGCTCCTGTAACCGGATTTAAGGTTGCACTTGTTAAAGATAACGAAAACGGTGTGATGTCCGATTACAATGTAGGATACAGTGATGCGAGAAAGTGGGTATATTTGAATGATGAAGAACACTTCATTGAGATCCCATTTGAAATCACTATTCCCGGCACTTATGACCTGACTCTTTATGCTGCATGTCAGGAAATAGAACTTTTAACTATTGGATTCAAAGAACTTCCGAATTCAACTGCAGATTACGGTATAACCCAGGCTACCACCTGGTCATGTAAGCCACATGACTGTGGAGAATACACATTTACCACTGCGGGAACTTATACTCTCAGAATTTCAGATAATAATGTAGAGTACAAATCTGGAACTGCAATAAATAACTACGCTATGATAAAAGAGATTTCTCTTATCAAGAAAGCTGATGCTCCTACAGGCATTACCGTAGATGGTACAATCTTTAAGAACCTTGATCCATCGGTTTCCTATATGCTTGCACCTTGGTATGTAAATGGTCCTGATTCTGCAAAGGCAAAGTCTGTTGTAGGAGCGACTTCTGTTGATGTTACAGATGAACTCTATTTTGGCGAAAGTGCAGTAGGTCTTTATGGCCTTTATATTGCAGGAGATGGAACAAATTTAACTGATTCTACCCCTGTTCCTATGTACATTCGCGGTTCAATTTCTGGCAGGGCTACTATCGGTAATATGCATGATAGAGTTTACACTAAGAACAAAACAACAGATAGTGATGGCGACGGAACTAAGGACGTTTATGAAGCAACAATAAATGTTCCTCACGCATATAAATCTGTTA
Source organism: Clostridia bacterium (assembly GCA_017467865.1). Classification (GTDB taxonomy): domain Bacteria; phylum Bacillota; class Clostridia; order Oscillospirales; family SIG627; genus RGIG6353. Next base: position 10,874 of record JAFUKG010000013.1, read on the forward strand.
GTAACAATGTTAACTGGATTATTGGAGGATACTCGGGTGCAGAGTGGCCTGTAACCCTTAAAGCAGACGAAGAAACATATTCGTTAGGAAGCTTTTTTACTAACCAGTATTTCTGGTATACTCCTACTTCAAAAAACTATGCTGACGCTTTGGCTTACGAAGCAGGTACATCTACCACCGTACCCAAAAAATCTTCTGCAGAAATTTTAAAGGCTGTTCAAGATGTTGCTGAGTACATACAAATTCGGTATGCTTATACTGCTGACGAAATTATTCCTATTTCCGAGGTTGAAGAAATTACTTTCTATGCACATAAGCAGTATGGAGGAAACAAACCCTTCATTATTACTAACACAGAAGCTAAGTATGTTTTCTATATAATGGGCAAAGATGGTAGAATTACCGAATATACACATATTGGTGAGACCTTTGCGACTATGGGAGAACAAAAGGAAACACTTGATGTTCAAAGCCTTAATGGACTTCCTCAGGAAGGTTGGCTTGTAGGTTGGAAGTTTTATCCCCTTGGCGTAGTTGATATAGAGGATATCGCACCTAATGGTACATCGGGTACTGAAACTTTCAGTATGTACTTCTATCTTCCTAACCTCAAATCTTCTGCATACTATGTCATTGACAAACCTGTAGCCGAGGGGCCCACAGGAATAACAGTAGACGGCAGAACAGTTTCGGGACTTAAAGATGATTATGCTATCGCTCCATACACTATAGTTGGCGCTAAAACCGATAATGCTATTACGTCTGACAAGTTTGTTGGCGGTACGTACACACTTCCTGAGGATGCTGCAGGTCTCTACGCAGTATATGCTGTTGAAACGGACGAGCATTACGCATCTAAGGATAAGTTTATTTTCTATTTAAGCGGTTCGTATGCTGGCAGAGCTACTATCGGTAATAAGAAGTCTGTTACCTACACGGGCAAACAGACAGAGGACGGCGACGGAAACGGCGTTCTTGATGAATACAACGTAACTTTTAGCGTTCCAAGCGGAACAAAGGGAACTGCAGGTGTGCCTATTTGGACACTTGGTGAATATACAGGTGCAGATTACTATCACGGTTATAGCAGTAAGAACCTGACTGAATCGGATTACAAAATATTTAAGTCAGACTATATGTATTATGCACCTTACTCGGCTGAACAATATAATGCAGCAGTAGCATATGAGGCTATGTCAGATGAAGAAAAAGCGAATGCTACAAAGCCCGAAAAGACTTCTGCTGAAATGCTTGTAGATGTACAGGCTTTACTTCAGTCGATTCGTGTACGTTACGCATATGACTCAGACGACATTATTCCCATCGGTGACGTTAAGAGTATTGGATTTAGTACATATTCTAGATATGGTAATGTTTATCCCTATAAGATAAGTACCGCCAATATGAAATACGTTTTCCACGTTATGAATGAAGACGGTGAAGTAAAAGAATACACTTATATAGGCGCAGAAAAGGATCATACTCCCGGTGCTTATATTTCTGAGACTGTTGACGTTCAAAACATTTCAGAACTTCCCGAAGAAGGTTGGCTTGTAGGTTGGGAGTACTATCCTTTCGGTGTCGTTCCCACAACAAGTATTTTACCTACGGGTTCTGGTACAAGATTTTCTATTACCTATACGCTTCCGAACCTTATAAATTCATCTAGTTACGTAATCGAAAAACCCAAGGCGGAAAAGCCTACAGGTGTTACTTTAACAGGAAAGACACTTACAGGTCTTTCATCAGCTTACACAGTAGCTCCTTACGTTGATGGCGTAATCGACACAGAAAACGCTCTTAGCATTGATGACTACTCAGAAGGTTCATATACATTTACTCCCAGAACACAGTCTGGCGATTGGGCAGTTTATGTAACTGAAACTAATGCAAACTATGCCTCTGACCCTATTATTATCCACGTTGATTATTCCAAGGCTGACAAGCTCACAGGCATATCCTTTGCAAACAATACTTTGTCTGGTCTTAGCACAGATTATATTGTAGCCCCCTTCACGGTTCTTGGCGCGGATGCCGCTGGTGCTCTCGAAGCTTCTAACTACGCTGCAGGTTCTTACACCTTCGACCCTGTTACTCAGGCAGGTCTTTGGGGTATATACGCTCCTGCAAATGATGACTATGATGTATCTACCCCCGTTATCGTATACGTTAAGGGATCATGGTCAGGCAGAGCAGACCTTGGTAACGAAATTACTAAGACACATGCCGGTACTTACAACAACGGAACGTCAGACGATACCTCTGATGATATAACCGTTTCAACCGACCTTCTTGTTTACGACTATGCAAAGAAGAAAGAGTCCGTTTTGGAATGGTCTGTAGGTCAAATTGTAGGTGCAGATTATTATGTATATCTTGATAAGTCTGATTTGTCGAATTTGAAGTATTTACTGTATGATTTATATAAGTCCGACTGGATGTATGACTTAGGAACGTCTGCAGATTTGTTTGCTGCTATCGAAGCTGGCAACCTTGCAGAAGTTCAGCAGGCGAATGCTGATATTTTAAAGACTATAAGCGTTCGTTACGCTTACGAGCCAGAAGAGATTATTCCCGTAGACGAAATCGTTGAAATGAAGTTCTCTTCAGGCAACGGTACTCAGTATATTACAGTAGGAAAGACTAAATATCTTGTTGAGCTTTACGTAATGACTCCCGACGGAGAAATTGAAGTATGCTCTTACTACGGTAATGAAAGAACAATTACAGGTGACGTTAACGCCAACGTTAACTACGAAGTAATCGACGTTCAGAACGCATTTGACCTTCCTGAAGAAGGTTGGGTAGTTGGTTATAAGTTCTACCCCTACGGCGGAGTTGATGCTTCAAGCATCGTTCATAGATCTGAGACGTCTACTAATACGCAGTTTGCAAATAACTGGATGTTCCCCAGCGGATACTTTGATGGCTTCTACACCATCAAGGAAGAAGACCACGCAGACTTCGGAATGAGCCTCGTACTTGACGGTAAGGTTGGTGTTAAGATTACTGCAACAGTTGACGAAACAGTTAAAAACCTTACACTTGCAAACGTTACAGGAACTGATAACTACGTTGGCTTTACTAACAACGAAGCTATTTTCTACGTAAATCCCAAGGACGTTGCAACAGCAGAAATCAGCTTCGATGTTACTTATACTGATGCAGAAGACGAAGAAACCGAAAGCTACACAATCACAGTTGCTGAATACGTTGGTAAGCTTCAGGAAACTGAAACAGATGCGACAACTCTCGCTCTTGTTAATGCATTTGAAACCTACTATACCGCAGCAGCAGCTTACTTCGATGACACTGCAGCAGATGCAGAAGTACTTGACGTTCTTACCTCTGACGAGCTTGCAGACCTTATTTCCAAGAGAAGCCGAGCAAGGGTAGAGACAGAAAACTTAGAGGTTGAGTTTGGACTTATCTTCCATTCCACTTCACTTCTTCTTGAAGACGATACAACTATTCGTCATTACTTTGAGATAGTAGGCGGCGATACTATGGAAGCAGTAGATATTGAGTCAATCATCCTTCCTGCGTATAAAGTAGAAGGCGGAAGTGAACTTGCACTTGCGTCCTCAACAAGCGATGCTAAGTATGCATACACAGACGTTTCAGGAATTCCTTCCAACGCACTCAGCGAAGCAAAGGAAGTAACGGTTAAGTTTGCAGATGAAAGCGAAAGTGCTGCAATCACAGTAACCTTCTCGGCACTGGACTACGTTGAACTTTCACTCGAGGATGAAAATGCAGAACTCAGAGACCTTGTAAAGGCACTTTACAGATACTCGGCAGCATCAGATGCATATAACAACGCACAGTAATAGAAGGAGGGCGCAGTAACATGAAAGAAATCTACGTATCTCCCGAAATTGAAGCAGTACTCTTCGAGAGTGAAGATATCGTAACGGTAAGCTTCACAGATAATGACAGTGACGCGCTTCCCCCTGTAATCTGGGGATAGAAAGTTAAAAAGCGGACTCGAAAGAGTCCGCTTTTTGAATGCAGAATGATGAATGATGAATTGTGGATAATTTCGGCTTTGCCGAAATTTACAATTGATTATAATTTGCCAAAAGGCAAATTTACCTTAATTCTGCATTCTGCACTCTGAATTTTGCAGTGAAAAAGAGGCTTTCACAAGCCTCTTTTTCACTAAAGTATTATACAAATAAGCCCGTTTGAGCCTTCGTTAACAATTTTTTGTAAAGCCTCAGCAATTTTTCCTCTCGTCTCTTCGGGCATATGGTCGAGTTTGGAAGTCAGCCCCTCGTTTACAAGGCAGTGGAGGGATTTGCCGAACATATTCGATTCCCAAAGCCTTATTGGATTTTCCTCGAATTCGCGAAGCAGATATTTCACCATTTCCTCCGACTGCTTTTCGCTACCTACTATGGGATTGATTTCTGTTTTGATTTTTGCTTTTATCATGTGGATTGAGTCGGCAGACGCCTTAAGCTTTACACCGTACCCGCCTGACTGCTTTATTATTTCAGGCTCCTCAAGAGACAAGTCCTCGACTCTCGGTACTACGATTCCGTAGCCCTTTTCCTCAACACTCTTCAGCGCATCACTAACCTTGTCATAGCTTTTCTTTAAATCACTAAGCTCGCCTAAAACCTTTAAAAGCTCTTTTTGATTTGTTATATTTTCACCCGCTCTGTCACTTATCACCTTATAGAAAATTGAATCATCAAGCTCAATTTTTACACAGCTCTTTCCCGTGCCAAGCTCAGTTCTGATAACGTTTACACTTTTTATGCCTTCGTTTTCACCGATTTTTTGGATATTATCGTGAATTGATGCAACGCTCGTAATATTTTCCGCGGCGTTTCTGAGCACACTCTCAAGCTCTCCTCTTATATTACTTTCTCTGGGCAGAATGTTCAGCCAGGTCGGCACTTCAGCTTTGAGCTCAGTTACAGGAAATTCAAAAAGACATAGCTCAAGTATGTGCTCTATGTCCGATCTGTTTAGCTCAAGGCAGTTAACAAGGGCAACGGGAATGTCATATTTTTTCTCAAGCTCCATTGCGACGGTGATTCCCTCGTCCGAATCGGGATATTTTGAATTTACGACAATAACAAAAGGCTTTCCTGTCTTTTTCAGGTCTTTAATAACACGCTCTTCACTCTCTTCATAGTCTGAACGTTTAAAGTCTCCAAAGCTTCCGTCGGAGGTGACGAGAATTCCTATTGTCGAGTGCTCGTCAATGACTTTCTTGGTTCCCGTTTCCGCTGCTACCTCAAAAGGAAGAGGAGAAGAAGACCAGGGAGTCATAACCATCCTGTCCGTTCCATCCTCTTTCAGACCTTCAGCGCCGGAAATAACGTATCCCACACAATCTATCATCTTAACGTTAAGACAAGCACCTTCATCAAGCGTTATGCCCACTGCTTTTTCAGGAATAAATTTCGGCTCCGTTGTCATAACGGTTTTTCCCGACGCGCTTTGAGGCATTTCGTCATTTGCTCTTATTCTTTCCGATTCACTGTCAATGTTAGGCAAAACAAGTTCTTCCATGAATCGCTTTATAAAAGTAGACTTTCCGCTCCTTACAGGTCCCACAACTCCTATGTAAACGTCACCGCTTGTTCTTGATGATATATCCTCGTATATTCTCGAACTGTTCATTGTTCTTCCTCCAACACTTTTTTGTAAAGAATATGCAGATATTTCCTATGATATTCAGAAAAATAAAAAATTAACAAAAAAATAAAGGCGAAAATTCAAAAATTATCTTTTCAAAATGACATTTATGTGATATACTGTCAGTGTGTTGAATAAAAATTAAAAGGTGATTATATATGAAATGTCCAGCATGTGGCTTTGCGGAAAGCAAAGTACTTGATTCACGTCCCACAGAAGAGGGGGAAGCAATAAGAAGAAGGAGAGAATGTCTTTCCTGTCAGAAGCGTTTTACAACCTATGAACGCCTCGAAGTTATGCCTATTATGGTAGTAAAAAAGGATAAATCACGTGAAGCCTTTGACCGCACCAAGCTTATTAACGGAATGATAAGAGCCTGCGAGAAACGCCCTGTTCCTATTTCTGATATAGAAAGAGCGGTTTCGGATATTGAAGCAAGTCTCAACAATTCTCTTCAGACCGAAGTAAGCTCTACACAGATAGGTGAGCTTGTTATGGAAGCGCTGAAAAAGATTGACGAGGTTGCCTACGTCAGATTTGCTTCGGTTTACCGTCAGTTTAAGGATATTAATACCTTTATGGACGAACTCAAACTTCTTCTGAAAAATCAGGACTAACTTAGGAAAGGAAATACAGATGAAAGCTCCGTCTCAAATGAAAGTTTCAACCCTGAGCTTTATTATAGCTCTCGTTTTATCACTTGTAGTTTTCGGACTTGTAGCTTATTTTACAATAACGGGTATAATGACCGATGACCCCGATACACCTGTTAGCGAAACAACAGACACACCGGGCGAAGATGAATCCGGCGACGTTGAAGTTATCCCACCCGATGAAATCGAAAAGATAGAGGGAGAAAGCTTTACCGTCCTTGTTGCAGGCTACGGTCCCGGTGAAACTTCTATTGATGCAATGGTTGTTCTCGAGGTTAATAAAGAAGAACAGCGTGTGTCTATTCATCCCATAAACGCCGACACTAAAGTATACGTTGGTCATGCCGACGGTTTGGGAAATCTTAATATCCGAATCGGCGACCTTGTAAAATATGAAGACGTTCAGTACGTTGCCGATAAGATTCGTGCAACAACGGGACTCAAGATAACAAACTACATAACCTTCACCGCCGAAGGCTTTATTGAAGCCTTTGACAAGTTCAACGAACACGGCGATTATACCTACGTCGTTCCAAGAGATATGGAGCACGTATACGTTGAAGAAAGCACTGAAGAAGGGGCAGATGAAATCACCCAAGACCTGACGAAATACAACATATCCTTTAAGAAGGGCGATAAGCTTACCTCTGGCATTGATATCTATAATATGCTCAGATACAAAGGTGACTCAGAAGCAGACAGAATGTCAAGAATGTCAATCTTTGTCAGAGATATTCTCCAAAAGATTATTCCCGCACAGTTCAAAGAAGCAAATCTTACAAAGATTATCACAACTGCCGAAGCACTTGTAAAGCTTACTGACAGCATAAAGACAGACGTTACTGCAAAAACCTTTATATCAGAAACCTTCGGACTTATAACGAAGGTACCCGAGTTTTCTTTTGAAATCTCTTCAAAATATACGAAGGGTATAACTAATTTTAAGTAATAAACCGCACGTTAAAAAATAGGGGAAAAGCATGAAAAAAATAACCATAATCTTATCAGCACTTTTACTCGCAACAGCAATTTTATTTGCGCTCTTTTCAGTAAGTGCCGAATATTCCGATTCCGACCCCCTTGTTACTCTCAGCTACATAAACGAAACAGTAATACCGAAAATTACCGAAGACGTTAAAAACGCAGTTCTCGAAATCCTCGATTCAAGAGAGCCCGAAGTTCCCGTTCAACCCGAACCCGAGCCTGAACCTGAACCTGAACCTGAACCTGAGACTCCTGCAGTTTTGCCAGAACAGCTTGACAGCCTTAAATATTCGGTAGTATTCTTAACAAACGGACAGAAGCTTATGGCAACAGGCTCAGAGACAACCTCTCTTGAGGTAATACTCCGAGCAGGAAGCGTTGTGGCGATCTCTCCCTTTGACGATCAAGGCGTAGCCGATCTTACCTCCTCTAAGGAGCTTTATAATAACGACCCTCTTGTTAAAAACAACTATTGTATTATCCCCAGAGGAAGTGACGGAAGAGGCATTACCGCTGTTAACGGCGATGCTTATATTTTAGTGAGAGGAGAGTACGAAATTGTTCAATAACAAAAAAGCAAAAGGCGCTATTAGAGTAATCGCTTTGATACTTGCGGTACTTATGGTACTTGGTATAGCAGTTATCGCTTTTGAAGCATTAGCAGAAGGCGAGCTTGAAGCAGCTGAATTTGTTGAAGAGACTGTCAGCGGAGAAGTTGTCTCCGCTGACATCTCAGAAACTCCCTCACAAGTAAACGAAGATTTGACACCCGATACAGAAGCGGCAGAACAGACCCTAATACCCGAACTTCCGTCGGGCTCTTTTTATCTAACCGACCCATCAGCCACGCCTCGAAATTTAACCGAGCTTGTACCTCACCTCGACGTGCTTACCCACGCAGTAAGAGTCGGCGTGTTCTATATCTACGGCTCTAATAACTGCCTTGCCTTCAGCCACAATATTTCTTCTCCTAAGGGGCTCGCCTTTTATACGGTGTATAACGGAGAATATACCTTCTTTGAAACGTCAGACAAGAACGTCACCATCATGCGTGACTTCTCTGCCGCAAAAAATTCCGGCGGTAAATACTATCATACCACAAGCGGTAATACCCATATAATATATCACTGTATAACTAAAGATTCTGTTGACCTTGACAAAGTGGATGAAACTATCGCTGATTTTAAATCGAAGCTTCCCGACGGCACCGTTGTATTCCCGCTTTACGTCTCGGGTAAGGCGTATGTAGGTGTAGGTACCTATAAGGATAAAGCTGCGTCAGAAGCCGACTGTCCGAATATGCAGTCTCTTCTCGGCGTGGAGTTTGTGCCCCGTACCCCTAATAATACCTCTATCAGTGTTATAGAAACCGATACCTGTAAAATACTCTTTAAAATTGATACAACCGATCATCCCCTCTACGTTCGTCCTATGCAGGACGGAAACGGTGAAAAGTATATAAAAAGCTCTGTCGGCAATATCTTTGACGGCACCTTTGAGTATAAAACCACCATTGACGGTATGTATCTCGTCAATATTCTTGACATCGAGGACTACATAAAAAGCGTCCTGCCCTATGAAATTTCAGCTTCATGGCCTGAGGAAACGCTGAAAGCCTTTTCCATAGTTGTGCGCTCTTATACTCTTGCTATGCAGTATAAAAATCACCGCAATCAGGACTTTGATATGTGCGATGAAACTCATTGTCAAGCATATCGCGGCAGACTTCGTTCCACAGACAAAACCGATGCGGCAGTTGTAGCTACAAATAATATTGTTCTCGCATATAACTCTAAAATATGCGAAACCTTTTACCACGCAGTTTCGGGCGGTGTAACCGAATCTGCAGAAAACGTTTGGGGCGGAAAGGGCTATGATTATCTTGTGTCAAGAGATATTCCCGAAGAACAGTATCAGAATCACTCTAACGGTATCTGGAGCTTTGAAGTAAGCGAAAAGGAACTATTTAATTACCTGCAGTCTAACTCCACTGTTTCTAAATACGTGAAGAGCCCTATTACCTCAGTCAGAATTTCCAAATATACCGACGCAGGCTATGCTTATGAGCTTGAGATTGTTGATGAAAGCGGAACAGTGTCCACCTTTACTAAGTGCGATAACGTCAGAACTATCCTCTCAAAGTATTGTAAATCAGCCCGCCTCACCATCGGTAAAGCTACGGGCGTTAAAATCAACGACGGCGAAAGAATAACTATCGACCCATATAACGTTATGCAAACCGATAGTGACGGAAATCTTGTCCGCTATACCGCAGGTGTTGGTAATGGCTCGAATGCCAAAACTGTTATCAGCGGAAACGGTGAAATTTCAGAGCTGAAATCCGATAGCACTAATTACGTTATATCGGGTACAGGATGGGGACATGGAGTAGGACTTAGCCAGTACGCAGCAAAAGATATGGCAAATCTCGGCTACAAGTGGCAGGAAATAGCAACGTACTTTTTCCCGGGTGCATACCTTGCTCACCTTACAGATTTATCTACTCCCATAGACGGAACAGAAATTCCCGTAGCTCCTGCTCCCGAGCCCGAGCCCGAGCCCGAGCC
>JAFUKG010000014.1 GCA_017467865.1 Clostridia bacterium
AGTTAAGCTCTGCGAAGTACTTGATTGTACGAACCATCTGGCTTGTGTAGGAGTTCTCATTGTCGTACCAAGAAACAACCTGTACCTGATATGTGTCGTCGTCAATCTTAGCTACCATTGTCTGAGTTGCATCGAAGAGAGAACCGTATGTCATACCGATAACGTCGGAAGAAACGATTTCGTCTGTGTTGTAGCCGAAGGAAGCAGAAGCCTGAGCCTTCATAGCTGCGTTAATTCCTTCAACAGTAACGTCCTTACCCTTAACAACTGCAACGAGGATTGTAGTAGAGCCTGTGCAGGTGGGAACTCTCTGAGCAGAACCGATAAGCTTGCCGTTGAGCTCAGGGATAACAAGTCCAATAGCCTTAGCAGCGCCTGTTGAGTTGGGAACGATGTTCTGAGCTCCTGCTCTTGCACGGCGGAGGTCACCCTTTCTGTGAGGACCGTCGAGAATCATCTGGTCACCTGTGTATGCATGAACTGTTGTCATGATACCGCTCTGGATAGGAGCGTAGTCGTTGAGAGCCTTAGCCATAGGAGCAAGGCAGTTTGTTGTACAAGAAGCGGCAGAAATAATCTTGTCGTCCTTTGTAAGTGTGTTTTCGTTAACGCTGAATACGATGGTCTTAAGGTCTTTTCCTGCGGGAGCAGAAATAACAACCTTCTTAGCACCTGCGTTGATGTGAGCCATAGACTTCTCAGTAGATGTGTAGAAGCCTGTGCACTCAAGAACAACGTCTACGTCAAGAGCACCCCAAGGACAGTTAGCTGCGTCCTTTTCAGCGTAGATCTTGATCTTCTTGCCGTCAACTGTGATGCTTTCTTCGTCAGCTTCAACAGTATCAGCGAGAGCGTACTTGCCCTGAGCTGTGTCATATTTGAGAAGATGTGCGAGCATCTTGGGGTTTGTAAGGTCGTTGATAGCTACGATTTCGTAACCCTCTGCACCGAACATCTGTCTGAACGCAAGGCGTCCGATACGGCCAAAGCCGTTAATAGCAACTTTTACTGCCATAGTTTAAATCTCCTTTTATATTTGATAATTTTTTTATTCCAGTTACATATTATATGTCAAAAATTTCTTTTTTGCAATACTTTTTTATTAGTTTGTGAAATTTTTTTCAATTTATTTAATAGTTCTTGCCGTATCGTGAACAATTTTGTTCATTTCATCAAATTTTTTCTCCATATCGGCAGCAAGAGCAAACTGACAACGGGTTCTCACAAGGTTGTGTCCCTCATAGTGTGTCTTGAAATATTTGTCTCCCGTTATGTAGTCGTCAAGAAATCTCATACCAAGCTCTATGGCAATAGTAAGAGCGCCGAGTGCCATAGTATCTATTTCTTCATCAGTAAGTATTCCCGCAGTTTCGGAAATAAATCCTTCGGCAAAGCCTCGGTAAAGGTCAAGGTCAAAGGATACCTTAGATAAATCTTTCTCGTCCTCGGCGGCGGTATTTGCCGCAAAGCGCACAGCGTCACCAAAATCGTGTGCGGGAAGTCCGGGCATAACGGTGTCAAGGTCGATTACAACCAAGGGCTCACCCGTTTCTTTGTTGAAAAGAACGTTGTTGATTTTAGTATCGTTGTGAGTTACTCTTGTAGGAATTTTACCCGCTTCAAGAAGATTTGTAAGCCTTTCAGCGATTTCTCTGTGGCTTCTTACAAATTCTATTTCGGGAAGAACTTCCTTAACTCTTCCAAGCTCATCCTTCTCAACGTTTTCAAAAAAGCCTTCAAGTCTCTTCTTTGTGTTGTGGAAATTGGGGATGGTGTCATGAAGGAGAGTAGCGTCAAAATCCGAAAGGTTTTTCTGGAATTCACCAAAAGCTCGTCCTGCTTGTCTAAGCACCTCGGGGTCAGAGGAGCCCTGATATGTAAGAGCTTCAAAGTTATTGGAAACTCTCCAGAAATTATCCTTTGAACCGAACCAATAATTGTGTCCGTCGGCAGTATGGTGATAATGAAGAGCGGGTAAAACAGAAGCGGCAGTTTTATTTTTCGCTCTGATATGCTCTGTAACAAGGTCAATATTTTTCATAATTTCCACGGGCTCGTGGAAAACGTAGGTATTTACCCTCTGAAAAATATAACGCTTATCGGGATTTTTGTACTTAACACAGTAAGTTGTATTAATGTTTCCGTGGGTTATGAGCTCATAAGATTCAAGCTCACCTGCAAGTCTGAATTTTTCGCCTACCTCCGAGAGTGTTTTTAAAACATCCGCATCCAAAGGTTTCATAAAAATTACCTCTTTTCAGTTTTTTTCGAGAATATCCGCTATTCTTATACTTGCCTTACCATCACCGTAAGGATTTTGCGCAAGACTCATTTTTTTATACTCTTCTTCGTTGTCAAGAAGTGTTTTAAAGCTATTATAAATGGTTTCTTCCTCGGTGCCTACAAGCTTGAGAGTGCCTGCCTTAATGCCCTCGGGGCGCTCTGTGGTATCCCTCATAACAAGAACAGGCTTTCCCAGAGAGGGCGCCTCCTCCTGAATTCCTCCTGAGTCGGTGATAATCATATATGAGCGCGCCATGAAGTTATGGAAGTCGAGCACGTCAAGGGGCTCTATGATGTGCACTCTGTCGCAGTCACCGAGATATTTTGCGGCAGTTTCACGCACTACGGGATTCATGTGAATGGGGTAAACCGCCTTAACGTCGGAGTGGGAATCTATTATCCTTCTTATAGCCTTGAACATATTTGCCATAGGCTCGCCGAGATTTTCTCTGCGGTGGGCGGTTATGGTAATAAGTCTCGAACCTTTTGCCCAATCAAGCTCGGGGTGGCTGTAATCCTCTTTTACAGTGGTTTTCAGAGCATCTATCGCCGTGTTACCCGTAACAAAGACCGTTTCGGGGTTTTTGCCCTCTTTTAAAAGATTTTGCTTTGACATTTCGGTGGGAGCAAAATTGTATTTCGCCACAATACCTACCGCTTGTCTGTTAAATTCTTCGGGGTAAGGAGAATAAATGTTGTAGGTTCTCAGTCCCGCCTCAACGTGACCGATAGGTATCTGCATATAGAATGCCGCCAGCGCTGTTACAAAGGTGGTTGAGGTATCTCCGTGAACAAGAACAACGTCGGGCTTCACTTCCTCAAAAACGCTCTTTATTCCGTTCAGAATACCCGTTGTAACGTCAAAAAGCGTCTGCTTTTCCTTCATGATAGACAAGTCGTAGTCGGGAGTAACGTCAAAAGCACGAAGCACCTGGTCGAGCATCTGACGGTGCTGACCCGTGACGCAGACAACGGTTTCGAGATTTTTTCTTTTCTTAAGTTCAAGAACAAGGGGGCACATCTTAATTGCCTCAGGACGTGTGCCGAAAACAAGCATTACTTTTTTCATTGTTTTTCGTTTACCTCCTTCGGATTTTTAAATGTAGGAACTATTTTATGAACAAGTGCTCTGATATCCGCTTTATCATCAGACATAATCCTTTCAAGAGCTTCAAGATCGGAGAAGAGCGCTTCCTCGTCAAGCTCTATGGGCTGTCCTACGTGTATGAGCGAATTGTCGGTGGTTTTGAGTCCTTCTTCACCCATAAGGAGCTCTTCATAAAGCTTTTCTCCGGGTCGGAGTCCTGTAAATCTAATATCTATATCGGCATAAGGCTCAAAGCCTGAAAGCCTTATCATATTCTCTGCAAGGTCAAGAATTCTCACAGGGTCTCCCATATCGAGAACAAAGATTTCGCCCCCCTTTGCATTTGCTCCCGCCTGCAAAACAAGAGACGCCGCCTCGGGGATAGTCATAAAGTATCTTATAATATCGGGGTGTGTAACCGTAACAGGTCCGCCCTTTTCAATTTGCCTTTCAAAAAGGGGTATTACGCTTCCGTTAGAGCCCAAGACGTTTCCGAAGCGCACCGCAACGTACTCGGTGTCACTTCTCTTATTATAGGTCTGGACTATCATTTCGCAAATTCTCTTGGTGGCTCCCATAATATTTGTGGGATTTACCGCTTTGTCGGTAGAAATAAGCACAAATCGTCCCACGCCGAATTTATCGGCGGCGCGGACAGTATTGAGCGTTCCGAAAACGTTGTTCTTTACCGCCTCGTTAGGACTATCCTCCATAAGAGGAACGTGCTTGTGAGCCGCTGCGTGATAAACTATATCAGGACGAAACTCGTCGAAAACACTTTCAAGTCTTGAGGAGTCTCTCACCGAGCCGATACGACAGACAAGGTCAAGGTCGGGATTATTTCTCTTAAGCTCGTTTTGAATATCGTAGGTAGAGTTCTCGTAAATATCGAAAATGATAAGTCTTTTGGGTGAGTGCAGTGCTATCTGTCGGCAAAGCTCGCTTCCGATAGAACCGCCGCCTCCCGTAACCATAACGGTTTTACCCTTAACGTAGGAAAGAACTTTATAATCACCCAGCTTTATGGGGTCTCTTCCTAAGAGGTCGGTTACTTCAACCTTTCTGATTTTAAGGCTTATATCAGGGGATTCCACCATTTCGTTTATTCCGGGAATTACTCTGGTAACGCAACCCGTGTTGGAGCAGATTTTCAAAATCTCTCTCTTATCCTCTGCCGAAACGGAAGGAATTGCGAAGAAAATCGTTTTTATTTTATATCTGCGGCAAAGCCTTTCAATGTCACCTCTGTCCCCCTCTACGGGAACGCCTCTGACCGACAGTCCGTGAAGCTTTTTGTTGTCATCCACAATTACAAGAGGGGTACACCCCGAGAAGGTAGCGGAAGCAAATATTTCGCGAAGAAGGATTTCGGCTGCACTTCCTCCTCCGATTATCATTGTATTACCGTAGCTTTCGCTTGCTTTTTCAGCCTTTTCCTTTTTTGCCTTCTTTCTCGCCATCCGTCTGACAATCATCCTAAGGGTCACCGAGGCAACGGCGGTAAATACCATTGCGGATATCCATTCAAGAGCTGTAAAAGCAAATATCTTATAGCCAAGACAAACTAAAAGTATGGAAAAGGCGTACGCTGAAAAAATTGAAACGGTGAGCTTGGCTATGTCCATAACACCCGAGTGCTGCCATATTACTCTGTGAGACGCATTTATATATGAAAACAAAGGGAAGACAACAACGCTGATCGCAAAGAACAAGCCAATGGGATAAATAACCACCAAAGCCTCAGCGCCCCTGGATAAAAACAAAGAAAAGGCGAGAAAAATACTTGCAAAAACAACGTCAAATATAAGTAAAAATATTTTTTTAGCAAAGGATGCTTTTAAAAGATTATTCATCGCAGTCTCCAAAGTTTAAATTTTTTGACAAAATAATGTAAATTACTTTACATATATTATAATAATATCACCCAACAGAGTTTTTGTCAAGGCAAATGAAACAAGTGTTCATTTTTAACGAGGCCGTAAAAAAGGTTAGACCAAAAAACGGAGCTGTAAAATTTATTACAGCTCCGTTGATTTATTGATAAAGCTTGGCAAGTCCGCCCTCAGCAGTCTCACGGTAAATTTTCGACATATCTCTGCCTGTTTCATACATAGTCTGTATTACAAGGTCAAAGGAAATTTTTCTGGTATCGCTTAAAAAGTTCGCAAGATTTACCGCCTGTATGCTTCTCATAGCGCCTACTGCATTACGCTCGATACAAGGTATCTGAACAAGTCCCCTTATGGGGTCGCAGGTAAGTCCCAGATGGTGCTCCATGGCAACCTCGGCGGCATACTCAATCTGCTCGAGATCCATTCCGAAAAGCTCTGCCAAAGCCGCCGCACCCATGGAGCATGCCGACCCGATTTCCGCCTGACATCCGCATTCTGCTCCCGAAATGGAAGCGTTAGTTTTGATAAGATTTCCGAAAAGACCTGCCGTAGCAAGGGCACGGCATATTTCTTTATCACTGAAGCCTCTCTTTTCCTGCTGATATTTCAAAACTGCGGGAAGAACGCCCGATGCTCCGCAGGTAGGTGCCGTTACCACCTCTCCCCCGGCGGCGTTTTCTTCGCTTACCGCATAAGCAAAGGAGCACACCATTCGGTTTTCTCTTGTCTCGGCTGTTTCGTCCATGTGCCGTCTTGTAAAAAGAGTTTTCGCCTTTCGGTGAACGTCAAGTCCGCCGGGCAAAACGCCGTCGGCAGACAAACCTCTTTCTATGCTGTCCTTCATGGCAGTCCAAACCTTCCCCAAGAAGTCCCATATTTCCTTGCCTTCAACCATCTCCACGTAGTCGGGTATGGTCATTTTATTCTCTTTAAGATAACAGAGTATTTCACCGAAGCTCTTATGAGGGTAGATAGGCTTATCACCGCCGTCAGTGCTTCCCTCTGCCTCAATTGCTCCCCCGCCTGTGCTATATACTCTCAGACTGTCGTAAATTTCCCCGTTCTTTATAGCAAAAAAATCCATAGTATTGGGGTGCTTTATATCGGTTGTAAGATAGTCCAGCTCAATTTTGTGGGGATATTTTGCAAAAACCCCCTTTATTGCCTTTTCCGTTCCGTGTCCGTAGCCTGTTTTTGCAAGAGAACCGTAAAGTATTATCTTAAATTCCTCAGCATCGGTATGCTTTTCAAGGAAAAGCCTTGAGGCGCGGGCAGGAGCGATGGTGTGAGAACTTGACGGGCCGGGGCCCATTCTGTAAAGCTCCCTGAGGCTTGCCATAGCCGAGCGCTCCTTCGTGTCCTTCTTCTTTTCTCCTGCTATAAGCTCATCAAGAGGCACCTTGAATATTCCTGCCAAGGCTATACACGCTTCAAGACCGGGACGGGAAAGACCGCACTCCCATTTTGAAACGGCTCTGTCGGTAACGCCGATAAGGGCGCCAAGCTGTTTCTGACTGAGCTTTGCTTCACGTCTTAGCTTCAAAAGCTTTGCGGAAAAATTATTATCCATAATATTCTGTCTCTTTCTCATATTTTTGTGAAATAACTCAAAACGGCACCGCCGTTTTTATGATTGTAACAGTTTTTCTTTCAACTTGCAAGGTATGGCGTAAAAGTAATATCAACCGCAAGTTGATTATATATCTTTTTAAAAAAATTTTCAACAGCTATTGCATTTTCTTTTCATTACGGGTAAAATATTTATAACAAACCCAAAAAGGAGATAAAAATGAAAAAACTGATTGTCATAACACTTATTTTTCTTGCCCTTCTTCTCGTTTCCTGTAATAAAGAAGAAAAGCCCGCCGATAACGGCATAACCATCAGTGAAATTTCCCCTGTAACCTTTACCGAGGAGCTTTCGGGACTTGACGTTTTGTCCGAAACCATTCTTTACACTCCTTCTTCCGACAACGCTCTTGATGAAGATTATTTCGACTACTATTTCGGAAACAAAGAGCTTCTTGAAAAAATCAGCGATTATGCTTATTACACCTCTGCAACAACTTCTGTTTGTGAAGTAGGTATTTTTAAAGTAAAGGACACCGAAGCAAAGGAAAATCTCCTTTCAGCCTTTGAAACAAGAAAAAATAACCTTATATCTACCTACGAAAACTACTCTCCTGAGGATGCTGACGTAGCAAGCGATATGATAACAGGCTCCTTTGACGACGTAGTATGGTTTGCGGCTACAAGTGATAACGCTTCCGTTAAAGCCGTAATAGAAAAATGATTGATTTAAAAAACACACCCGTGTCAAGTTTGTCGGGTGTAGGGCCTAAGACAGCAGAGGCTTTGTCGAAGACGGGCATCAACACCCTCTTTGATCTTCTTTGCCACTACCCCAGAACCTACGAGGACCGCACTCCCCGTTATATGATAGAAGATGCCCCTCTTGACACGAAAAACGCCTTTGTCATGAGGATAACTACTCCCCCGAGAATAGGATATACTCCCACAGGAAAGAGAATAGTGAGGTTTTCGGCTCGTCAGCGCGAAAAATCCCCTACGGTTCATATAGCGTTTTTTAATCAGACCTACCTTGCAAACACTTTCCGTCAAGGACAGGATTGGCGCTTTTACGGAAAGCTTGTAAAAAGCGGTTCGGGATATTTTATGTTCTCCCCCGCCTTTGAAAATATCGACTCTGTCACCGCCGATAATATTCCCATATATACACCCCCTGCGGGATTGTCCTCATCGAAAATTTCCAAGCTTATAAGACAAGTTCTGTCCTCAATCTCCCCTTACGACATTGAGGACACCCTTCCTGAAAGTGTCCTTTGTGAAGCTATGCTTATGCCCTTGGGTCAGGCACTTTTCGAGGTACATATTCCATCTTCTCAGTCACTTCTTGAAATGGCTAAAAAAAGGCTTATTTTCAATGAGCTTTTCGACTTTGCTCTTGCCTCTGAAAAGCTAAGAAGACGGGAGGATACCGAGCTTGCTCCCCCTATGAAAAAGGTAGATATGTCCCCGTTCTTTGCCTCTTTTCCTTATACCTTCACAAACGCACAAAAACGGGCGGTGTCGGAAATTGACGAGGATTTGACGGGTAAAAGAAAAAATCACCGCGTTATGCGCCGTCTCTTGCAGGGTGACGTCGGCTCGGGAAAAACCGCCGTTGCAGCAGCGGCGATTTATATTGCGTTAAAAAACAATTTCAAGGCGTATCTTATGGCGCCCACCGAAATTCTTGCCGTTCAGCATTATGACACACTTTCAAAGACTTTTTCTTCTTTGGGCTATGACGTGGCGCTTTTGACGGGCTCCACCTCGGTTAAAGACCGAAAAGCCCTTAGAGAACGACTTATTTCTTCTTCTCCTCTCCTTGTTGTGGGAACTCACGCTCTCTTTGAAGAAGAGACGGTTCCCGAAAGTCTTGCCCTCGTCATCACCGACGAACAGCACCGCTTCGGAGTAAATCAAAGAGAAAAGCTATTATCTAAAGCAGAAATAAAGAATAGTCTTGTCATGTCGGCAACGCCAATTCCGAGAACTCTGGCAATGTTCCTTTATGCAGGTTTGGACGTATCCGTTCTTGACGAGCTGCCCCCCGGAAGGCAGGAAATTTCAACACTTCTTATCCCCCCTTCAAAAAAAGAGCGAATGTACTCTTTTATTGAAAAGGAAATAGAGGCGGAACATCAGGCATATATAATTTGTCCCCTTGTTGAAGAGAGCGAAGAAGAGCTTCTCGAAAAGGAATTTTCGGGTGAAAAGGGTGCATCTCTTTCATCAGCTACCGATATGGCAAAAGCCCTTGAAACGCGTTTTTTACCTCACCGTGTGGCACTTCTCCACGGCAAAATGAAGGCAATCGACAAAAACGAGGTTATGTCGGCTTTTGCAAAGGGAGAAGTAAAGGTGCTTGTTTCCACAACCGTTGTTGAGGTAGGCGTAAACGTTCCTAACGCCACAATTATGGCAATAGAAAACGCTGACCGCTTCGGTCTTGCACAGCTTCATCAGCTGAGAGGAAGAATAGGACGAGGAAAAGACAAGTCATGGTGTATCTTCATCACTTCAACAAAGAGCCGTGAGGCACTTTCCCGTCTTGACTTCATGACAAAATGCTCCGACGGCTTTAAAATCGCCGAGTTTGACCTTGAAGAGCGAGGTCCTGGAGACTTTTTCGGCTCACGCCAGCACGGAGAATTGTCTCTTCCCCTTGCCTCGGGAATGCGTGATACAAAACTCTTAAAAACTGCCCTTGACTGCGCAAAAAAATATTTAGAAAGTAATCAAATAATCAGGGAAATATAAACGGAGGAAAAATTATGAAAATCTACGTTAACGGCAACTCTGACCTTATACCTCTCATAAAAGAGGCACTCACCGAAACTGTTGCAGAGTACGGTGAGGGAGGCTTGACAGTTGACCTTGCAAAGACCGGAGAAGGGCTGAAAATTGTCTCCGATGGTAAAACTGCAACACTTTACTACTGTGACAAAACTTCTCTTTTCAGAGGTATAGGAATACTTATTTCCTCTGAAGGAGAAAAGCTTGACGTCAGCGAAAAAATGCGTTTTGGAAGTCTCGGAAATATGGTGGACTGTTCAAGAAACGCCGTTATAACCCTTGAAACCTACAAAAAGATTATAAAGCAATCGGCTCTTATGGGTCATAACTGTATGATGCTTTATACAGAGGATACATATGAAATTGAGTCAGAGCCTTATTTCGGACATTTGAGAGGAAGATATTCGGCTGCAGAGCTGAAGGAAATGGACGCCTATGCCGAAAAATTCGGTATTGAGCTTATTCCTTGTATACAAACTCTTGCCCATCTTGACGCAATGTTCTTCTGGCCTGCAATGGAAAAATACCGTGATATCACAAATATTCTCAACGTTGCAAAGGAAGATACCTACACTCTCATTGACAAGATGCTTGAAACAATGAATAGTACCTTAAAGAGCCGAAGAATAAACATAGGCATGGATGAAGCACATCTTCTCGGACGTGGAAAATATCTTGACACGGCTGGCTATCACGAACGCTCGGATATTATGCGAGACCATCTGAAAAAGGTTGTTGAGCTTTGTAAAAAATGGGGCTACGAGCCTCTTATGTGGGACGATATGTTCTTCCGCGTAAACTCCAAGAGCGGAGGATATTACGACGGATTTGTAAAGGAAGAGCAGGCAAGAGAAGTTCCCCCCGAAATAAATCTTGTTTATTGGGACTACTGTTGGACAGATAAGAAAATTTATACGGGTATGCTTGAAAAGCACCGCGTATTCAAAAACAATAAGGTCTCCTTTGCAGGCGGTGCCTTTACTTGGTACGGAGGGGTTGTTCAGACCGCATTTTCCATGAGCGCCTCTACTGCCGCACTTCAAGCGATGCTTGAAGAAAAAGAGGTTAAAATCGACGTTGTTCTCGTGACTGCATGGGGAGACGACGGTGCTGAAACACCTGTAACCACTACACTTCCCACTATGATTTTGTATGGAGAGGGTGCTTGGTCGGGTGACTTATCTCTTGAAAGGGTTGCCAAGAAAATAAAAATATTCGGTGAAGAGCTTGACGGCTTTATTGCAATGGATGACCTCAACTTTACTCCCGACGTGGAAGAATTCAGAGGAAACGATATCAGATGTGTTCATAAATATCTCTTACATCAGGATATTCTTCTGGGTATCTGGGATTGGCACGTGCCTAAAAATCCCGCTCCACACTACGTTGAAACCACAAAGAAAATGAAGGCTTTTGCCGACAAAAATACGCCTCTGTCCTATCTTTACAGAACTCTTGAAAAGCTTTCATCTGTCCTTGAAATAAAAGCCGATATGGGCATAAGACTCAAAGACGCCTACGATAGAAAGGATAAAGAAGAGATTGGAAAAATTGCAGATGAAATACCAGAGCTTTTAAGCCGTATCCGTGAATATGGAGACGCTTACCGCTATCAATGGAGAAAGGTAAACCGTGACTTCGGACTTGAAAGCTTTGAAACAAGACTTGGAGGACTTATTTACCGCCTTGAAGGAGCAAAAGAGATTCTTGAGTCCTATCTAAATGGAGAAAGAGAAAGCATTCCTCAGCTTGAACAAGAAAGACTTCCTTATTTCCACAACTGTAAAGAACCCCGCACTCCCATGAACGGCTACAACTGGGCAGAAACGTACACTGCCTGCAGAAGATAACAAAAAGCTCCCTTCGGGGAGCTTTTTATTATGAAATTATTTTTTTATCTTTATTGTTTTGTCGGTTTCTGTGATATCAAATATTGTGAGTCTTTCGTTATCCTTGTTTGGCTGATGTAAACAGAGCTTTAAATTACCTGAAAAATCACGAAATAGCATTCCGTGTCCTCCGTCGGTTTCACAAAGGAAATTAACCGACGTCCATTTTCCATCAAGTCTTGAGTTTGACGACCTTACTACGTTTTCAAAATACCCGTTTTCTCCATAGCTTGACCACATCATTACAAGCTCACCCGTCTGAAGGCGGTGAAGAAAGGGTCCGTCGGTGACAAAGTTTCCCTCCTCTTCCTCTGTAACTGTCTTTACAAAGGGAAAATCTCCTGCCCTAAACATTACGCGCGGCTCACCGACAGCTCTTTTTAAATCATCGGAAAGCTGAACGTAGCACATTTCTCCGTCCTTTGTCTGGAGCCATTCGTGACAAAAAACCATGTAAGGCTTTGAGTCCTCTATAAAGAGAGTTCCGTCAAGGCACATCCATTCTTCAGGAGTCTGAGGCCCGTCGGAAATTATTTCAAAGGGTCCAAGAGGATTATCAGCTTCAAAAATCTGTGTGCCTCTGTTGTGATTGTCTGAATAAAGAGAAGCAAAAAGATAAAACTTTCCATTATAAAAGTGTACCTCAGGCGCCCAAAAATTCTTTGTTGCCCAAAAACCTTCGGGAAATTCTATTACCGAAACGCTGTCACTCCACTCTTCAAGGTCATCGCTGACATAAGCCTTAAACCCTTTTGGAAAATCCGAAGCGTAAAGATAATATTTTCCATCATACGGGAGTATAAAAGGGTCTCTTATTCTGAAATCCTTAGCTTTCATATCTTTCTCCTTTACTTATAACCTAAACAAAAAGAGCTGGAAGGCTCTTTTTAAATTGTTATTGCTTTTATTTCCTTTTCGGCATTAAAGAGCTCAAGCATTTTTACAGAGTCTAAATCCGCTTCTCCCGCAACTGAAAGAACTATAGTGAAAAAACCGTCGTCGCCAATAGTAATTTTACTGTCACGCACGACAATCTTGTTCTGTGTAATCACTTCTTTAAATCTTTCAAGGGAGTCGGGTGTATTCTGAAGTCTTATAACAACGTCAAAGGAATTGTCATTTGCAAGAATTTTGTCAAATCCAATGAGGAACGTATGGAAAAGTATCTGTATAATAATTATTATAAGTGTTGCAACAATACCCGTTATGTAAAGTCCGCATCCTACTGCAAGACCTACGGCGGCAGTTGACCAAATACCTGCGGCAGTAGTGAGACCCTTAATATTGGTGCCCTTAACGAATATCATACCAGCACCTAAAAAGGAAATACCCGTTACTACGTTTGACGCAATTCTCGAGCCGTCAGCACGAAGACCTTCAAATTCAACAAGGTCGAGAAATCCGTACTTTGAAATTATCATAAAGAGAGATGCACCGAGAGCCACTATAACGTGAGTTCTGAAGCCCGCATCCTTCTGTCTGAGCGTTCTTTCTATACCAATAGCACCGCCGCAAAGACAAGCTATAAATATTCGGAGTAAATATACCCATTCGGGATTTTCTAAGAAAAATTCTGTCAATACATTCTTGATTATTTCTACGTTCAATTTTTTCTCTCCTGTTTCTATAAAGTAAGATGTATTGTATCATATATTTTCAAAAAATACAAGTGTTAAATCTATGTAAAATCCTCTTTTTAAAAAATATTTTTTATAAAGTCTTAGAAGTACTTATTTAAAGGGGTTTTCAGTTACTGACAAAATGTGAAAAACTCTTGAAAAAATCTATCTTTTATGCTATAATTGTAAAAATGATTATATTTATATATGTAGAAAATTTTTGAAAGGAAAAAACTATGGATTCCTTAAATGAAATATGGGCTTGCGTGCTTTCAAGGGTAGCTGAAAGCGGAAATTTTTCAGAGCCTACGTACAATTTATGGTTCAGAGATATAGAGCTTACAAGGCTTACAAATAATTTTGCAGTAGTAAACGTTAAAACTCAGCTCAGAAAAGATATTATTTCTTCAAGATACCTGTCTATTCTTGAAAAGCATCTTGAAGAGGTTATAGGCTTCAGAGTTGATATAAATCTTGAGGTCATCGACGATAAGCCCCCTTACGATAAAGTTAATATTATAGAGCCTGCCTCATACGTTTCGGAAGAGGATAACAGTAAAAACGTAGAGGGCGAGGTTGGCGAGGGCGGAGAAATACACATGAAGTATAATCCCCAATATACCTTTGATAACTTTATTGTTGGAAATACGAATAAGTTTGCTCACGCTGCCTGCCGTGCCATAGCGGCAGATAAAGACCATTTTTACAATCCTCTCTTTATTTACGGCGACTCAGGACTTGGAAAAACTCATCTTCTTTATGCAATTACAAATGAGGTAATTAAAAACCGTAAGGACTCAAACGTGGTTTACGTAAGAGGTGAGGATTTTGCCAATGAGCTTATAAAATCTCTCACTAAAAAGCTTCCTATGCAGTATTTCAGAGACAGATTCAGAACTGCCGACGTGCTTCTTGTAGACGATATTCAATTTATTGCAGGCAAACCCTCAACGCAAGAGGAATTTTTCCATACC
This sequence comes from Clostridia bacterium, assembly GCA_017467865.1. Taxonomy (GTDB): domain Bacteria; phylum Bacillota; class Clostridia; order Oscillospirales; family SIG627; genus RGIG6353. The sequence goes on from JAFUKG010000014.1 coordinate 14,107, forward strand.
TTTAACGCACTTTACGAGGACAAAAAGCAGATAATTTTAGCGTCTGACCGTCCTCCGAAGGAAATGTCCACTCTCGAAGACAGACTTCGCACACGCTTTGAGCAAGGACTTATAGTTGACGTTCAACCGCCGGATTACGAGCTTAGACTTGCAATTCTAAAAAATAAAGCTCAAAGCCTTGACCTTAATATTTCAGACAACGTTCTCATTTATCTTGCAGATAATATAAAGAGTAATATCCGTCAGCTTGAAGGTGCTATAAAGAGACTCCGCGCAACCTCTCTTCTCACAGGAAAAGAGCTTACCCTTGATACTGTCAAGGAAAGCTTGCAGGATCTGTTTTCAAACGCAGTACCCGTTGGAATTACTATCGACACTGTTTTTGAAAACGTTTCTAAAAAATACAGCGTTCCCGTTGAAGAAATAAAGGGCAGAAAGAGAACAAAAGAATTATCTAACGCAAGACATATTACTATTTACATACTGAGAACTATCACAAATATGTCGCTGACAGATATAGGAAAATATTTTAATATGCATCACACCTCTGTTTTATCGGCGTGCTCAAGAATTACAGAGGATATAAAGATAGACCCTGTTTTAGAGCATGACATAAGTACTCTCATCAGAGAGATAACAGGACAGTAAACTGTGACTTTTAATGTGGGAAAGTCAGATTTTTTCCACATTAATTCACATTAAATTTCAGGCTGTCATTTTCTATAAAAAAACGTGTTTTTTTATTTCCACATTTTTTCAACATAAGAAAAACGGTATTTCAAAATAAAAAAGCACATTTTCGGCGTTTTCCACAGTTTGAACAGACTCTACTACTGTTACTGAATATATAATTATATTATATTGCTTGATTTCTTCCCCACAAAAAATAAAAAAAATAAAAAGTGAAAAAGTAAAATAATTCACAGCTTAAGGAGATAAAAATGAAAATTAAAGCAGAAAAGAAAGTACTTCTTGATGCAGTGCTTCCCACTCTTCCCGCACTTTCGTCAAAAGCTCTTATTCCTGCCCTTGAATGTATACATATTAAGGCTGAAAACGGAATTCTGACAGTTACCGGATATGACCTTGCAAAAGGAGTAATAACTGAAAACTCAGTTATGATTGAAGAAGAAGGAACAGTTCTTCTCAACGCGCAGAAGTTCAGCTCTATTATAAAAACACTTCCGGAAGGAATGGTAGAAATTTCAGTTGATAAGGACATGAAGGTAACTATCGTTTCGGGAAGAATTAAATTTGAAATAATCGGAGTTCCCACCGAGGGATATCCTTCAATTCCCGAGCTTTCGGGCGACAGAAAATTTGAAATACCCAAAGGAATACTCAAAAAGCTTTGCCAACAGCTTCTCTTCTCTGTTTCTCTTGATGATAAGAGACCTGTGCTCACAGGTATATATTTTGAAATTGACAATGGCAAGCTTTCTGCGGTAAGCTGTGACGGCTTTAGACTTTCTATAAGATATGAGAAAGTAACCTGTGATGAAACAATGAAGTTTATAATTCCCGGAAAAACTCTTTCCGACCTTTTGAAGCTTCTTGACGACAGTGACGAGATTATTTCAGCAGAGCTTACAAATAAGCATATAATAATGCACTTTGATAATCTCTATTTCTTTTCAAGACTCATTGAGGGTGATTATATTGACTATATGAGAACTATCCCCAAGGATTCCGAAATAGAAGTAAAGGTTAGATTAGACGAAATTATAAGAAGCTGTGAAAGAGCAGGACTTGTAATCGACGAAAGAGTAAAAAGCCCTGTAAAGATAGAGGTTGTACCCGACGGACTTATTCTTTCCTGTGACAGTGTAAACGGAAAGGTAAGAGACGAAATTAAGGCTGAGGTCAACGGAAAACCTCTTGAGATAGGATTTAATAATAAATATCTTTTAGATGCTCTCAGAGCGGCGACTTGCAGCGGTGACGAAGAGGTAATAATGAAGCTTCGTTCTCCTCTTGTGGGAATGAGCATAACCTCTACCGAGCACGAAGAATATTTCTATCTTGTTCTTCCCGTAAGACTTAAGGAAGAAAATGAAAATAACTGAGCTAAAACTGAAAAATTTCAGGAATGCGGAAAATGAAATTTTGACTTTTTCTCAGGATACTAATCTTATCTGGGGAAAGAATGCTGAGGGAAAAACAAACGTAATAGAAGCCATATATTATTTTGCGAATTCAAAAAGCTTCAGAACATCCCGTGATTCAGACCTGATAATGTTTGGAGAAAATGAGGCGACCCTCACCGCACTTTTTGAGGATGGCGGGAAAATTTGCAGATATGAAATTAAAATAAGTAAAAACGAAAAGCGCTCTTTTTACTATAACAATATAAAAATATCGAAAATGAGTGACTTTTTCGGAAATTTCAGAGCAGTTCTGTTTGTACCCGAGCATCTCAGAATTGTAAAGAATGGGCCTGGAGAGAGGCGTTCGCTGATTGACGGAGCTCTTTGTCAGCTGAAGAGGACTTATATTTCCGACCTTTATAAATATTCTAAGGTCGCTTCTGAAAAAAATGCCGTTTTAAAGGATTATAAGGATTGTCTCGAAACTAACGCGCTTCTTGACGTTTATGACGATACCTTGATAGAAATTGGTGCTAAAATAACCAAAACCCGACGTGAATATACGAAAATGCTCTTTGAAAGAGCAAAGAAGCATATTTACGATATGTCGGGAGATGAGCTTGAATATGAATTTAAAATGTCCGGTTTTTCTTCAAATGAAGATGAAACGGAATTTTACCGACGCATTATTCCCGAAACGAGAAAAAAGGACGTTATTTATAAGTCTATGACAGCAGGATGCCAAAGAGACGACTTTGAAATAAAGCTAAATGGTATACCTCTGAGGCAGTATGGCTCTCAAGGTCAGCAACGTTCTGTTGTAATAGCACTTAAGCTTGCCGAGGGAGAAATAGCAGAGGAAACGAAAAAATCTTCACCAATATATCTTTTCGACGATATTTTATCCGAACTTGATGAAAAAAGAAGAGAATATCTTTTAAAGAGACTTGACGGCAAACAGGTTATAATAACCTCTTGTCTCGGCTCTGAAGAAAAAATATATTCGGGTAAAAGAATATACGTTGAAAAGGGAAAATACATTGAGGGGGAAAATGAATATTGAAGAATGAATATTGAATTTACCGAAATTCAGCATTCTGCATTCATAATTCCGCATTCAAATAATGGCAATATTTTTACACGTAGGACATTCAAAAAGTGTCAAAGCACGGGATATAGTGGGAATTTTCGATATGGATACCTCAACTGTCTCACGTGTTACCAAAAATTTTCTTTCTGCCTCTCAAAAAAGAGGAGAGGTTGAAAATACAACCACAGAAATACCAAAATCTTTTATAGTGACCTGTAAAAGAAAAGAAAGGAAGCCTAAAACTGTAATATCACAGCTTGCTGTGTCAACTCTCAGTGAAAGGCTTAAAAGGAAAATATAGTGAACGAAAACGAAAAGAAAATTACCGAAGAATACGGTGCCGAGCAAATTCAGGTACTTGAAGGACTTGAAGCTGTAAGAAAGAGACCGGGTATGTATATCGGTTCTACTTCACAAAGAGGCTTGCATCATCTTATTTATGAGATAGTAGACAACTCTATTGACGAAGCACTTGCAGGACATTGTAACCATATTAAGGTTACTCTTGAAAGTGATAACTCTGTAACTGTTGAGGATAATGGAAGAGGTATCCCTACGGGTATCAATGAAAAGACAGGTATTTCCACAGTAGAGGTCGTATTTACTGTTCTTCACGCAGGAGGAAAATTCGGAGGAGGCGGATATCAGATATCGGGCGGTCTCCACGGCGTTGGTGCATCCGTTGTTAACGCTCTTTCGGAGTGGGTTGAAATTGTCAATTGCTATAATGGAGAAAAGCATACGGAGCGCTTTGAAAGAGGCTTTGTTACACGTCCTCTTAAAATGGAGGGTAAAACCGACAAGCATGGACTTACAGTTCGCTTTAAGCCCGACCCCGAGATTTTTGAAACAATAGAATTTGACTATACAACGGTACTCAACAGACTCCGTGAGCAGGCATTTCTTAACGCGGGACTTCGCATCGACCTTATAGATAACAGAGATGCCGAGAATATCATTGCAGGCTCTGAGGCTAAGGATTCTGCCGATGCCATCGCACAGGAAGCAAAGGGCGAGGAATACAACGAGTTTGAAGAAAACGTTCATTATACCAAGGAAGAGTCCGTAAAGGTAAACGAATTTTGTTACGAAGGCGGTATCTCAAGCTTTGTAGAATTTCTTAACTCCAAAAAGCACGAGCCCCCCATTCACCCCGACGTTATCTACGTATCGTCTAAGAAGGGAATAATTACTGCAGAAGTAGCGCTTCAGTATAACGGTGGCTATTCTGAGCATCTTATGACCTTCGCTAATAATATTAATACCATTGAGGGCGGAACACACGAAACGGGCTTTAAATCAGGTATTACCAAGGTTTTTGTTGAATATGGTAAGAAGTATGGTTTTTTAAAGGACGGAGACAAGACTTTTACAGGTGAGGACGTAAGAGAAGGACTTACCGCCGTCGTCAGCGTAAAGCTTCCCGAAGCGCAGTTTGAAGGACAGACTAAGGGTAAGCTTGGAAACTCCGAGATAAGACCTATGGTTGACTCTCTTATCACTGAAAAGCTTGGAGAGTTCTTTGAAGAAAATCCCACTGTTGCAAAGATACTTATAGAAAAAGCACTTTCCGCATCCAGAGCAAGAGAAGCGGCAAAGAAGGCAAGAGAGCTTACACGCCGTAAAACCGCTCTTGAAAGCACGGTTCTCCCCGGAAAGCTTGCAGATTGTCAGGATAAAACTATTGCAAATACCGAGCTCTTCCTTGTCGAAGGAGACTCTGCGGGCGGTACCGCAAAGGACGGACGAGATTCCAAGTTCCAGGCTATCCTTCCTCTCAGAGGTAAGATTCTTAACGTTGAAAAATCCCGTCTTGATAAAATTTATTCAAATACGTCTATTATTCCTATTATACAAGCACTTGGTACAGGTATCGGCGACGAGTTTGATATAACCAAGCTTAGATACGGAAAGATAGTTATTATGGCGGATGCCGACGTTGACGGCTCCCATATCAAAACACTTCTTTTAACCTTCTTTTTCCGTCACATGAGACCTCTTATCGAGCAGGGACATATATTCTGCGCAATGCCTCCTCTTTTCAGAGTACACAGAGGAACTACTCAGAAGTATGCCTTTACCGAAGAGGAAAGAGACAAGCTCATATCAGAAATGGGCAACGCTCAGGCAGACCGATTTAAGGGTCTTGGAGAAATGAATGCCGACCAGCTTTGGGAAACTACCATGTCTCCCGAAACGAGAACTCTTCTTCAGGTCTCCATTGAGGACGCTTATGCGGCAGATGAAACATTTACTCTTCTTATGGGTGACAAGGTTGAGCCTAGACGTGAATTTATAGAGCAAAACGCAAAATATGTTACAAATCTTGATATTTAATCTGTGAGTAATTTCGACAAAAAACGTCAAAAGTAAGAGTTTTCCACAGTTTGTGGAAAACTCTGTGTAAAACTTTTGACAGAAGCAAAGTTGATAGTTAAGTTTTGACAATTAAAAAATAGTCTTATATATCAAGGTTAATTTTAAAAAGCGTAAACTTTTTAAGAGCAAATTAAAATTTTGAAAATGTAATTTTCTAAAATTTTCCACAAAGATATTAAGGAAAAAACTTTTCCACAAAATGCTGTCAAAAGCTTGTGGAAAGAAAGAGGAAAAGAGAAATATGGAAATAAATGTTGAAGGACAGGCTATAAGAAACGTTGAAATAAACAAAGAGGTAAAGCAGTCCTATATTGAATATGCCATGTCGGTTATCGTTTCCCGTGCTCTTCCCGACGTAAGAGACGGAATGAAGCCCGTACACCGCAGAATACTTTACTCAATGTATGAGCAAAATCTGACTTACGATAAGCCTTTCCGTAAGTCTGCTACAACTGTCGGTTACGTGCTCGGTAACTACCACCCTCACGGAGACGCGGCGGTATATGATTCAATGGTTCGTCTTGCACAGCCCTTCTCTCTTCGTTATCCCCTTGTAGATGGACAGGGTAACTTCGGTAACGTAGACGGAGACGGCGCGGCGGCGTACCGTTACACCGAGGCAAGAATGTCGAAAATTGCCTCCGAAATGCTGACAGATATCGAAAAGAACGTTGTTGACTTTATGCCCAACTTCGATAACAAGCACGAGGAGCCCGTTGTTCTTCCTGCGGCATTCCCCAACCTTCTTGTAAACGGCTCAGTTGGTATCGCTGTCGGTATGGCGACCTATATTCCTACGCATAACCTTTCAGAGGTTATTGACGGAACGGTTTACGTTATGGAAAACCCCGACTGTACTATCCCAGAAATTATGCAGTTCATAAAGGGTCCCGACTTCCCCACAAGGGCGATGATCTACGGAACCTCGGGTATTAAGCAGGCTTACCTTACTGGCAAGGGTCACGTAATGGTGAGAGCAAAGTACCACATTGAAGAAAAGGCAAGCCACAAGAGCATCGTTTATACCGAAATACCCTATCAGGTAAATAAATCTAAGCTTGTTGAATCTATTGCCGACCTTGTAAAGGATAAGAGAATAGAGGGAATTTCCCATATTCAGGACGAGTCGGGCAGAAACGGAATGAGAATAGTTGTTGAGCTAAAGCGTGACGCCAATGAAACGCTTATCGTAAATCAGCTTTACAAGTATACTCAGCTTCAGGATACTTGTGCTATGAATATGTTAGCACTTGTAAACGGAGAGCCTAAGACTCTCAATCTTAAGGACATCCTTTCCCACTACATAAAGCACCGTGAAGAGGTGGTAGTGAGAAGAGTAAACTTCGACCTTGAAAAGGCAAGAGCAAAGGCACATATCTACGAGGGCTACAAGATTGCTATTGACAATATCGACGAAGTAATCAAGATTATCCGCGGAAGCAAGACAGTAGCAGATGCAAGAGAAAACCTGATGGCACGCTTTGACTTCTCTGACGCTCAGGCGCAGGCTATCGTTAAAATGCCTCTCGGAAACCTTGCTTCTCTTGAGATCAACACCATTCTTGAAGAGCTTGCCCGACTTCGCGCACTTATAGCCGACCTTGAAGACATTCTTGCCAACAAGTCGAGAATTTTCGAGATAATGAAGGAAGAAATGCTTGAAATAAAGCGTAAGTTCGGAGACGCAAGACGCACCGAAATCGTTGAGGCAGAGGAAGAAATAATCCTTGAAGACCTTATAGAAAAGCATAAGTGCGTTATAACAATCACTCACGACGGATATATTAAGCGTCTTCCCGCCGACTCCTATACTGCGCAAAACAGAGGCGGTAAGGGAATTAATGCCATGAAGACCAAGGAAGAGGACTCTGTCAAGAGCATGTTTATTTCCCATAGCCATAACTATCTCTTTATGTTCTCAAATCTTGGCAGACTCTATATAAAGAAGTGCTACGAGATACCCGAGGCATCACGTCAGGCTAAGGGCTCCCATATGAACAACGTGCTTTCACTTCAGGAGGGCGAACAGATAACCGCCTTTATTTCGGTTGCAAAGATAAACACAGAAGAAAATCTTATAATGGTTACCGAAAAGGGTATAATCAAGCGTACCCCCTTAAAGCTTTTCCGCCATATAAGGAAGGGCGGAGTCAATGCAATAAAGCTTGCTGACGACGATAAGCTTCTCTTCGTTAAGAAGACAGAGGGCGACGAGGAAGTGCTCATCGCAACAAGCGAGGGTCTTGCAATTAAATTTGACGAAACAAGAGTCAGAGTAATGGGAAGAACGGCGCGTGGTGTAAGAGCGATAAAGCTTTCGGAGAATGTCCGCGTTGTAGGTATGATAACCGCAAAGCACAGTGAAGACGGCTATGAACATCTCCTTCTCACCGTTACCGAAAATGGTGTGGGTAAGTGCTCTGCCCTTGATTCCTTCCGTCTGTCGGGAAGAGGCGGTAAGGGCGTAAGATGCCAGAAGATAACTGAAAAGACAGGTGCTCTTGTGGGAATTACCGAAATTTCTTACGAAGACGATATAATGCTTATTACAAACGAGGGTGTTCTCATCCGAGTTCCCGCAGCTCAGATTTCCACAACGGGAAGAGCTTCCACAGGTGTAATTATCATGAGAATGTCCGAGGGTGCTTCCATTGTCGGCTTACAGAGAGTACAAAACGAGATAGAAGAGACCGAAGAGGGAAATGAAGTTCTCGACGAAACCGAAGAGGTAGAGGACATTCCCGAAGATGATATCCCTGACGAAGAGGATACTCCCGGCGAAAATGAAGAATAAAACAGTCCTTTATCTGACAAAAGACAAAAGCTCCGCCGCCCTGAAAAGGGCGGCGCTTGACGATTATTTCGGTAGCGGAGAAATAGGCGTTTTACCATCGGGCAAGCCCGTAATTCTGTCTCCCGAAGGCTATTTTATTTCGGTCAGCCACAGCGGCGGCGTTGTGGCACTTGTAATATCCGACACACCCGTGGGGCTTGATATAGAAGAAGTAAGAGAGTTTGATTTCAGCCATTTAAAAGAACGTTTTTTGTCGGAAAGAGAAAAAAGCGAAGTAAAGGATGCCGCGTCCTTTTTTAACGTTTGGGTAAAAAAAGAGGCTGAGGCCAAAATTTCTGGTGACGGTATCTTCTCCATGAGAGGAAAGGATACCTCTGCCCTTTTTACTTCTCTCTCAAAAGAGGTGTCTCTTTTAGCAGGCAGGGATTTTTCTGCTTGTATTGCCACTTTTCAGCCCGTTTCATATATTGTTAAGGAATTATAAATGAAAACACAGATATTTTATTCAGGATCAAAGGGAAATTGCACCTACGTTTCCGACGGCGAGACCTCTATTCTTATTGATGCAGGAGGATGTCTTAAAAGAATAAGAGAGAATCTTGCAGAGGTTGGTGACCGTCTTGAAAACGTTAAGGGAATTTTCGTTACCCACGAGCACAGCGACCATACTAAAGCGATTTTTAATATTACAAAAAAATATAACTGCCGTATCTTTACAACAGTTGATACTGCCCGTGCCATGTGTACCCCCACCGCCACTCTTTCGGTGGAGGACTGTCGCAGAGTTGCAAGGTCGGTTATGACAATTAAGCCCGAAAAGACCTATGAAATAGGTACTTTTCAGATAAAGCCTTTTTCAACGCCTCACGATGCGGCAGACAGTATAGGCTTTATCTTAGAGTCTGTTGTTTCGGGAAAAAGCCTTGCTTACGCTACCGATATAGGTCATATTACAAAGGATATGGAAGGTCTTTTTTCGGGAATTAAAAACGTTATTTTAGAATCTAATCACGATATTGAAATGCTGATGAACGGCCCTTACCCCGAATATCTCAAAACGAGAATTATATCCGAGGTAGGACATCTTTCAAATGAAGCTGCAGGTAAATTCTTGAGACTTCTTGCTCAGCACGGAGTGGAAAGCGTGGTGCTTGCCCATCTTTCAGAGGAAAATAATACTCCCGTTTTAGCAAGAGAAAGCGCAAGAAAGGCACTTGAGGGCTTTGACGTAAAGCTTGAGGTTGCAAGTCCTTACAGAAGGGTAGAAATGAAGATATGCTGAACGTATCGGTTATACATACAGGCTCCTTTAAGGAAAAATATTTGGAAGAGGCTTTTTCGGAGTACACTAAGCGTATATCGTCACTTGCTAAATTTGAGGATATTTGTCTTAAAGAAAAGATGCTTCCCGATAACCCCTCGGAAAGCGAAATACAAAAGACGCTTGAAGAGGAAGGACGGGAAATTCTTTCCCGCCTTGACCCAAGAGCGAAAAAAATAGCCCTCTGCGTAGAGGGAAAAGGAATGTCATCAGAGGAGCTTGCCAAGGTTTTTGCCGACGCACCTCTTGAAGGCTACTCGAAAATCGTTTTTATTATTGGAAGCTCTTACGGACTGTCCGATGAGGTGAAGAGGGCGGCGGATATAAGGCTCTCTTTTTCAAAGATGACCTTTCCCCATCAGCTGATGAGGGTCATTTTGTCAGAGCAGATATACAGAGCCCTTATGATAAACCGTGGTTCAAAATATCATAAATAGAGGTAGTTATGGAAAAAAAGCTGTTGAGCGAAGAAGAAAAGATAAAATACCACCGTGACGAAATACTTGAGATGATGAGAATAAGTGACAAGGATTTCGTGCCCCCTCTTTCATCGAGAACTTCTACAACACAAAGTAATCTTTCAGGTGATGGCAGCGGCGGAATAGAGCTTTATTTTAATGAAATGATAAAGCAAAAGGTTCTGGGTGCCTTTGAAGGGGATAGGCTTTTCGGCATTGTTTCCTTTCGTGAGAATTATGAGACCGATATTATAAAGGACTTGCCGAATATCTATATTTCAACTCTTTTTCTTCACCCCGACTCAAGGGGCAGAGGAGTGACAAAGGAGCTTTATTCTTATCTCTTTTTTGACCTATATAAGAACAGTAATATATTCACAAGAACTTGGTCTGCAAATGTAGCTCATATAAAAATTCTTGACTTTTTTGGTTTTGAGCTTTTCCACCGCATTGAAAATGACCGCGGTGACGGAATTGATACAGTATATTTTAGGAGATTAGTTAATAGTGAAGATTGAATAATGAATATTTGAAAGTTTAAGGAAAATTTCCCGAAAGGGAAATTAACCAAAATTATTTATTATTAACTAAAAATAAGTATGGAAAATAAACGTTTTACAAAAAATGATAACGGTTTTATTTGTGTCAACTGCGGAAAAGCGGTTGAGCCTCTTCGTTATACCTCGCGCAATCACTGCCCCCATTGTCTGCACTCTCTTCACGTGGACGTTATGCCGGGTGACAGAGCCAATGAATGCCGTGGAACACTTGTGCCCGTGCAGACTCTGCCCGACGCCAAAAAAGGCTTTATTGTAATCTTTAAATGTGAAAAGTGCGGAGCCGTTGTGAGAAATAAGTCTGCAATCGATGACGACAGCGACCTTTTGATAAAGATGACAATGAATAATGAATATTGAAAAATTAAGGTTGATTTCGGGGTAACCCGAAATCTTCTTTTTTTAATTTCTTTTGTAAAATTTTTCTCCTATATATAGCGTTTTTCTTGAAGGTGATAACACTCTGATAACACAGTGTTTGTAGACAAATTTTATTCAATTTGCTACAATTGGAAAAACAAAATTAAGGAGAGCTTTTATGTATTTTGATGAAGAAATTTTAAATTTTTGTAGGAACGTAAAATTTTTGAGAGAGAATAATAATCTGTCAAAAAAAGAAATGGCAAAAATTTTGGGTATAGGAATAGGGCGTCTGACGAAAGTAGAAAAAGGAGAAATTCCCGAAAGAATGAGTGCAAACGTTATTATAAACATATGCAATTATTTTGATGTTTTGCCAAATAAGCTTTTTGAGAAAATTTTAAAATAATTTTTATAAAAAGATGGCAGTATGATGTCAGTATTTGGCAGTCCCGTGTCTTTGTATGGCATTTGCCTTTGTGATAACATATATTTAAGGTTGAAACAACCTAAAAAATATGTTATTATAAAGGAGAAAAGAAATGAACAGAAACGATGTGTTTCACACATTTTTAGTAGAAAATGCAAATTTCAGCGGTGATTATGAATTACCGCAGCTTCAGACAAGCAATGAAATTCCTCAAAAGGTAATATTGTTTTCTGAAGCTATGTCAAGGTCATGTAAGGACTTTGACAGCTGGGTCGTGTTTTATGAGCATGACAAAAAATTCGAGCGTCTTTGGAATAATCCAAAGGCATATCTTGAAAAGCTAAAAAAATTCAAGGGCGTTATTTCACCTGATTTTAGTCTTTACAGAAATATGCCGCTTTGTATGCAAATTTGGAATACCTACCGAAGTCGTTCTTTAGCTTTCTGGCTACAAAGCAAAGGGGTAGAAGTCATACCTAACGTGAGATTTAATGACGAACGCACCTATGAGTTTTGCTTTGACGGAATTGAAAAGAATAAAACTGTAGCAGTAGGGACACACGGATGTATTAAAACTCGGGAAGACAGACTTTATTTTAAAATAGGGCTGGCTATTCTTGTGCAAAAGTTATCGCCAAAAAATATTATAGTTTATGGTCGAGCTCCCGATAGTATATTCAAAATATACCGAGATATGGGCATCAACGTAATATCCTTTGAAAGCAAGTTTTCCGAAGTCCGAAGCCGAGGTACTGCTTAATGGGTGGAGGATTTGGTGCTAAAGGCACAAGCTTTGGAAATACAAAAGGAAGTGCGCTGGATGCAATAAGCAATTTACTGACGGCAGCTTCTTTTATCCCCGGTATTGATACGTTTACAAACCTTGCTTCAATTCCTGTTGATTTGTTACGCGGAGACTATATTTCAGCGGGACTTGACTTTGTAGGAGCTATTCCTTTTATCGGCGAAGTTGCCGATGTGGCAAAAACCGCTGATAAGGTTTCCGATACCGTTAAAGCTATTGATAAAATAGCAGATGCTTCAAAGGGCGATAAGGGAATTATTAAGGTACCCAAATCACCTGCTAAGTTAACTCGTTCAGGATGGAAAGAAATAACACCTGACGTTATGAAGAAAAAAACGACTTCAAGAACGTTTAAGAAAAATGGTTTAACTATTAGGTTTGACAAAGGCAAAAAAGGAGCAGGTGGATATGGCGGGAAAGACCATTATCACATATTAAATCCCAATTCGACAGGTAAACACGATTACTACTTAGATAAATATGGTAATCCAGTTCCTAAAAATTCAAAAGCGTCACATATATTACCATAAGGAGATTACAATGAAAAATATTAACGAATTAAAGCAATATGACTTTCACGACAGTTTGCTCGAAGCTATTAACTATAATGGAAACAAATTAACTTTGGAAATTGATTTTTGCCATTGGAAGCAAAGTTATTATTCAGACGGTGATGAAGAAACGGCAGATGTTATAATGGCTTTTGAAAATATTTGTGATTTTGCAATGCCACAGGTTAAATTCAACAGTGATGAAATAATAGAATTTAATATTTTAAATGAGAAGATCGAAATAACTGCATTTAATGACATAGAAAATATTACGTACAGTTTTGTTATTAACTCCAGTCTCGTTGAGTTCAACATTTAAGTTATGGTGGATGAGAATAGCCTTATGTTAAGTAAGAAAGAAAAAACATCATAAAAGATTTAATATGGAATCATTTATATCTTATATGCCTGTTAAGGACAAAAGTTATGACCCCTTAAAGCATTCAAAAGAAGAAAATCTTTTGACGGATTTTCTTGACACAATAAAAGAAAGCGTCACATACGAAAAGTGGTTTTTCGGTCATTACCATACGGATGAAATACTTCTTGACAAACATATTGCCATATATGATTCTATTATAAAATTATAAAAAAGAAGATTTTGCTTTTAAGCAAAATCTACCTTAATTCTGCATTCATCATTCTGAATTCTGCATTTATAAAAGGGAGTGCCGCAGCACTCCCTTTTATACTAAAATTCCCAGTTATACTTATTATATTCTGTTGTGATAAGGTTGATTGCGTGCTTGATATCGGCAATCTGCTGGTCGCCTGAGATTTCACGCTCGATAGTGAAGTGACCCTTATACTTATGCTCGTTGAGAAGTCCGATAAGCTTGGGGAAGTTAACCTTTCCGTCGCCCACCTTTGTTTCAGCGCCGAGCTCTTTTCCGTTTGTGGGATAGAGACCGTCCTTTACGTGGATACCTCTCACGTAATCGCCTACAACGTCCATTGCGTCGCAGGGGTTAGCCTTGCCGTACATAATAAGGTTTGCAGGGTCAAGGTTAAGACCTACGTTGCCCGTTCCGATGTCCTCGATAGCACGAAGAAGAGTAACGGGAGTCTCTTGACCTGTCTCAAAGTTGAAATGAAGTCCTCTGTTCTTAAGGTCTGTGCAAAGGATTTTAAGGGCAGTAATTACTCCGTGGTAGTTGGGGTCATAGGGGTTTTCGGGCATAAAGCCTACGTGTGTTGTAAGGTCGGGAGTACCGATTTTCTCTGCCCACTTTGCGCCCTGCATAAGCTCGTCAAGTCTGTGCTGACGGAAAACGGGGGGCACAAGGCCGAGAGTTTCCTGACCCTCATAGAAATTCCAATAGCATGTGGGAGACCATCCGCACCAGAGACATGAAATTTCAACGTTATACTTCTTGCAAAGATTTTTTACAAGCTCTGCAGTTTCCTCTGTTCGATAGGCGATATCCCAAGAGCTAAGCTGGAAGCTTTCCATACCAAGCTCTTTCATTTGCTTGAATTTTTCTTCAAGCTCACTGGGATTGAAGTAAACGATTGTTCCTATTTTTAATGACATTTTTTATTCCTCGCTTTCGCTAATTTTTTCTTCTTTTAAAATTGCGCCATTCTCGAAAAGTCCTTCATAGACTCTTCCCGACAGCCATCTGTATTTTCCTTCGCCCGACATTTCGTTTTCCTTGAAATCACCTATATAGATTTCAAGCTGACTTCGGGTAAGGATTTCTTCAAAGGTTGTGAAAAAGGGATTTACAGTAGTGGCGTCTGTCTTTTCTCCCTCTGAGAAATGTCTTACGAAATCTCCCTCAAAGTATGCAAGAAAAGAGGAAATGAATTCATCTGTAACTTCGGCATCGAAGAGAGAATCGAATTCACTTGAATACTCCTCACTCTTTGCCCATATGTAAATTCCCTTGCCCGTTCTCTTGTCAGATGCAAAGTCGCCTACGTATATATCGCCTTCCACGAAGAGGTTAGCGCCCTTGCCGTCCTTTACCGAGTCCTTATACTGACCGATATAAACCGAGCCGTCGGAAAAGGAAGTCTTTCCGAAGCCGTTCTTCTCTCCGTCCTTAAAGGAGCCAACGTAAACTGTGCCGTCGGAGGATATGTACTTTCCATTACCCTCACGGCTTTCGTGGTCTACCTCGCCCTCGTATATATCTCCGCTGGCGTAGGTAATGCGTGCAATTCCCGTACAAGAGCCCTCGTAAAAGTCGCCCTCAAAAATCGTGCCGTCGGCTTTGGTGAGAGTGCCCTTGCCGTGAGGCAGGTAACCTGACAGAGCTCCCACGTATTTATCTCCGTTTTCTGTTACAATGGTCTTTTTCTCGGCATCAAGGTCGCCCACTCTGCCGTCGTAATAGTATATTTTACCCGAAACGGGAACTCCCTTTTCTACTCGTCCTACAAATTTAAGCTCCATTGTCTTGTCATTAACGTACCTCAGTCCCACAAAGAGATAGAGCACGAGTAAGGTAATAACAAGCGCCGCAACGGCAAAAATGAATATAAGAGCGAGGGGGTGAAGTCTTTTTTTATTCATATGTATTTACCTTTCTTAGAATATAGCGGGAATGACGTAGTTACATATCATAACAACTGCAAAGAACAGTAAAAAAGCAACTATGACGGTAACTACCGAAACTCTTTCTTTTCCGTAAAGGCATTGTGCCTTCAGCTTATTTTCCACGGGAAGATAGTAGTGTCCGTTTTCCTCTTTAACAAGTCTGTCAAGTGCGCGGTTTTTAGTAAGCGCGCGGCTTAAAAGAAGGTTGTTTTTAACACCCAAAGCATCAAGCGTCATAGCACTGTCGGGTGTCTCGCACTCGTTTTTTATAAGTGCATCAATAAGCTTACCGTAGACGGCTTTGGTGATAAGTGACCAGACGAAGGCAATAACTATGCCGACGGTGAGGCAGTAAATAACAAAAATTAAGGTATCTGCAGTCATATTAACCTCTATCTATCAAGTAACTCCACAAAATCCTCTCCGCAAAGAGCGGTGAGAATTTCTTCAAGGTCGGCTGACGAATGGTAGTCAAGGACAAGCTTTCCCTTACCTGTGCCTTCCTTGGCTTTTATTTTAACCTTTCTTGACATTCTTTCGGCGGCAAGCTTTTCTACCGACAAAAGATACTCGTTAGTAATGGAAAACTCCTTTTTTGCAGGTGTTTTTTCTTCACGAACACTTCCCTCCGGGAAAGTGTTCACCATCCAACGCACTTCGTTTTCGGTGTCTCGTACAGACAGCTCCTCCACGATTATGCGGGAAAGCATTTCAATCAGGTCGTCCTCGTTCTTCAAGGGTAAAAGTGCTCTTGCGTGACCTGCCGAGATTGCACCCTCGCGAAGCTTTTCAAGTACTGCCAAGGGAAGCTTCAAGAGTCTTAGAGTGTTGGTTACCGCACTTCTTGACTTTCCTACTCTGTCGGCTGCCTCTTCTTGAGTAATACCGAAGTCTGCAATGAGCTTTTCGTATCCGAGAGCCTCGTCAACGGGGTTTAAATCCTCTCTTTGCAGGTTTTCTATAAGAGCAATCTCCGCTGCATCTCTGTCGCTTATGTCGTCACGGATGATTACGGGAAGCTTTTTAAGCCCTGCAAGTCCGGATGCTCTGTATCGGCGCTCACCCGCTACTATTTTATATTTTCCATCCTCTTTTCTTACGATGAGAGGCTGAATTACGCCGTGTATCTTTATTGACTCGGCGAGCTCCGCTATGGTCTCGTCGTGAAACGTCTTTCTGTGCTGATGAGGGTCTGCAACTATTTCTTCTATATTAAGCTCTCTGATATCGGACTTTTCCTCTTCCAAAAAGAGCATATCAAGTCCTTTTTTTCCTAATCCTTTCTTTTCCATATATACCTCATATTGTGTATGTGTTTTATAATATATACTATATATTGTGTTCCGCTCTTTCTATAAGCTCTTTTGTAACCTCCATATAGTTCAGCGCTCCGCGGGAGAATTTATCGTAATAAGAAATTGGCTTGGAGTGGCTGGGCGCTTCGGAGAGACGCACGTTTCGGGGGATAGAGTTTTTGAAAACCTTGCCGGGGAAATGCTTTTTCACCTCTTCCATTACCTGAACGGTAAGGTTGAGTCTGCCGTCATACATAGTAAGAACAACTCCCAAAAGGTCAAGGGATGGGTTATAAAGACGGCGCACCTGCTTTATGGTGAATATAAGCTGAGAGAGACCCTCGAGAGCGAAATATTCACACTGCATAGGCACAACAACGTAGTCGGATGCGGTCAAAGCGTTAAGCGTAATAAGGCTGAGAGAAGGAGGACAGTCGAGAATTATGTAGTCATAGTCCTCTCTCAAGGTATCGAGAGCGGTTTTCAGCTTGGCCTCTCTCTTTTCCTCGTCTGCAAGAGCCATATCCGCAACGGCTAAATTCATATCCGACGGCAAAACGTCAAGGTTTTTGAATTTTGTAGTAACAATGGCACTTTTAATTTCAGCACCGTTTAAAAGTACGTCGCAAATTGTGATTTCGCTGTTTTCTGCGCCTACACCCGAGGAGGCATTTCCTTGGGGGTCGCAGTCAACAAGCAGAGTTTTTTTGCCTAAATATCCTAAATCTGCTGCTATATTAACGGCGGAGGTGGTTTTTCCCACGCCGCCTTTTTGGTTTGCAAAAGCAATTATATTGCACATATTATAATCCTTGTTTTTGAATTTTTACATATATATTGTACCAATAATATGAGCGAATGTCAAGGTGTTTCACGTGAAACATCAGCTATGTATTTTTATTTTGTATTCGGTGCTGCCTGCCACTCTTTCGGTGTCAAGCTGAGCGTCTACGCCTGCTTCTTTTAGAATTTCTACCGCGCGGCTAACGGTGTTGTCGAAGAGCCTTAAATCCTTGAATTTTATTGTACGCCTTGCATTTTTCTTAGCGAAGGATTTATGCTCTTTTTCTGTCAGCTTTAACACTTCAGAAAGCCTTAACCGCTTCTTTGCTGTTTCCGAGAGTAAAAAATTTCTTTTTCTTATATCGTCGTGGAGGGCTATTTCGTAGGCTATTTCACGGCTTATGGCGTTATTTCTTACAATTTCTCTTTCAAGCTCCGACATACCTGAAAGCTTTACGCAGGATAATATTTCTTTTGGTGTGTATGAGGTCAGGTTTCCAAGCTCCTCTGCCGTCAGATGTGTTTTTATTAGTGTCTCCTTGACTAAATCTGCCTCCGCAAAAAAATCCCGATAGTTTCCCTTTTTTAAGACAGTCCTTGCAAAGTAGGTGTCGGCTTTGATGATAAGAGCGCTTATTTCTTTAAATCCTAAGAGACGGCAAGCGTAGAAGCGTTTGTTGCCTGAAACTATTTCAAAGCGGTCAGAGTGGGATAGAGCCACCACAGATATTGGAGAAAGAAGCCCTGCCAAAGCAATACTTTTTGCGAGTAAAAACACTTCTCCATCGTCATACGTAATTCTGCTTTTAGGCAAAATAATCCTATCCATATTAATTTTTCTAAGTTCCATTTAAAGCCCTCCTTTTTATCTATTATAGAGGGCTTAATAAGAAAAAAATGTCAAATAGCATCACCGCAAAGCATTTTTAATTCTGCAATTACTTCGCTGAGGGTTGCAACCTTGTCTATTATTCCTGCATCTACCGCTTCCTGTCCGTAAAGAATACTGCCTATATCGCAGGACATTTCGGTAGTATTTAAAAGAAGCCTTCTGAGAGTTTCAAGACTTGCGTTGGAATGATTGATGATAAAAGCGTTAATTCTATCCTGCATTCTGGATAGGTAGTCAAATGCTTGGTCTACTCCTAAAACAACTCCGTTCATCCTTACGGGGTGTATTATCATTGAAGCAGAGTGGGTTATAAAGGACTTTTTTGCAGAAACTGCGAGAGGAACACCTATGCTGTGCCCGCCGCCCAAAACGAGAGATACTGTGGGCTTTGACATGCCTGCTATTGCTTCTGCAATGGCAAGCCCTGCCTCTACGTCTCCACCTACCGTGTTAAGAAGAATGAGAACTCCCGAAACGGCAGGATTTTCTTCCAAGTTCAGTATTTTAGGTATAATTTCTTCGTATTTCGTAGCTTTTACACCCTCGGGAACTGCTGTGTGGCCTTCAATCTGACCCGAAATCATAAGCGCTTGTATTCTGCCCATGTCAGGCACTTTTATCGCTTTGCTGAATTTTTTCATAAAATCACCTGCTTTTTGATAGTATACCCCACGCCTCATAAAATATTAAGGTTTCACGTGAAACATATCTTGTAAAATTATATTAGTTGTGGTAAAATAGTGCAAAGGAGATTATTATGAGTATTTTAACCACTTTTATTACAGTTTTATCAATGCTTATCTATGCCGTGCCCGGTTTTATCCTGAAAAAGACAAAGGCTTTGGATGAAAACGTTATTCCTGCCCTATCTAAAATTCTTGTATTTGTATGTCAGCCCTGCTTTGCCATTTATGCCTATAATAAAGCGGAATATGACCCAGCTCTCTTTTTCAGAGTATTACTATTTATGGCGCTCACTGTTTCTACACAGCTTATAGTTGTTGGACTATTTCTTTTAATTTATAAAAAGAAATGGGAGAGCGTAAGATATAGGATATGTACCATAGCATCCTGCTTCGGAAATGCAGTTTTCTTTGGCGCTCCCGTCATTGAAACTCTCATGCCCGATTTTACCGAGGCAGTTATTTATGCAAACGCATATGGCGTAGGAATGAATATCCTTGCTTGGACGGTAGGCTCTGCGGTTATAACAAGGGATAAAAAATATATTAAAATTAAGAAAATACTGTTAAATCCCGCTATCATTGGCTTTGCCGTTGCGGTTTGCCTTTATTTGTGCAATATAAAGCTTACGGGCTCTATTGAAACAACCTTTACCACTCTTGGTAAAATGACAACTCCAGTTTCTATGATTATTCTTGGTATAAGACTTGCTACTGTAAGAATTAAGCCTATCTTTACGACACCTCTTTTTTATCTTACCATTTTCTTCAAGCAGATGGTTTATCCTCTCATTGCTTTCGGAGTTATTTCTCTGTTTGGCTTCGATATGAACATCAGAACGGTTATGTTTATTATTGGTGCTTGTCCCGTTGCCAGCGTGGTGCTTAACTTTGCGGAAATGCTTGGCGAAGGTCAGGAGGAGGCGGCAGACGTGTTCTTGCTTGGTACAATTTCAAGCATCGTAACTATGCCCTTGATTTTACAGCTTTTGAACACATGACAAAAGTGTCTTGCGTCACCCAAAAGGGGGTGTAAAAAACTCTTTCGAGTTTTTTACACCCCCTGACTCATAGGAGATAGGAAAAAATGCTTCAGAATGGACAAACCGAAGCCTTACGACTCACTACACCCTCACACATTGTTCGGGTTTCGTTCTCTGTATGGCTTGAATTTTTGCTCGATTCGCTAATTCGCTACTCGGCAAAAATCCTCCGCACAGGCGTACGATTGTACGGCAGAGGCGAGGTTTGTTCATAGTCAAAAACATATAATTTTTCAGTAAAAACTCATTTTGAGTTTTTTCCTTGAAAATTATTTATTAAAAAGTTATTAAAAGCATTTCAATTTACTTTATTTTTGTTTTTGACGGTCTGGACTTTTTTTACATCTCCTTTTAAAGGTCATCTGCAGTTTTAAAGGTGTACCCGTCAGCCTTCAGCTTCTTTATAAAGCCTTCAAGAATTTGAGCATTTGTTGATGAGGTTGGGTGTAAGAGAATTACAGCGCCGTTGTGCATTCGTGACATTAGCTTATTCATAGCCGCGTCAGGGGACATTTGTGCTTTTTCGTCCCAATCTGCATAAGCAAGACTCCATAAAACCGTCTTATATCCAAGCTCCTTTGCCCAAGCGAGATTTTCCTCAGAAAAGGCACCTGCGGGCGGGCGGTAAAGCTTTGACAGCTCTTTACCCGTCACTCTCGTAAAGTCCTCTTCAAGACTCAAGAGCTCCTCTTTAAAGGAATTTATATCTCCCATCTTTGTCATATCCTTGTGATGAGAGGTGTGATTTCCTACACAGTGTCCGTCCTCAATTATTCTTTCAAGACTGTCACCGTTTACAACGGTATGCCTCAAGAGAAAAAAGGTTGCGGGTACGTCTTCTTTTTTCAAGGTGTCAAGAATTTTAAACACGTTTTCGTTTTCGTAGCCTAAATCAAAGGTCAGATAAACACATTTTTCGTCCTTACCTATAAAGTGGGCGTCGTACTCCGACAGAAAGTGAGCCTCAAGAGCCCCCGACGGTCTTGTGCCGTCACAGGTAGGCTTGTAGTACCACTCGATTTTTTTGTTTGACACTCCCGCAATGGCGGTGATGGTAAAGACAAAAGTTAAAAACAGAAGAGTAAAGATTTTTTTCATATTTCTATATTAATAACTTCAAAATCTAATTGTCAGAGTTCCATGGAAGCCAAAAAGAGTGTGACTTTTGGTCACACTCATATTATATCCGATATTTTGTTTTTCATTTCGGCAATTTTTTCAAAATCCTCCAGCTCAGCCTGCTTGCGTCGGGGGTCGCGGAGTATTGCCGCAGGGTGGAAAACCGCGGTTATAAGAAAATTGCCTTTTTTAAACCACTTTCCGTGCTCCTCGGTGATTTTGAAATCTTCCTTTATTATCCTTTTTGCCGATATTCTTCCAAGACATACTATGATTTTCGGCTTGATTGCCATAAGCTGTTCCTTCAAAAAGCCGATACAAGCATCCTCTTCTTCGGGCTTGGGGTCTCGGTTTTTCGGGGGACGGCATTTTATAATATTGGCTATGTAATAGTCGTTTTCCGAAAGTCCCACGGCTACGAGGAATTTGTCAAGAAGCTTGCCTGCCGCTCCCACAAAGGGCTCGCCCGACAAGTCCTCCTTTTCGCCCGGCGCTTCACCGATAAAAAGAATATCCGCATCTATATTTCCTCTGCCGAAAACCACGTTTGTACGTGTCTCGCAAAGTGGACACGCCGTGCAATTAAGGCACCTTGATTTAATTCCATCTAAAATTTTTTCTTTATCTGTCATAGTATCTCCGTTTTTTCAAAAAACTCTTTCTTTTATTCCTTTTTTGTATTATACTAATATTAATAAAAAATTTCAAGTGTTGTAAGTGAGATTATATGAAAAATAAAAATATACTCGAAATACTTGCTCCCGCAGGCTCTTATGATGCTTTTGTTTCTGCCGTTTCGGCAGGTGCCGACGCAGTGTATTTGGGCACACCTAAGCACAACGCCCGTGTGAATGCAAAGAACTTCAGCGACGAAGAGCTTAAAAGGGCCTTTGATTTAGCCTCTCTTTTTGATAAAAAAATATACGTTACTCTCAACACTCTTGTCACCGACAGAGAGCTTTACGAGCTTCTTGATCAGGTTGAGAGGCTAATTAATATGGGAGCGGATGCCTTTATCGTTCAGGATTTAGGTTTTATGACGGCACTAAGAGAAGCTTTTCCGTGTATTACATTACACGCAAGTACCCAATGCGTAACACACTCTCTTGAACAGATAAAAGCGCTGTCGGATATGGGGGTTAAAAGAGCGGTTGTGGCAAGAGAGCTTGACCGTGATAATTTAAGATATATTTGTCAGAACTCCCCCATAGAGATAGAAGCCTTTGTTCACGGAGCGCTTTGCGTTTGCCATAGCGGTGATTGTCTTTTCTCCTCGCTGGTTGGCGGACGAAGCGGAAACCGAGGAGAGTGCGCTCAGCCCTGCCGGCTTCCCTTTTCGGGCGGGGGTATTGATTACCCCTTGAGTCTTTCCGACCTTAGCCTTACCGACTACGTGACAGAGCTTTCGGAAATGGGCGTTGCCTCTCTTAAAATCGAGGGCAGAATGAAAAGCCCCGAGTACGTAGGTGGTGTTGTATCTGTTTTCAGACGTCTTGTTGACGAGGGCAGAAACATAAGAAAAGACGAAAAAGAGCACCTTGCCCGCCTTTTCAGCCGAAACGGATTTACCGACGGATACTACAACAGAATTCTCGGCAGAAAAATGTATGGCATAAGACGCGAAGAGGATAAAAAAGAAACAAGAGAGCTTTCAGACAGCACCTTTAAGCTTCCTAAAATAAAAATAAAAGTATCCCTTGAGGTTACAAAAGAGGGTGGCACGCTCACCTTTTCTTCATCGGATAAGAGCGTAAAGGTTTCTCTTCCTTCACCCGATATTGCCGAAACGAGACCCCTTGACCGAGATTTTGCTCTGTCTCAGCTTTCAAAATTGGGAGACACCGAATTTGAAATAGAAGAATTCGACTTTTTTGCCGACGGCGATTATATTTATCCTCGCTCGGCTCTCAACTCGGCTCGCCGTGAGTGCGCCGAGGCATTGAGACTTGCCATTATAAAAAGAGTTGAAAAGTCTGACAGAAAGCCCGTGGAAAAGCCTTGTGAAAAAGGTGCAGAGCCTCTCGCTCATTACGTTATTCTCGCCCCTCACCGAAGGGCAGATCAAGAGGAAGGAGAGAGGCTTTTAGCCCTCGCAGACAGAGTTTATTTTCCGCTTTTCCGTTTTCCCAAGCTTGAAAATGTGAAAAAGGCAGGAGTAGTGCTTCCCGCTATCCTTTTCGACAGCCAAAGAGAAGAGGCGGAAAAGGAAATGAGAAGGCTTTACGACCTTGGCGTGAGAAGGGCATATGCCGAAAACGTGGGAGTGGCGAAAATAGCTAAGAGTATTGGCTTTGAAGTCCTTGGCGGTGTAAGGCTCAACGTGTATAATTCCCACACCGCAAAGGTACTTTCTCATATGGGATTTGAGGGCGTACTTCTTTCTCCCGAGCTTTCCCCCTCCCTTAAAAGAGATATTATAAAAGCTCTTCCCGCAGGTGAGACGGTTTATGGAAGAATGCCTCTTATGATAATGGAAAACTGTATAATTAATTTGAAAGACAACTGCCGTGAGTGCTCTGACTTTAAAAACTGCCGTAAGAGTACTATACTTACCGACAGAAGAGGGGTGAAATTCCCCGTCTACCCCGAATATTTCCACCGCTGTCAGATATTCAACAGCGTTCCCACCTACAACGCCGATAAAGAAGTGACGAGAGGAATGTCCTTCAGAGCAATATTTATCACCGACGAAAAGGACAGCGTCAAAACTGTTAAAGCCGTATTAAACAGCGAAAAAATCAATGGAGAATTTACAAGAAAAGGATAAATAGCGAAAAAATAAAGCAAGACTCGGTATATAGAGTCTTGCTTTTTTCTAAATTGCTTTTATTTTGCTTAAACAAAAAGAGTGGAATTTGAAAATAATTATGGCAAAGCAGATAGAAGCACCCGCATTGCACCATGTTGATAAAGAGCTGATGCCGAAAAGTCCGCCAAGGCAGTTTAAAATGCCCGATATTATCAGCATTACGGCAACAAATTTAGATGCACCTGGAAATGCACGGTTATTTTCGGCAGATTTTATAAAGCTTTTTAAAGTGCTATTTATTTTGAATAAATACAAAATTCTAAATAAAACAAAGGGTAACAGTATCGCAAAAAATAGAATTAAAGGAGAAGAGAAAGAAGATTGTGGAGCGGGGGGATTTACGCCGACACTATATTCTGAATTGCTTGTAATACTATCTATTTTTTCGGTGTTTTCACTTAAAGCTTCAAAAATTATACCCGAGGCGGATGCAATAGAGAAAATGCAGAAGATTAAAGTAAAAATCAAAATGAGGATATTTACAATTTTTATTATTTTCATTCCCGATAAGTTTATGGAGAGAGAAGTTTTATTAAAAGCACTGTAAACTGTTATCCATAGACCCACACAAATGAGAATATTCGGTATCATAATTATCAGAGCTACAAAAGAAAATATACCGCTTAACTTACTTATTGCAAAGTCGAGATCAATATCAAATAAATCTTCTAAGCTATCAAGAGCATTGGAAATAAAATTTCCGGCACCGGCTATTACAGATAATATATATATGCTGAAAAGTGAAATTGCTATAATGATAATAGGCGAACGCACAAAGCTTTTGAGCTCATTTGTTAAGCATATCGGTTGAGTGTTGGTTATGCAATCATGAAACTCGCCGTGAGGCAGAGTGGCATTTTCCTTTTCTGTTTTTAATTTTTCACCGCAGAAAACACAAAATTTCGAGTCGCTTTTATTTTCCTTTCCGCACTTTATGCAAAACATATTAATACCTTTCTTTTAAAAATAATCTTTTGCACTTATATAGGTGCAAGAAGATTATAACACAAGGATATAATGTTGTCAAGAGTTTTTTGCTCTTAAATAAGTGCAAAGGATTTTGCGGTATGAATGCAAAAATAGAAAAAGCAATAGGGCAAAATGTCAGAAAGTTGAGAGAAAAAGCGGGCTTGACACAAGAGGAGCTTTCTGTTAAACTACAGGTCGAAGGGCTTGACGTTACCAGAAGTGCTTTAGCAAAAATAGAAGTAGGTCAAAGGCACCTTTATTCCGACGAAATAGTTCTGATAAAAGAAATCCTAAAAGTAAGCTATGATGAAATTTTCGATTTAGGAGAAATACTATGAAAATAATACTTGCATCGGGGTCGCCCCGACGCCGTGAAATTTTAACTAATATGGGCTTTGAGGTGGAGGTTGTGCCCTCAGCAAAGGAAACAATGCCCGAGGAAAAGCTTTCCCCCGAGGACACCGTTCAGCTTTTAGCGGTAGAAAAAGGTGCTGACGCCAAGGTTAAACACCCCGACGAAATAGTGGTTTCAGCCGATACCGTGGTAGTGCTTGACGGCGAGATAATGGGTAAGCCCCGTGACCGAGCCGACGCCGAAAGAATGCTGACAGCTTTGTCGGGCAGAGCGCACCGCGTTCTCACCGCTTACGCAGTTTTCTATAAGGGACGCTCCTTTTCAAAGGTGGTTTCCACCGAGGTGGAGCTTTATCCCTTAACAAAAGAGGAAATCGACTGGTATATAGATACAAAAGAGCCCTTTGACAAAGCGGGCAGCTATGGCGCCCAAGGGCTTGGCGCCTATCTTGTCAAGGGCATCAAGGGCGACTTTTTGAACGTTGTGGGCTTCCCTCTTTCGGATTTTTGTCATATGCTTAAGAAGATATTGTAAAAAACAGAGCAAGAATAGAAGATTTAACTTTTATTCTTGCTCTGTTTTTGAGTTATGAGTTTAGAGTTATGAGTTCAGCTTCGCCGAACGTTATGATATGATTATTTCATGCGAAATAATCATAGTTTATTTTATCTCAGGAAGGCTTGCTGCCGCAACAGACTGACCAACTCTACGGCTGGACTCGTCGGGAATGTGGAGCTGAATCTTAGAGTTGAGCTCGGGGAATTCCTTTTCGAGAACTTCTTTTGCTCTGTCAAGGAGAATAACACCGCCCTCACCTGATGTAACTCTGCCCATGATAAGAACGTGCTTTATATCATAGAAGAGTGCGTAGTAAGCGATAGTGTATCCGAAGTATGCACCGATGGTGTCATAAATCTTCGCTGCTCTTTCGTCGCCCTCTGCCATAAGACCCTGAACAACCTTGAGCTTTTCAGCGGGAGAAAGGCTTTCGTCAAGCTCAATTCCTGCGGCGGGGGCAAGCTTGATAACTGCGTCCTGAGAGAAGTATTTAACACCGCAACCGTAGTCGCCCGACCACTCGTCAACCATAGCGTTCTTGGAGTAGTCGCAGGGAACGAATGCAAGCTCGTTGAGCCAGCCTGTGATGTTACCGACACCGTCAACGTATCCGCCTGCTTCAATTGTACCCATAGCGATACCGAGTACGTTGTTGTCATTTAAGTCCATAGCGCCTGCAAGAGCAGTAACGTCGCCGTCGTTTGCGACTTCAAGGGGAACGTCGCCGAATTCCTTAGCAACGTTGATATACATATCCTTGCACTTAGCGTTGAATTCATCCTTGGGAACCTTAAGGAAAAGGGATGCAACCATTATTCTGTTGTCTACGTAAACACCTGCGGAGGAAACGCCGATAGCGTCAACTCTGGGCATATGCTCTGCTGCTGACTTCATAGCGGAAAGAATTCCGTCATAGTGATACTGAGGGTCGGAGTTTGTCTTAGGGAACCATACAACCTCTTCGCTGTAAACGCTCTTACCGTCGATAACAGCGCTTACCTTTCTGTCGCTTCCGCCTGCGTCGAAACCTATTCTGCATCCGTCAAGGTGACGTCCGACGGGTGTAGCGCTTTCGCTTGTTACAGGAGCAGCTTCAATAGTTCTCGCCTCAACTGTAACCTCTGTTTCATAAACACCGCTCATAAAGTCATAGTCGAATGCTCTCTTGCCGCTTACTGTGTAATCCTTCTTAATTCTTTCTGCAATAAGGGGTGAGCCTGCAATGATTATCTTGTGACCGCCTCTTATCCAGAGAAGAGTCTTTACAAGTCTTTCTACAAACTCGTAGTTTTCCTCGTCGTGGCCTGCGTTGTCGGGGTAAACTACTGTTTCAAATGCGCTGACGTAACCCTTGTTACGCTCAATGCCGATAACAAGCTTTACACCGCCTGCCTTCTTTGCATTTTCGGTAAACTCGCGGTAAACGAGAGCCATAGGGGTAAATTCTTTGTCAAGTATTGCTTCAACCTTAAGCTTCATATCTTATTTCTCCTCCAATAATTGTTTTCTTGATATCAAAATTCATATCCGTAATTATAATGTCCGCATCCTTGCCCTCTTCAAGTGAGCCCTTGGAGTCAAGACCTGCCGCCTTTGCGGGGTTAAGGGATGCTGCCGCAACTATCTCGTAAAGAGGCATATCTGTGTTGTCGCGGAAGTTTTTAACTGCTTCGTTGAGTCTGAGAACGCTTCCTGCAATAGTGCCGTCGGCAAGGAGACACTGAATTCCCTTAAGGAATATGGGCTGACCGCCGAGAGAATATTCTCCATCGGGCATACCGCCTGCTCTTGTGCAGTCGGTGATGAGTATAAGCTTATCCTTCTTGCACTTTGCAACCAAGGAGAAGAGCCCCTTGTTTACGTGGAAGGTGTCTGCAATAAGCTCGGTATACGCATCGGATGCAAGTCCTGCGCCAACCACACCGGGCTTGCGGTGATGGAGGGGAGTTTGTGCATTAAACAAGTGTGTTACCTGAGTTGCACCGCAGTCAAACGCCTTCATCGCTTCCTCAAAGGTAGCGTCGGTATGTCCTACCGAAACCTTGACGGAGCTTTCTGTTGTAATCTTCTTTATTGCTTCATATCCACCCTCTGTTTCAGGAGCAATGGTACAAATCTTTATAATATCGCTGTTCTTGATAACCCAATCTGCGTCGGGCTTTTTGATGTGCTCGGCTGCCTGTGCACCCTTCTTCGACTCGTTGATAAAGGGACCCTCAGAGTTTACACCTGCAAGATAAGCACCCTTCCAGGTCTTACTTTCCTCCTGAAGTGAGCGCACAACGTCAAGAGCTTTTTCTATTTCTGTCATAGAAACTGTCATTGTTGTGGGAAGAAAAGCAGTAACGCCGTTCTTCATAACGCCTTCCGCCATCTTTCTGATACCCTCGGCATTTCCGTCGGAAGCATCTTCGTTAAGATAGCCGTGAATGTGTACGTCTACAAGACCGGGAGCAACGTAAGAGCCCTCGGCACTTATTATTTCGGCATCTGCGGGAATATCCTTCTCTTCAACTACTCCTACGATTTTTTCGTCGAAAAGCAGAGCCTTGCCCTCTTCGATTGAATGAGGCAGAATTATCTTTGCGCCTTTAATACATTTCATAACAAAAACATTCCTCCATTGTAAATTCTCCTTTACAATTCTAACATAACGCAGTGCAAAATACAAGTAGCATTTTATTTAAAATTTAACGGTTTTATTGGACTTTTCGCCTAATTGTTTTTTCTTTTCATCTCACCCGGAGAACGTCCCGTCTCCCTTTTAAAGACCACCGAAAAGTAACTCTGACTTGAAAATCCAAGCGCCTCGCTCACCTCTGTGACACTTATACCGTTTTCAAGAAGCCTTACGGCGTGGGTTATTTTGAGCCTCAAAAAGTGCTTTGCCGGCCCCACCCCTGCATACTTATGACAGATTTTTTTAAGATTGCTCACGCCGATATTGCATAGCTCTGCAATTGCTTCTACCGACAAGTCTCGGTCAAGATTTGAGTACATAACGTTTACAATTTTTGAAAACTCCTGTGACGTCACAGAGCTTTCCGCTTTCTTTTCTGACGCTCCCAGCTTTATCAGCTCAAGCAAAAAAAGCTCAAACTTTAAGGCTATGGTATTCAGCGAAAGCGGTGCGCTTCCGTCGGTGTAAAGGGTTATTCTGTCAACGTTGTAGGTGTTGTCAATATCTCTTTTTATATCCATGAGGGAATTGTGCTGAGAAAGGTTCAGGGTGTATACGCTGTCGGCAAGCTTTTCCATAACGTTTCCCTTTGCTTCAAATGATATGACAAGCACCGAAAAAGGCTTTCCGTTGCCCCAAAGTCTGTGAAATTCCATGGGCTTGTGAAAAACGATTTCCCCTTTGTTCAGAACGTACACCTTATCGTCCTTTGCAACCGACGCCGAGCCGTCGAAAACGTAGGTAAATTCCCAGAAATCGTGCATTTCGCCCTCAAAGCGATAGTCTCCGTCATAGTATCTTATAAACGACGTGAAAAAGGACTCAACCTTAAGCATTTTGGGTATTTTATAAAACGTTTGTTTTTCGTTCATTCCAAACTCCTGCAAAAGTATCCGAAATTAAATGTTTTTTATCTGTTTTTTAATGGCGTTATGAATTAGATGTGATATAATCTAATTGTATTATAAACAAAAAAGAAGTTTTGTCAACAAACTAAAATTTTTTAAAGGGGATATTTTAATATGCTGAATATCGCTTTCTTTTCTGATTTGCACAACAATCAATACTATATGAACGTGGTAACGGACAGTATTGAGGCCCTGTCCGAGGGTATGGAGCTTGACGCCCTTGCACTTGTGGGAGATATTATATATCTTGACACAAACGTTTTGCCTTCACATGAGAGTTACTCAAGACTTAACGCAAATAAGCTTTACACCAAAATGAAAAACGAGGGTAAACTTATCTTTGCGCTTGGAAACCACGAGTTTACGTTGTGGATGGAGGGAGAGGAGATAAAGACTCTTTCCAGAAAGACCTTTACCGACGAAACTGGACTTCTTCCCGAAATGGATACCGTTATAAAAGGTTATCACTTTATAACTGCGGGACCTGCCGATTATGCAGGTACTCCTTCAAAGGAAATAGAAGCCTTTATTAAGGAAAAGGTTACCTTGGCACTTGAGGAATCTGACAAGCCTGTTTTTCTCCTTGTGCATTTCCCCATAGATAACACTCTTTGCGGAACCGAAAAAGCACACAGTTACACCGAAGAATTCAGAGAATTTATAATAAATGAGCCCCGTGTAATAATTATTTCGGGTCATTATCACTTCCCCAATTCCGACCCCCGCACTATTACTCAGGTGGAGGGTGGAGCAACCTTTTTCCATACAAGTACAATAATGGGAGGCAACGGACTCAGCCTTCCTACCGCTACCGAAAGGCACGCCGAATATCCCACGCAGGGCTTTATGCTCAGGGTTGACGAAGAGACAAACGACGTTACCATCAAGCCCTTCTATGCCAGCGAGAAAGAGCCATCATATCTTGAGAACGCTGAGTTTGTTATCAAAAGAGGCGTTTACAATTACACCGATAAGAGAGCTGAAAAGAGCGGAAAGCCTTACTTTGCAAAGGGAAGCACTCTCAGAGTTGACTCTGTTTCCGACGTGGACGCAACCGTTACCTTCCCCGCAGCGCTTCCTGCAGATGCAGGTATGGACAGTATTGTTGCTTACTACGATATTGAGCTTATTGACAAAACGACGGGAGACTCTCTCAAGAAGCATAGAATTATAAGCGACTTTTTCCTCAAAAACAAGAGAGAGGATTATACCTATACACTCTTCGACCTTGACCCTTCAACCGAATATGAGGTGAAGGTCTCCCCCGTTACTTCTTGGTACGTTTTGGGAGACAGTATTTCGACAGAGCTGAAAACCGCCGAGCCTAAGTTCTTCGACGTTCCTCTTGATAACGAAAATGCTATTGTCAAGGGAATATTCGAGTCAGTTATAACAGGCTCTCGCACCGCCTACTCAAACCTTATACATATAGGAAGCGGCTGGGAGTGCTCGGTGGAGCACACCGTGGATATAAAAGAGGCAGGAACTTATAGAATTTTCTTAAAGTCAAGTGCCAAGGGCGCTGTTGATGCTGCTATCCGAGTGAAAAAGGACGGCGCGGTGATTTTAGAGGATACTGTTATAATAAACACGGGAAACATTCACGTCTATAAGGATATAATCTGCGCCGACGCTGAGATAAAAGAGGCGGGCGGTTACAATATAGAATTCAGCTTTAAGGACGGAAAGAACACCGTAGGCATTCAAGGAATTACAGTAACAAAACATATATGATGGAGGATAAAATCATGGGAAAGCTTAAGTTAGGATTTATCGGCTACGGACAGAGAGGAGTAGGACTTCTCGGTGTTACTCTCAACATGGATGACGTGGACGTTGTGGCTGTCTGCGACGAGTACGAGGATAGAGCCGAGGCGGCAAAGAAAAAGGTTGAGGAAAAGAGAGAGTACACTCCCTTTTCCACCACCGATTACCGCGAGATTTTGAAGCGTGAGGACGTTGAAGCCGTTGTAATCGCTACCTCTTGGGAGGCTCACGTTGAGGTTGCCATTGCCGCTATGAAGGCAGGCAAATACGTCGGCGTTGAAGTTGGCGGTGCTTACTCTATCGAGGACTGCTGGAGACTGGTTCATACAAGTGAAGAGACAGGTATGCCCTGCATGATGCTTGAAAACTGTTGCTACGGCAAGAAGGAGCTCATGTGTCTCAATATGGTTAAAAACGGCGACTTCGGCGAGCTCGTTCACTGTAACGGCGCTTATCACCACGATTTGAGAAACGAGGTTTCAAGCGGTAACGAGATACGTCATTACAGACTTCGTAACTACACTCACCGCAACTGCGATAACTACCCCACTCACGCTCTCGGACCTATCGCAAAGCTTCTTAACATCAACCGCGGAAACCGCTTCCTTTCTCTTGTTTCCATGTCTTCTAAGGCAAGAGGACTCCACGAATACATCGTGAATAAGAGAGGTAAAGAGGACGACCTTGCTAAAATTGATTTTAAGCAGGGCGACGTTGTAACAACCGTTATTAAGTGTGCAGGGGGAGAAACTATCAGACTTACCCTTTCTATCACCCTGCCCCGTGCTTACTCCAGAGACTTCGATATTTCGGGTACAAAGGCGTACTATCAAGAGGAAACAAACTCCCTTTACCTTGACCGTGACGAGGCAACTTATGAGAAGGAATACGGCGAGGTTGTAGCGAAAAGCCTTTGGAACAACGTAGAAACCACCTACGGCAAGGAATTCAATCACCCCATCTGGAAGAAGTATGAGGAAGAGGGTATCAAGGGCGGTCACGGCGGTATGGACTGGCTTGTTCTCCGTGCCTTTTATGAAAGCGCTATGGCAAAGGCTGACCCTCCCATCGACGTATACGATACTGCCGCTTGGATGTCTATCAGTACTCTTACAGAGGACTCTCTTGCTATGGGAGGCATTCCCGTTGCAGTGCCCGACTTCACTAACGGTAAGTGGATAAAGAATAAGGATAGGAAGAGAAACGAAATACCCACCTATTCTCTTGCTGAAATTCCCGAAACAGTAGAGCTGAAAGGATAAAGATTATGAACAGTAAAATATGGTCAATACTTGTTCACCTTAGCATGAATATGTGGTCGAAGAAGTATCCTACCGTTGCAGATAACTTTGACGAAGGGGTTTGGGATTACATAGTTGAGGAGTCCGAAAAGACGGGCATCAACATGATAGTTCTCGACCTCGGCGACGCCGTTCAGTACGCATCCCACCCCGAAATCTCCCTTCCCGATGCTTGGACAAGAAAGAGAGTTCACGCCGAGATAAAGCGTTGCCGTGAAAAGGGAATTACCCTTATTCCTAAGATTAACTTCGCTACTCCCCACGATATATGGCTTGGCGAGTATGCAAGAATGATTTCCACAAACACCTATTATAGAGTTTGCGATGACCTTATCAAAGAAGTCTACGATATGTTTGAAAAGCCCGAATATATCCACATTGGCTTTGACGAAGAGGACGGAAAGCACGTTGCAGGCGCACAGCTTGCCATCTACCGTCAGGGAGAGCTTTTCTGGCACGACCTGAGATACCTTATGGACTCTGTTATCGAAACAGGCGCAAAGCCCTGGATTTGGTCATGCCCTCTTTTCAATCACCCCGACGATTTCAGAAAGCACATCGACCCCGATGAGGTGGTTCTCTCTCCTTGGTACTACAACGCATTCGAGCCCGAGCATTGGACTCTTGTTGAGTCGAGAGCCGAGTACGTTGCCTACTATAACGAGGGCGACTATGCAAAGATGGGAATCAAGTTCGTAGAAGAAGACCCATTCCTCGTTAAGTTCCGCGAGGTTGCCCTTCCCCTTATGAAGGAAGGCTACAACTACGTTCCCTGCGCCTCGGTATTCAACCGTTGCGATTGGAACACCCATGACCTTTTAGAGTACTTCAAGGATAACGCACCCGACAATCAGGTGATTGGCTTTATGACCGCTCCCTGGTTCAGCACAACCGAGAAGAACAGAAAGTATTTTGAAGAATCCTTCAAGTTCTTAAAGGAAGCAAAAGAAAAATTCTATACGTAGGGGATGTTAAAATCGCCCCGCCTGTAAAATGAAACAAAAAAGAGCAGTAGCAATTTTGCTACTGCTCAAATTTTTATTTACTAGGAAATTACAATTATTAAATGTAACGCTATTATTGAATAATGAAGATTGAATATTGAATAATTTCGGTAAATTTTGCTTTGGGCAAAATTATAATTGATTGTAAATTTCGCCTTAGCGAAATTGTCCTGAATTCTTCAATTTTCACTATTCATTAAAGCATCGTCAGATGCTTTTTTTATCCGTTCCAGATGGGAAGTATAGGAAGCTCAATAGGTCCGCCCCTGCTTGAAGTGAGAACGTCACTTTCTTCAAACACCGTAACCTCAATTATTGGCGCTTCGTAAATTTCTTTCACAGCTATGACCCGTCCTTTCTGCTAATATAAAAGGCACTAAAGGAAAAGGAATAGAGAGAATTTATTACCTCTTACCTCTTAACTTTTAACTGTCTGAATTTATTCAGACTTTATACCCCCGAGTATGCATTAAATCCGCCGTCAACGGGAATTACAGTTCCGTCAACAAAGCCTGACGCTTCGTCGCATACAAGCCAAAGGAGTGTACCAATAAGCTCTTCAGCCTCACCGAAACGTCCCATAGGTGTAGCGGCAAGAATTTTTTCGGTTCTGGGTGTTGCGCTTCCGTCATCCTTGAAGAGGAGTGCTCTGTTCTGGTCGGTAACGAAAAAGCCGGGCGCAATTGCATTTACTCTTACACCCACTCTTGAGAAGTGAACGGCAAGCCATTGAGTAAAGTTGGATATAGCCGCCTTTGCTCCTGAATAAGCGGGAATTTTCGTAAGAGGACAAAAAGCATTCATAGAAGAAACGTTTATGATATTTCCGATTCCTCTCTCCGCCATATCACGGGCGAAAACCTGTGTGGGAATAAGAGTGCCGAGAAAGTTTAAGTTAAATACAAACTCAACACCCTCAGGGTCAAGGTCAAAGAAGGTTTTAAGCTCAGAGCCCGCCTTTTCAAGGTCCTCTTTTTCAAGATACTCCTTGTCGGTAGTGCCCTTGGGGTTGTTTCCTCCTGCTCCGTTAATGAGAATATCGGCTCTTCCAAAGTCGGCAAGTATCGCTTCTCTTGCCCCTTTTACCGAGTCGGGCTTCAGAACGTTGCATTCATACCCTTCGGCAATACCCCCTGCCTCAACAATCTCCTTTGCCACCTTTTTTGCGGCATCAAGTCTTAAGTCAAGAACTGCCACCTTAGCACCGTTTTGGGCAAGAGCCTTGGCAAACATAGAGCAAAGAACTCCACCGCCCCCCGTTACTACGGCAACCTTTCCTGATAAATCAATTTTAAATGGAAGCTTCATAGTTTACCTCACATATTGAAATATTTCTTAGCATTATTATAACACACGTCTGCAACTATTTCAGAAAGAATTTCCTCGTCGTTTGCAAATTCTCCCTTTTCAACCTTTTCTCCTATTCTCTGACAGAGTATTCTTCTGAAATACTCGTGTCTCGGATAAGACAGAAAGCTTCGGCTGTCGGTGGTCATTCCCACAAAGGCTGCAAGCGCCCCCTCGCTTTCAAGAGCCTTCAGTTGTTCTCTCATTCCGTCGAGATGGTCGTTAAACCACCAGGCAGAGCCAAGCTGAATTTTACCCTTTATGCCGTCACCCTGAAAGTTGCCAAGCATCGTGGCAAGCATATAGTTGTCGCCGGGGTTGAGTGAGTACAAAATAGTCTTGGGTAAACTGTCCTCAACCTCAAGGGCATCAAGGAAGCGTGAAAGCTTTTCGGCAAGTGAAAAGACACCGATGGAGTCAAAGCCTGTGTCGGGACCAAGCTTTTTGAACATCTTGGTATTGTTATTTCTTATTGCGCTGACGTGTAGCTGCATTACAACGTCACGCTTTTTATATTCACGGGCAAGATAAAGGAGAATATTGGTGCGGTAAGCTTCGCTTTCGTCAAGAGTTACAGATTTACCTGCCATTGCCTTGTCAAAGATTTCCGCAACCTCACCTTCGCTCTTTATAAGATAGGGCACGGTAACCATACCGTGGTCGGAAATTCGGCTTCCCATAGATACAAAGACGTCGAGCCTTTCGGAAAGTGCCTTCTTCAATCCCTCAAGTGAGGAAACGCCGTTCTTTTCAAGGTATTCCTTAAAGTCGGGAGCGTCGATATTAACCGCTTTGTCGGGGCGGAAGGTGGGCACAACTCTCGTGTCAAGCTTTTCCGATTCCTTTATTATCTTGTGGTATTCAAGGCTGTCAAAGGGGTCGTCGGTAGTGCCGATAAGGTCAACGTTCGAGTCTTTTATGGCTTTTTGGGTAGAAAAGCGAGAGAGTGCGTCGTTTGCCTTTTCCCAGATTTCTCCCGCACTCTTTTTCGAGATGGGAGTATATATGTCAAAGTATCTTTGAAGCTCAAGATGAGACCAATGATAAAGGGGATTTCCAAAAGCGTATCCTATACACTCACAGTATTTTTCAAATTTCTCAAAGCCTGACTTATCTCCCGTGATATAGCTTTCGTCAACGCCCATAGAACGCATAAAACGCCATTTATAGTGGTCACCGCCAAGCCATATTTCGGTAATGTCGGAATATTTCTTGTTCTCCGCAATCTCCCTTGGGCTCAGATGGCAGTGGTAATCGTATATGGGAAGCTTTTCTGCCACCCCAAAATAAAGCTTTCTTGCCGTCTCTGTGTCAAGCAAAAAATTCTTGTCCATAAAAGCCATAAGCTTTCTCCTTAAATTAAATCAAAATTAGAAGTGAGATAATCGTAGCTCGTTTTAAGAGACTCCACTGGGTCGCCGTGACAGGTATCCTGCTCGATAACCGCAAAGCCCGCTTCCTTTGAAGCTTCGATAACCTCATTCCAAAGAATATTGCCCTGCCCCACCTCTGCATATTCAAGAGAGTTGTCGGGAAGTACTCTTATATCCTTGAAGTGAACGATAGCAACACGTTTTCCAACCTTCTTTATAAACCTTGCAGGGTCAATTCCTACGTAAGCCAGCCAATAAGCGTCGAGAATAAGGTCGAACTCACCCTCTTCGAGAATGATGTCCATAACGCTCTTGTTACCCTCGATTTTTGCAAACTCAAAGCCGTGATTGTGCCAAGCCAGAGTAATTCCCTCTTTTTTCAGCTCACGGTGTGCCTCGTTGCATTTTTTTATAGTGTCTCTGAGCACCTCGGCACTTGTTCTATATTCGGGAGGAAGCCAGCCTACACCCGCAATTGAGGTGCCAAGAGCCTTGTGAAACTCAATTTCCCCTTGAACGTTTTCAATATAGTTTTGTATGGGGCGGTGAGTGCCTATAACCTCAATTCCGTTTTCGTCGAAAACCTTTTTCAGCTCCTCGGCACTTCCCGCACTGTCGGGAACACCCGACAGCTGAACTGTCTTAAAGCCCGCGTCGGCAATTCTCTTTATAGTTTTGCCGAAATCCTCGGAGTTTGTGCAAAGCTCTCTTACTGTGTAAAGCTGAGCGCCTATTCTTCTATCCATTATTATAACACATACATAAAAACTTTTCCATTAAATTTTTATGTTTTTCTCCTTTATTCAAAATTAATAAGTTCCGCTAAGGTCGGTAACGGTATTCGACACCTTTTTTACTACCGTTGAAGCTTTTATTTTCTCACAAAGTATTCTGTAATGGTCCTCGTGAGGGAAGTTATCAAGGTCAACGGTGGAATTTCCTGTCCAGGTGGAGTAGTGCATAGCATTTGAAATAGTAAGTCCCTTTATACCTTCTTCACCGGGGGCAAGAAGAGGAGTGCCGTAAAGAAGAGCAGAGGTGAAGTCATTGAAAATTCCTACGTGCTGAGGACCTCCGTCGGCAGGCACCTCAATATATTCAGTGGTGTAGCTTGGTGTACCGAAGGGAATGGTGTTTTCTTTATCAAATTCGGGCTCCGGCTTTTCAAGACGGTCAAAGCGTATAACGTTGTTTTCAACGGTAACCTTACCCATATCCGAGGCTATTTCCAGTCTGTTTGTACCGGGCCACTCGGCGATTGAGGTAATATATACACCTGTCATTCCATTTTCATATTCCATAAAGGCAGTAACCTCGTCCTCTACCTCTATGTCTCTATACTTTCCGAAATAGGTGTGAGAAGAAAGAGTCTTGGGAACACCGAAAAGCCATTGCCAAAGGTCAAGCTGATGGGGGTTCTGATTTATTAGAGTTCCGCCTCCCTCGGTTGCCCAGGTGGAGCGCCAGGTAGCACTGTCGTGATAGGCTTGCGCTCTGTACCAGTTGGTAACTGTCCACTGTACTCTCTTTATTCTGCCAAGCTCACCCGAGTCTATCATTTCTTTAAGCTTCTGATAGATGGGATTGGTGCGCTGATTATACATAATTCCGAAAAGCTTGTCGCTCTTCTTTGCCGCCTCGTTCATTTCAAGTACCTGCTTGGTGTAAACGCCTGCAGGCTTTTCGGTAATAACGTTAAGTCCGCATTCAAAGGCTCTCATAACAAGGCGCGGGTGGTCGTAGTGAGGCACCGCAATAACAACAACGTCCACAAGACCGCTTCCGAACAGCTCTTCTGCATCGGCGAAAACGGGAACGTCGGGATACTTTTCCTTTGCAATGCGTCGCTTTTCTTCATCAATATCGCAGAGAGCGGTGAGTACTGCCTCTTCGATTTTACCCTTCATAAAGTTGTCGGCGTGGGCGCTTCCCATATTACCTACACCAACGATACCGAATCTTACTCTTGCAGTAATTTTTCTGATGATAGCCTTCAGACTCTCGTGAGCAAGGGTGAATTTCTCGGGAGTAGCCCCCTCCTTCATTTCGGTCTTGCTTTCGCCCTCAAGAGCGTCAAGCCCCGTAAAGGAACCAAGGTGAGGCTCAAGACTTACAAAGCCGCGCCATCCCGATTTGTAAAGGTCGGAGAGTATTTTGTCAATATTACCTTCCCCTTTTCCTGCAGGAACGATAGTGCCGTCGGAAAGCGCATCCTTGATGTGCATATATTCGATGTGCTTTTTAAGAAGCGGGAACGCCTCGTGGTAGGGCTTAACACCTGCTTGTATAAAGTTTGCAGGGTCAAAGACAGCACGAAGAGAGGGGCTGTTTACTGCCTCGAGAATTTCAAGACATCTTTCGGGTTGTTCTCCGTAAATGTCCTTTTCATTTTCGTGAAGAAGAATAACACCCTTCTTTTCGGCAAGGCTTGTCATTTCCTTCATTCGGGAAATAACCTCATCGCGCCACTTGTCAAGGCTGTCGTTTTTGTCTATGTAAAAGCTGAATACTCTCACGTATTTAGTACCAAGGGTAAGGGCAATATCTATTACCCTTTCAAGCTTTTTCAAATGAGAGTTAAAGTCGTCTGTTATCTTTATTTTACCGATAGGCGAGCCGATAGAAGAAGCCTTTATTTCCCACTTCGACATCTTTCTCTTTAGTTCCTTTATCTCGTCGTCGGTAAGGTCGGCTATATTCTTGCCGTCAACGCCTCTCGCCTCAAAGTATTCTATTCCAAGGCTTCTCAGATGCTCGAACTGCTTTTCGGTGCACTCGCTTATTTCATCCGAAAACCCCGTATAAGTAAATATTTTCATAATTTTCACCTCATTATAATTTTATCACTATTATAATTTTATCACTGTTTGTTAAATAATTCTATGGAAAGATTGACAAAAACATTGAAAATCTTGCTGTCTTGTGTTAGAATGAGTTAGCAAAGCAAACTTAATGAATTGCCTAAGGGCTTGAATTGCACTTCGTGCATTAAAAGGCGGTGATTTTTCCATATGACAGAGTTTTCGGTAGAGGGCAAGAATTATTCTCTCAGCTTTGACTCAGACCTTGCTGACAGTAATTTCGGCTTCCCTCTTCACTCCCACGAGGGCATATATGAAATTCTTTATCTTGAAGAGGGTAAGCCATCCTTTTGGATAGAGGGAACCTCCTATCCTTTGGCAAAGGGAGACGTCGTTATTGCAAGGCAGGACGAAATGCACCGCATGATACACACCGAAAGACATCTTTACAAAAGGCTTGTAATAAACGTAAGCCTTGACTTTTTTGAGGCAGAGGGATGTGAAGGCTACGCCAAGGTATTTGAAAACCGTCCCGTCGGCGTTGGAAACCGCTTTTCGGGAGAGGGGCTTCTCGATGAAATTGTATCGAGAATAAAGAAGTATGGCGCAATGGGAGAACAGGTTCTTGTAAAAGGAGCACTTTGTGAGCTTATGTGGGCGCTGAACACGTTGAGCAAAAGCCGGGAAAGAGAAAGCCGAGGCTTTGTTCAAAATATAGTTTTGTATATAAACGATAATATAACACAGCCCCTTACACTTGACGGAATTGCCGAGAATTTTTATATCAGTAAATACCACCTCTGTCGTATTTTCAAGGAAAAACTGGGACTAACTATTGCAAAGTATATTACTCACAAACGCATTTTGCTTGTAAAGGAGCTTTGTGCTTCGGGCAAAAATATAACCGAAGCCTGCGTTTCGGCAGGCTTCGGCGACTATTCAAGCTTTTACGTAGCTTACAAAAAGGAGACGGGAAAGGCTCCTAACGAGGATTTAAAGAAATAGCTTTTCAAGCTCATTCTTGAGCTTTGGGATATCCTCGAATATTATTTCCCATATGAGAGTCAGCGTAAGCCCGTCATATTCATGGACTATCTTGTTTCTCAGTCCGTAAAGACTGCGCCACGGGATATGGGGCGTTTTCTCCTGAATGTGCCTTGACACCCTATGGGAAAGCTCCCCTATCTGAGAAAGATTAAATACACAAGCCTCGGCAAGAATTGAGTCACTCTCAACCTCTTTCGGGGTTTTGTTTTTTGTGTAGCTAAGAATTTTGTTGCAGTAAAAAAGCATTTTACCTACGGTGTTTTTATCCTTCATAGATGATAACACCGTCCTTTTTTATCTCACGGTCAAGCCGTGAGCCCTCCACAACCTCCGACGCTCGTACCACGTCGGGGTCAATTCTTAAGACCTGTCTTATATCCTCTATGAGAGAAATAAAGCTGAGCCCCCGAAGGTCTGTCTCCACACAAAGGTCAATATCACTTCCCCGCCTTGCCTCTCCTTTTGCATAGGAGCCAAAGACGGTAGCCTTTTTCACGCCGTTTTTCTGAAAAACGTCTTTTAACAGCTCTTCAAGACGGTCAACTGTGTATGCTCTTTTCATTTCTTTGCGTCGAGCCAGTTTTTGCCCATTCCCACGTCGGCGGAAAGGGTAACGCTGAGCTCTGCCACTCCCTCCATTTCTTCCTTCAAGAGTGCTTTAACGTATTCCGCTTCCCTTTCGGGCGCTTCTATAATAAGCTCGTCGTGTACTTGCAAAATGAGACGGCTGAGAAGTCCCTCTGCGCGAAGTCTTTTGTCGGTCTTAACCATAGCAAGCTTTATAAGGTCTGCCGCTGTTCCCTGAATGGGCGAGTTTTTGGCAACTCTCTCTCCAAAGGAGCGCAGCTGCTTTTTTGTTCCCGTCAGCTCGGGAATATATCTCTTTCTGCCCCAAAGGGTCTCAGCGTATCCCGTCTCGTAGGCTCTCGCCACGGTGTCTTCAAGATATTTCCTTACCTTCGGATAGGTGGCAAAATAACTGTCGATGTAGTCCTTTGCCTCTTTCATTGAGACCTTCAAATCCTCGGACAGCGAGAAGGCACCCATTCCGTAGACGATACCGAAGTTTACCGCCTTAGCCTTACCTCTCAGCTCTCCCGTTACCTCATTCAGGGGCACACCGAAAACCTGAGATGCGGTGGCAGAGTGTATATCTGCCCCCGAATTAAAGGCGGAAATGAGATTTTCATCTCCCGAAATGTGGGCAAGAACTCTCAGCTCTATCTGTGAGTAGTCGGCGTCTATGAGAACGTGACCCTCTTTTGCATTAAAGAAGCGTCTCAGCTCACTTCCCTCGGGCGTTCTTATGGGAATGTTCTGAAGATTTGGCTCTGATGAGGAAAGCCTTCCCGTCAGGGTCTGCTTCTGATTGAAGCTTGTCCTTATTCTGCCGTCCTCTCCTATGACCTTCAAAAGCCCTTCAATATAAGTGCCGTAGAGCTTTGCAAGAGAGCGGTATTCTAAAATAAAATCTATAATGGGTGAATAAAACCTCAGCTTTTCAAGAGTTTCCGCATCGGTGGAATATCCCGTCTTATTCTTTTTGAGAACGGGGAGATTTAACTTTTCGTAAAGCACCTCTCCAAGCTGTTTCGGGGAGTTAAGATTAAAGGTGGCACCCGATATGGCGAAGATACTTTCTTCTGCTTTTACCATTTTTTCTTTAAGGTACTTGCCGTAATCCTCAATGCCTTCTCTGTCAACGCCGAAGCCCTCGCGCTCCATTCCCGCAAGCACTCTCGACAAGGGTAACTCTACCTCATAGTAAAGGCTCTTCACCTCTTCCATTTTTTCTTTTAAGGCATTGTAAAGGGGCTTTATAAGGGATACTCTCCACTCGGGTCGGCTTTCAGCTCCCGAGGGCACGCTCTTCCCAAGGTACGACATAACAATTCTTGAAAAATCACCCTTACTGTCGGGATTATCCACGTAAGAAGCAAGCTGAATGTCAAAGGCGGTCATCTCAGGGGGAAGTCTGTCGAAGGATTCACCTGCTTTAAGCCAGAAATCCTTTGTGTCAAAAAGGGCAAGACGGCGTGATGATAAAAGACCGAGTATTTCTTCTCCCATAGGGGTGGAAATAATAGTGCCGTCAAGGTCGAAATAAAGTGTCTTTCCTATAAGGTCAAGGGGTATAACTCCCTCGGGAAGCCTTGAAGCAAAAACCTTTGCCGAAAGAGCTTCAATGGGCGCCTCTTCTTCCTCTACCGTGTCGAAGGATATCTGGTCGGAAAAGACAGTCTTTTCCTTTTCGTCAAGTCCGAAGCGTTCCATCAGCTTGGTAAATTCAAGCTTTACGAAAAGGTCACGCAGTGCACTTTTGTCCTCTGTCTCTATTACAAGGCTTTCGGGCGAGGGTAGCGGCTCCACAGAAAGATTTATTTCGGCAAGCTTTCTTGAAAGAAAGGCGTTTTCTCTTCCCTCTTCAAGCTTTTTCTTTATACCGTCGCTGACCGAAAGAGTGCCATTCTCAAGCTTTTCGTATATTCCCTCAACGCTCTCCCCTTCAAGCACAAGCTTTATGGCGGTTTTCTCACCTATCCCCGCAACGCCGGGGATATTGTCGGAGGTATCTCCCGCAAGAGCCTTTACCTCTATGAGCTTTTTGGGGGGGAGGGAGTATTTTTCTACTATTTTTTCGGGGGTATAATGCTCGTCCCCCGAATTGGCAGACAGTATTACCGTGGTTTTGTCTGAAACAAGCTGGAAGGAGTCGCGGTCTCCCGTTACGATATAGCTTTCTCCTTCAAATTTTTCGGACAGAGTTCCCAGAATATCGTCTGCTTCAAAACCTTCAAGGCTCACCGTTTTTATGCCGAGAAGTCTTGTTGCTTCCTTGATATAGGGCACCTGAGAAAGGAGCTCGTCGGGAGTTTTATGTCTGCCTGCTTTATAGGCGTCATACATTTTATGGCGGAAGGTAGGTGCTTTAAGGTCGAAGGCCACCGCCGCAAGGTCGGGCTTTACTCCGTCAAGGTGCTTTTTGAGAATATTCAGGTATCCGTAAACCGCGTTGGTGTGTATCCCCGTGCGGGTCACAAGGGGTCTTACTCCGTAAAAGGCGCGGTTCATTATGCTGTTGCCGTCGACTATTAAAAACTTCATTCTTAATCCTTTCGTAATAGGGCTTTGCCCTATAACCTACACGGAACTTTTTGTAAAAAGTTCCGTGACCTCAAAAACTTTATTTGTTAATTTTATTTATTAAAAGGGCAGGTGTCACAAAGAGGGGTTGGTGCTTTGCAGTACTCTCTGCCGAAGAGCACAATTCTGTGGCAGAAGTCCGACTGCTCCTCTTTTTTTATAAGGCGGGACAGTTCTCTTTCGCAGACAACGGGGTCGTTTTTCGAGATAAGTCCCAGCTTATATGTAATTCTTATACAATGGGTGTCGGGCACTATTCTGCTGTCCCCGAATACGTCTCCCAGCATAAGGTTTGCTATCTTCATTCCCACACCGGGAAGGGCGATAAGCTCATCGTAGGTGTGTGGCACCTCTCCGCCGTGATTTTCCACTATCGCCTGTGACATTCCTATAATGCTCTCGGCTTTTGTGCGGAAAAGTCCGCAGGGTCGGATGATGTTTTCGAGTTTGCTCCTCTCAGCCTTTGCCATGTCATAAACGGTAGGAAAAGCCTCGAAAAGGGGCTTTGACACCTCGTTTACTCTTTTGTCGGTGCATTGCGCCGACAGTCTCGCCATAACGAGAAGTCTGAAAGGGTCCTCCTCATATTCAAGAGCGCAGAGCGCGTCGGGATATTCTTTTTTTAAGAAAGCCGAGAAAATCTCGGCTCTGTCTTTTTTCTTTTTTACGTCTTTAATTCTTGGGCAGTTCACTTTTTTCTCCAGTTATTATTATGGCGTTTCGTCTGACGGTTTTCTCTCCCCGCCAGGCATATGCCCGTCGGGGAAAAGTACCCTCTTCTATAAGGTTATTCAGGGTTTTTTCGTTAAGTATCGGAGTGAGGTTGTTTCTGAAAAAGGCAATTTCGGTCTCCTCGGCTTTTTCGTTTTCAGGGCAGACCTCCTGACAGATATCACATCCCCACACCATCCCCGATTTTTTTATGGTTTCTTCGTCTCCCTCGTCAAGACGCTTCTTCTGATTTACAAAGGAAATGCACCTTGTTTTATCTTTTATTCCTCCCGAGGGACAAGCTCTCACACAAGAATTGCACCCACGACATACTTGTCCTCCCTTCCTTTCCTCTATTCCCGAAAAAACAGTGGAATTCAAGGGCAGGTCCGAGAAAAACTCGGCAACAAATACAAAGGAGCCGTAGCGCTTATTTATGAGAAGTCCGTGCTTTCCCACACTTCCCAACCCCGATTTTATTGCCGCACCCACCTCGTTTATGGGAGAGGTGTCACAAGCGGAGCGGAAATGCCGGGGGAAGCTTTTTTCAAGTTTTTCGGAAAGCTCTTTAAAATAAAAGTGATAGTCCTCGGCATAGGCATAGCGTGAAACGTTGGCGCTCGTCACACCCTTCACGCAGTA
This sequence comes from Clostridia bacterium, assembly GCA_017467865.1. Classification (GTDB taxonomy): domain Bacteria; phylum Bacillota; class Clostridia; order Oscillospirales; family SIG627; genus RGIG6353. Next base: position 58,715 of record JAFUKG010000014.1, read on the forward strand.
GGGAATGAGAAAGGTCACCACCGTTTTACAGTCGAAATCCCGAAACAGCCGTTCGGCACGGCGCGGGTCGGTTATGACGGTTTTTTCAAAGGGGATGATGGAAACCTCGTATATTTTTTCGGAGTCGAAAAACTCTCTCAGTGTCATTATTCTTCCGAGTGCTTGGAGCAATGACAGCAATCGCCGTCACAGAACTTGGTTTCATCGTACTCAATGCCGTTCTTGTCATAGTAGTCCTTGACAGCCGCCTTTACAGCCTCTTCTGCAAGCACCGAGCAATGTACCTTGTGAGCAGGGAGTCCGTCAAGGGCTTCAACAACTGCCTTGTTGGTAAGCTCCAGTGCATCCTCGATACTCTTGCCTTTTATCATTTCGGTTGCCATAGAGCTTGACGCAATAGCCGACCCGCAGCCAAAGGTCTTGAACTTTACGTCGGTTATAATTCCCTTGTCAACCTTGATATAAATTTTCATTATATCTCCGCACTTTACGTTGCCGACTTCTCCTATTCCGTCGGCATTTTCTATCTCTCCTACGTTTCTGGGATTTGTGAAATGGTCCATTACTTTTTCGCTGTATAACATATGAAATTCCTTTCTTTGATTAAGTTAAAAAATGAAAGTTGACAGTTCAAAATTCACTATTCGCTTGTATTTTTTGAAAAATATAAATCAATTGAGGAAAGCCGCAGGCTTTCAACCGCAATTCTGCACTCAGCATTTTGTATTTATAAATTTTTCGATTTCAACTTTTCGCTATTTTAAAATAAACTCTCTTTTTCCTTTTATAAGCTCTTCCCAGACAGGGGAGATGCCTCTTAGATACTCCACGACCTCACCGACGGACTTGATAATATAGTCGATTTCCTCATCGGTGGTCTCTTCCGAAATTGTAACTCTCAGCGAGCCGTGAGCAACGTCGTGGGGAAGTCCGATAGACAAAAGCACGTGGCTGGGGTCAAGAGAGCCCGAGGTACAAGCCGAGCCCGAGGAAGCCTCAATTCCCTTGGCGTCAAGGAGAAGCAAAAGGCTTTCTCCCTCAATTCCCTCAAAGCAGATATTCACGTTTCCGGGAAGTCTCTTTTCCTTGTCTCCGTTTATCCTTGAATGGGGTATCTTTTCAAGACCGTGTATCAGCTTATCTCTCATGGGAATAAGCTTCTCGGTGTTTTCCTTTATCTTGCTTGTTGCCTCTTCGAGAGCAACCGCCATTCCCATAATTGAGGGAATGTTTTCGGTGCCCGCTCTTTTTCCTCTTTCCTGAGCACCGCCCTCAATAAGGGGCTTCAAAACTACCCCTCTCTTGCAGTAAAGAAAGCCTACACCCTTAGGGCCGTGGAACTTGTGAGCGGAGGCAGAGAGCATATCAACGCTCAGCGCCTTCACGTCAAGGTCAAGGTGTCCTGCCGCCTGCACCGCATCGGTGTGGAAAAGCACGCCTTTTTCGTGGCAGAGAGCGCCGATTTCGGCAATAGGCTGAATGGTTCCTATCTCGTTGTTGGCAAACATAACCGTAACAAGGCAGGTATCTTCTTTTATAGCCTTTTCGATATCCTCAGCCTTGACTATTCCGTTCTCATTTACGTCAACGAGCGTTACCTCAAAGCCTTCTCTTTCGAGTCTTTTCAGAGTGTGGAGCACCGCATGATGCTCGAACTTCGTGGAAACGATATGCTTTTTGTCTTTTTTCGCACCTGCTCTTGCCGCCGACATTATGGCCTGATTGTCTGCTTCGCTTCCCCCCGAGGTAAAGTATATTTCCCTTGCCTCGGCACCGATGAGAGAGGCTATTTTCTCTCTTGCCTCATAAAGTGCCTCTGCCGCCTCCTGACCTCTTGTGTGAAGGGAAGAAGGGTTTCCGTACACCTTGTCGAAATAGGGGAGCATCACCTCTATAACCTTGGGGCTGACCTTGGTGGTAGCCGCATTATCTGCATATATTCTCATTTTTCTCATTCCTTTCTCCAAAGCTTTTCTCTTGGTTTACAACGTCCTCAAGAGTAGTTGAGTCAATGTAATCGTTTATGGTTTTATTGAGCCCTTCCCAGAAGAAAAGGGTAGGACAGCATCCGCTTTGGGTACACTTATTGGGGGAGTCCTCAACGCAGGATATAGGGGCAAGAGAGCCCTCGGTTGCCCTGAGTATTTCTCCCACAGTATATTCTGACGGAGAACGGGTAAGCATATACCCGCCGCTCTTTCCGCGGCTGCTTTTTATAAGCTTTGCGTTTGACAGCATAGCTATTATCTGTTCCAGATATTTTGCCGACACGTTCTGCCTTTCGGCAACACCTCTCAGCGACACAAAATCATCCGTGGCATTAAGTGCAAGGTCGAGCATTATTTTAAGAGCGTAGCGCCCTCGTGTTGATATTCTCATAAAAAACTCCGTTTATAAAATGCTGAATTCAGAATGCTGAATGCAGAATTATGGAAAATTTGCCTATGGCAAATTAAAATTAATTGTGAATTTCGCTGAAAGCGAAATTATCCTAAATTCAACATTCATAATTCTTTTCATCCCATTATACCATAGGTTTACTATGAATTCAAGTGTTTATTGACATTTTGCTCAAAAAAGGCTATAATATACTGAATTCGTTAAGAAAGGCACGTTTATGAATATAAAAATACCCGATAAATACAGAGAGGAATTTGACCGCTCTGCAGATTTTGCCGTAAGAACTGGAAAGTTCACCGTCAAGGAGCTGGCAAGTGAGCTTGAAATGGGAGAGCTTGCCGCCTCGATTATGGTAGGCTACATGGAAAAAACAGGTCTTGTCACCAAGGGGAAGCTTGATGACGTAAGAAGAGCTAAAATAAGCCTTGAAGAATGGGAAAGGCTTGAAAGAAAGATTGAAAATTACGAGCCCTTGCCTGACCCCGAGCCCGAAAAATTCCATACCGAGGCAAAGGAGATTTCTCTCACCCTTGAAGACGTCATTCCCGAAGGACTCGCTTTTTATAAAAAAGAGATTTCCGCAAAGGAGTCCTTTATTATCCTTAAAGGGCAAGAGGAAGTGCGTATAAACGTTGACGATATATCGGCGGTATTTCTTATAAAGCCTCGCTTGTTCAAAAAAGGTGCCCTCGTCTTTTCTGCCGAAAAGGAGCTTGGCGGAGAAAAGCTCTCCCGTAGGGCTGATACGGTGCTTTTTGGGGGAAAAGATTTTGAAAAGGCGGAAAAGCTTGCCCTTGCAATAACCGAAAGGCTTGGAATAACCCTCAATCCGACATAAAAAAACATTAAAAAACACAGTGTGACACACTGTGTTTTTTTGCTTAAAAATTGCGTTATTTTTGTTGACATTATTATAAAAGAATGGTATACTTTTATAAAATGGGTTTGAATACATATTTTTAGTTTAGTTTAGAGGTGATTATTATAAAGAGGAAACGGATAATACTGACAGTCCTGCTGGTACTTTTAATTTTGGTCGCTGTACTTGCCATATGGCAAAGAGATAACATAAAGGCTCTTTACATGGGAATTACCAACGACGAAAAGGCTCTCGCAGAAAAGAGAGAGGAAAACGATAAGATAATAACCGACACCTTAGATAAATATCCCGAGCTCACAGTCAGGGATTTGATAGAAGAAGAGAAAAAGGCTCTCGCAGAGGGAAAGATAACAAACGAGGAAGCACTTCTTATCATTCAAGGAAAAACTACTCTTGAAGAGCTCCTTCAGGATAACGTACCAGAACCCCCTGCGGAAATTCCCGAGGAGCCTGAAGCCCCTGCAGTAACTCCCGATACACCGCCTGAAGTGCCTGCGGTAACCCCTGAGGAGCCCGAGAAACCTGCAGTGACGCCCGCCCCCAATCCCGAGATACCCCCCGCAGTAACTCCCGAGCCTGAGCCCGAGACTCCGTCGGCGGATGAGGAGATATCCAGCCTTGTGGCACAGATGTACGTTCTCAAATCCGAATTTACCGCAGCGCTGAAAAACCTTGAAAACACCACCCTCAAGGATTATGCAGCTCTCTCCAACGAAGAAAAGACGGCTGAGGTCAAGACTAAGATGATGAACGAGGTTCTTGACACGGTAGCGGCTATGGAAAAGGATTGCGACACCAAGGTAAATGCTATACTTGAAAAGCTTACCGCCCTCCTTACCGAAAGCGGAAAGGAGCTGACCCTTGTGGAGTCAATCAGAGCGGCATACAAAAACGAGAAAACAATTACCAAAGCAGAATATATAAACACTTACTTTAAGTAAAGACGAAAGGTGGCAAAACACATGAAGAAAATTATAAGAGCTTTAGTCCTTGTGATGGCTGTCCTTACTGCACTTACCGTGTGCGTGTCGGCGTACGACCTTACAACCTTCAAGGATTATGATGCAAATCACTGGGCAAACACAGCTCTTTCCCACGCAGTTGACAATAAACTCCTTGGCGGCTATGAGGATAATACCATAAGAGCCGACAGAGACATTACGAGAGCCGAATTGGCAACTATAATCAACCGTGCCTTCGGCGCAACCATTCCTGCACCGGTTTCTCACTTTAAAGACCTTAAGACTACCGATTGGTACTTTAACGAAATTGCCAAGGCAGTTCAGATGCAGACCTTCGGCGGAACAGGTTCAGGCATAGAAGCTGACCGCGGAATTTACCGTGAAGAGGCAATGGCGGTTATTGCAAGAGCGCTTGTTCTCAAGGACGGCGACGTTAAGGTTCTTGAAAAGTACCCCGACCACAACACCGTGTCCGATTGGGCAAAGGGTCCTCTCGCGGCGCTTGTGTCAAAGGCTTACGTAAACGGCACCGACAAGAATCTTGTTGAGCCTCTTTCCTACGTAACAAGAGCACAGTTCGCTCAGATAATGTACAACATTTTCAGCGACTACATACAGACTCCCGGTACATACTCTGTTAACGCAGAGCGCTCCCTTATGATAAACGTTCCTAACGTTACCCTTCAGAACTGCACCGTAAACGGCGACCTTGTTCTCGGTGACGGCGTCGGCGGAGGATATGCTAAAATAACCAACGTAAAGGTTACAGGCAGAATTTTAATCCGTGGCGGAGACGAGGTTACCTTCAAGAACGTAACCACAGGAGAGGGAATAGTAGTAAAGAACGTAAACGGCACAGTTAACTTCCAGAACTATGAGGATGAGGATATCTTCGAGGGTATCACAACTTACACACCCGTAACCTACCTTAAGCGCACCACCTTCATTCCTTCGGGAACCACCTCCACAAAGTACACCGTAACCTGGAAGAACTGGGACGGCACAACTCTTGAAAAAGATACAGGTGTCAGAAAGGGCACAACTCCCACCTATAACGGTGCAACACCCGAGAAGCCCGCAGACGCACAGTACACCTATACTTTCAAAGGCTGGACACCTTTCGTTATTCCCGTAATAGGCGACGTTACCTATACTGCAGTCTTTGATAAGACACTTAACACATACACCGTTATTTGGAATGACGAGGACGGCACAGAGCTTGAAAAGGATGAAAACGTATCCTACGGCACAACACCTACCTTCGATGGCACAGAGCCTACAAAGACGGCAACCGCAGAATTTACTTACACTTTTGCAGGTTGGACACCTACAGTTTCAACAGTAACGGGTAACGTAACCTATACTGCAACCTATACCGAGACAACCAACACCTACACCGTAATTTGGCAGAACTGGAACGGCGACGAGCTCGAAAAGGACGAAAACGTACCCTACGGCACAATGCCCGAGTATAACGGTGCAACACCTACAAAGCCCGATACTGACGAGCACACCTACACGTTCGACACTTGGACTCCTACGGTTTCTACCGTAACGGGCAAGGCTACCTATAAGGCAACCTTCATTGAAAAAGACAGAGAATACACTCTCGACCTTAACTACGGCGAAGGCGTTTTCTTCCAACAGGCTGTCGCGCAGGAAATTAAGGTAACTTATAATGAAAAGTTTTATTCCAAGCTTCCCATAGAAAACTTTACAAAATCGGACTATGCCTTTGACGGCTGGTACGCAGGCTCAACTAAGATTGAAGCTAATACCACATACGCCGATATCAAGGGCGCAACAGAGCTTACTGCAAAGTGGACTCAGACTTTCACAGTTAAGTTCTTAAACGGCGACGGAAGCGAATTTGACATACAAACGGTGAAAATAGGCGAGGGGGCAACAATTCCCGAAGGAACACCCGCTAAGCCCGCAGACACAGATACAACTGTTTACGGCGCATTTATCGGTTGGGATCTCACAGGCATCGACCTTACAAATATTCAGTCAAACCTCAACGTCAAGCCTATCTTTGAGGAAACCGACAGAACCTATGACCTTACCCTTGACTACAACGGCGGAACACCCGCTGATCCCGCAACTTTAACCGTTACGTTTAACGAAAAGTTTTATTCCAAGCTTCCCACAAACGTAACCAACGGCGATAAGGTATTCGGCGGTTGGTATGCAGACACAACACCTATTGCAGCAAATACTACCTATGCCGATATTAAGGATATTGCCACCACCCTTACAATCAAGTGGACAGACGCAGAAAAGACCTACACCGTAATTTGGAACAACTATGACGGCAGTGAGCTTGAAAAGGACGAGAACGTAGCAGAGGGCGCAACACCCGTTTACGACGGTGCAACACCCGAAAAGCCCGCTGACAAGAAATACACCTACACATTTAAGGAGTGGACTCCTGCACTTTCTCCCGTAACAAGCGATATCACTTACACCGCAACCTTTGACGAAACACCTATTTATTACACTATCACCTTCGTAACAGGTAACGGTGAGGTAATCGACCCCATCGAAGACGTAATGTACGAGGATAAAGTAACTGTAAGAGTTGACCTTACTAAGGATAACTCCTTCTTCAAGGGCTGGAGAGTAAGCACTGATAACTCTCTTGTAACCGCTTCTCCCTTCGAGTTCCTTTATGAAGAGGATATCACTCTTACTGCTGAATGGTCTGACGTATACTTCACAGTTGAGCACTATATTCCCGACGGCAACGGCGGTTATACTCTCTATGGCGAGCCCGTTAAGGTAGGCGCTGACGTAGGTGAAACAGTTTCTGCCAAGGACTATGCTATCACTATTGACGGCTATGCTCTTGACGAAACCGCTACCACCGATACCGGCGTTGTAACCGAGGACAACACCCTTGTTCTCAAGGCTTACTACAGAAAGCTTTACACAGTAACCTTCTACGACGGCAAGTCGAATGAACTTACAGCGGTGAAGAATCTTGACGACGGCGACGTTGTTGCAGAAGACCTCTTCCCCGATTATACCAGCACCAAGAACGGCTTCAGAACAGGTCCCAGCCGTACTCACTCAGCGGTTGATTATATTTATTCTACCGAATATATCCACAAGATAAGCTTCACTTGGGCATATAAGAATGCCGAGGGTGACTTCGTAGAGTTCACCGACGAAACAGAGATTTACTCCGACGTTGACGTTTATCCTTACTATAAGAAGGCGACTCTTACTCTTGTCGTTGAGAAGTTCAAGGACATTCAGGGCGGAGAGTTCATATTCCAGACCTTCTATGATGAGTCAAGAATAGTTGACTCTGTCAAGGACGTTCTTTGGGGCAACAAGGGCGCGGTAATTCAGGCTATCCAGCACACAAACATTGAATCTAAGCTCCTTGAAAAACTTGACTCCAAGGGCTTCATCACGACAGACCGCGAAATTCTCAATCAGGAAGCAAGAATTAAGCTTGTAACCCTTATCGGCGACGAAAACCTCGATGACTTTGTAAAGACAGAGGCTGAAAAGAACGTAAGCGTTGAAAACATGGAAGATTTCCTTGAGAATTATATCCATGATAATCCCGACGAAGCAACAGAGCTTCTTCTTGATTTCCTTCATAAGGCAACTTCCCATGATATTGAGACCATATTCAAGCCCGCGGTAAGTGCTTTCCTCACACATGATACAAACGTTCTTGATGCAGAGGTAAGAGTTTATATCGATGAAATGTGCAAAGCAGGAAACTATACTGCTCTTAATGAGCTCATCGGCGTTGAAAACGGACTTTATTCCGACGATATGCCTGTCAGCCACAGCACTATCATGGCTAAGTTTGAAACAGTCTTTGCAACCGAAAAGGACAACATAATTGCAAAGATTTGGGAAGACGAGGATTATAAGAAGTCTCTTCTTATGGGCGACCTCTATGACACAATAGTTGTAGACGAAATCATGGCAGAGCTTGACCGACTTGTTGAAGAGGCAAACGGCACCGGTGATTGGTCTAAGGTTAACGCTCTTATAGACAAGTTCGATACCACAATTGCTGACGTTGACTCATATATTACTTACGTTACCTTGAAGAACGAAATAGCAGACAAGATTGAAGGCTTCGGCGCAGGAAGTACCGAGCGTGAAGCTATCGTTGACGAAATTCTTGCAAGCGTTACAAGAACGGACGTTGAGTCCTACTTCAATGATGACTTTGCCGCAAAGGTAAATACCTACGTAAACGGACTTTGGACAGCAAGCGACTATGAAGGTCTTAATGCCTTCTTTGGCGTTGAAAACGGTATCTTCTCATCTGATATGTCACTACTTGGCGGTCAGACGGCAGTAACGGATGTAATAGTTGAAACAATTAAAACTGACGCAGACATTAAATCCTTAGCAGTTGAAAAACTGATGTCGCTTCTCTTTGACGGAGAGCATATAATACAGCTTGATTACGTGATTGACCTTGTCGTTCACGATATTGCAACCAGTACAAATTCCGAAATCCAGGGACTTATCACAGAGGTTTCTGTTGACGTTGTAAAATATCTTGACAACCATCCCGACAAGAAGGATATTCTCGTTGACATGGTAGTAGAAGACCTCTACCGCGATACAATAGACACCTTCACATATCAGCTTCGCAACGAAGAGAAGTTCACAGTTCACGATAACTTCTCATCACTCATTGCAATGGCTATGTACAACAAGTACAACGATATGACCATTGACGAATTCATAAAGGAAGTAAATCTTCCCGACGCCTTCAACAAGGTGCTTTCAAAGGATGCAATAAGAGATATAGTTGAGAATATTTATAACAACGCTCTTACACCTTATATCGCTCAGCTGAAGGACGCTCACGACAAGTTTGAGGCAGACCCCGTTGACAATAAGGGAACCTACGAGGTAGACACCTTCGTTACAGTTAAGGTTGACCCCATCGACGAGCTTGTATATCCTCTTTACAATGAGTTCAAGCCTATCCTTGACGAAAAGCTTGACGACAAGCACTACTATAAGGACAATCCTTACGCAGTAGCTCTCGTTGACTTCTTATCACCGGATATTCTTCTGAATAAGATGGCAGACGGTTATGATGAGGAGATTTACAGCGGATACACAATTCCTACCGCAGAAGAGCTTTACAATATTCTCTACACCGTTGCAGTTCTTGCAGACGATGCAGGCAAGTGGTATCACGATAACATCGACAAGGCTAAGGTAGACAAAGCTGTTGACCGCCTTGAAGACAATATCCTCGAATATGTAAATACCCTTATCGGATTTATAAACGAGTATAAGGAAGCGGGAGAAATACCCGAAATCGACGACCTTCCCGACGATAAGATCCGTGAACTTCTTGAAAAGTATGACATTCAGGGAATAATTGACCGCACAGCTCAGATTCAGGCAATCAAGGACAAGATAATCGCAAACGAAAAGTTCAACACCGTTATTGATAAGTTCTACAACTCCAAGTTCAACAGACCCATCACCGGTGAGGACTACGATAAGGCGAAGAAGGTACTTGACTTCTTCTTCAAGAACTACCAGAACGAAGAGTTCACTCTCGACGAGCTCTTTGATATAACTCTTCCCGACAGATTTGCAGAGTATAAGATTGACGAGGATACCTACAAGGTAGAAGTCAAGGGCAATACCGCAGAATTTGTTCGTGATATCGTAAAATAAGAATTGAGGTGTGCGATAATCGCACACCTCAGCGATATAAATTCCCGTTGGAATTTGCGATATATATTAGCATATGCGATATACCTGTGGCGCGATATGTGCCTTACGGCACGAGAATTTATATCATATCGTGCCCGAAGCGTAAGCGAGGGTATATCGCATTTTACGAATAAAATATATCGCACGAGCGCAAGCGAGTATATCGCAAAAGAGGTAAGGTAAATGGAAGACAAAACAATAAAAGAACTATCAGTTGAGCTTACTGTTGAAATTACTGCAGTTTGCGACAATATTAAAGGGCGTTCAGTTTTTGTAAATCAAGTTCTTCGTTCGGCTTCCTCAATAGGAGCAAATTCTCATGAAGCAAAATATGCTCAAAGCCGTGCAGATTTTATAAGCAAAATGGAAATCGCTCTTAAAGAATGTTACGAAACAGAGTATTGGTTAGAAATACTTTTGAAGGTTAAAGCGTTAGATGAAAGTACTTATAAAAACCTTAACAGCAAATGCGGAACCATCAGAAGAAAGCTTATAGCGTCTGTAACTACTGCAAAATCAAAAAGTAGCAAGGCTGAGGAACATTTTTTTGAAAAAGAAGTCTAACCCCTAAAAGAAAAGAAAGGGTAGTCCCAATGAAAAGAATTTTAAACACTGTTATTTTAATAGCAGTTTGCACAGCACTTCTGTCGCTGACATCACTTGCCGTGACCTTCCCCGACGTTCCAAGAGACGGAAGTGAAAGAGCAAAGGCTATATATAAGCTTGCCGATAACGGAATTGTAGGAGGCTATGAGGATGGCACCTTCCGTCCCGACGGTTATCTCACCCGCGCCGAGCTTTGTAAAATAGTAAACCTTATTTTCGGCTACACCGAAAAGGATAGCGAGAATTTCAAGGACGTGAAAACTACCGATTGGTATTACGATTACGTTCTTGTGGCAAAGAAAGCAGGCTATATCGGGGGCTATGAGGATAAGACCTTCAGAGGTCAATGGAAGCTTACCCGTGAGCAGACCTGTAAGATTATAAGCATTACCGCAGGACTTTACGACCTGCCCACTACAACCGTTGTAAAGGATAAGATTTCCGATTGGGCAAAGGGCGACGTTATGAAGGTCATTGCAAACTTCGTAATGACACCCGATAAGAACGGAAATTTCCGTGCTACCGAAAATATTACAAGAGCCGAGCTTGCTATGGCGCTTGCAAATTTTGTAAAAGAACAGCCTCAAGAGCCGGTCACACCGTCAATGCCCTCAATCCCCGCAGGCCCTTCAACTCCCGCGGTAACGAAGTACACCGTCAAATTCTATGACGGAGACGGAACAACGGTACTCAATACTCAAACAGTAGAAAAGGGTAAGAGTGCCACCGCGCCCACCGCTATTCCCACAAAGGCAGAGGACAACGAGTATACCTATACCTTTGCAGGCTGGAGCGGAAATTATACAAACGTTAATGCAAATCTGAGCATTTACCCCAAGTTCAATAAGACCGAAAAGCTTTATACCGTCACCCTGAACTACGGTTCGGGCACCACGGGTCAGACGGTAACCGAAATAAAGGTCACTTATAACGGACTTCTTTCGGATAAGCTCCCCGCGGCAGAGGATGGCTTTAAGAACGGAAACAAGCACTTTGCAGGCTGGTACGCAGGCAGTGAGCTTATTGACAGCGAAAAATATTCTGATTTAAAGCCTCTCATTCTTACTGCAAAGTGGGTAGATACCTTTACCGTTAAGTTTTACAACGGTGACGGTTCTCTCATGAAAACACAGACGAAGGTTAAATATGGCGAGAGCGCTACCGCTCCTTCCACAAAGCCTACCAAGGCAACAGACAACTATTACTCCTACACCTTTAAAGGATGGGATAAGACCTTTACAAACGTTAAGAGCGACCTTGACGTATATCCTGTCTTTAACGAAACTGTCCGCTATTATACCATTACCCTGAACTACGGCTCGGGCACAACGGGAGCAAAGCCCGCCTCTGTGTCTATGACCTATGACCAGCCCTTCTCCGAGGTTTTACCTGCTTCGGGCTTTAGTAATGGCACAAAGCACTTTGCAGGCTGGTATTTGAATAGTGAGCTTGTTGACGTAGAGAAATATTCCGACCTTAAGCCCACAGCTCTCACCGCAAAGTGGGTATCCGTCTTTACAGTTAAGTTCTATGACGCCAAGGGTAATAAAATAAAGGAAGAACCCGTCAAGTACGGTGAGTCGGCAACTGCTCCCTCCAATCCTACCAAGGCGCAGACAGACGAGTATACCTATACCTTCAGTGGTTGGGACACCGACTTTACAAGCGTTACTCAAAACCTTGACGTGCACCCCGTCTTTGATGAAGAGGAGCGTCTTTACGAAATTACCCTGAACTACGGCGCAGGCACTACGGGAACTATGCCCGAGAAGATAGAGGTTACCTATAACACTCTTCTTAAAGGTGCTCTTCCCGATGACCTGACAAACGGGGATAAGTATTTTGCAGGCTGGTATTCAGGCAGTGAGCTTATTGACACCGAAAAATATTCCGACCTGAAGCCTTCCACCCTTACTGCAAAATGGGTAGATACCTTTACAGTAAGGTTCTACGATGCCAATGGCAAAAAAATAAAGGAAGAAATTGTGAAGTACGGCGAGTCGGCAACCTCCCCCGCTGCCCCTGCCAAGGCGCAGGACAATGAGTACACCTACACCTTCACGGGTTGGGATACTTCTTTTAAGAGTGTCACAAGCGACCTTAACGTATACCCCAAATATTCTAAAAAGGACAGACTTTATACAGTTGTTCTCGACTATGCTAACGGAAGGACCGACGAGATTTCAATGACCTATAACCAGTCCTTCGGAAGCGTTCTTCCCACCTCGGGCTTTGAGAACGGAGGTAAGCTCTTTGCTGGCTGGTACTACGGCTCAACACTTGTTGAAGGCAAAAAGTACAGCGACCTGAAGCCCGACACCCTTACTGCAAAGTGGGTATCTAACTTTACCGTTACCTTCTATAACGGCAACGGCTCGGTTATGATAACGAGAAACGTGCAGTACGGCGGTTCTGCTAAGGCTCCCTCTTCCACACCCACCAAGGCTAAGAGCAATGAATATACCTACACCTTTGAGCGTTGGGATACTTCTTTCAGCTACGTCACAAGCGACCTTGACGTTTATCCCATCTTCACTGAAACCCCCAGAACCTATAAGGTTAATTTGAGCTACGGCTCCGGCGTTGAAGACGCTATTACTACAAGCATAACGGTAACTTATTACGAAACTCTTTCCGATAAGCTTCCCGAGGACGGCTTTACAAGGTTTGATATGCTCTTTGCAGGCTGGTATGACGGGGATGAGCTTATCGACAGCGAATGCTATGCCGACCTTTCCTCTTCAATCCTTACTGCAAAATGGAAGGTTGACCCTCAGGTTGTGGCAGATAACAGTATTGTAAGAGCAGAGCTTCAGACGGTAATTGATGAGATAGCAGAGCCTCTTTCCTTCGGATTTAACGAGCATCAGCTTTGGGTACTTGAGCCCGTTGTGGACGCCATACAAGCCACCCTTGATGAATCGGCGGACAATAGCCGAAGAATATCCAAGGCTTACGTATTGGAAAATCATTCGGACTACGTTTCTCTTGCATCCTACCGCATAAGAAATCCCCGTGAGTTTGACGAAACTATTCCCGAAGAGGGTCTTGACGAGTACATTGCTCAGTTCAAGAAGAATTTAAAGTATGATATGGCAAATAACCTATCAACTCCCAGCGTTAATTTCCTTTTGGACTTCTTTGATATTGATATCGGAGATTACGTAGAATAAAAACAAAGAGAGAACAAAACGGTTCAACCGCAAGTTCTCTCTTTTATTTGTTTTTAGTTTAGAGTTGTGGGGCGCCCATAAGGGCAAGCATAGTTTCCTATAACACGTTAGTCCATATGTATATATTTGTCTCTGTCCTCGGGGGTCAGCTTACGTATAACTCTGCAGGGATTTCCCGCCGCAAGCACTCCCTCGGGAATGTCGCGGATAACCACGCTTCCCGCACCGATAATACTGTCCTTGCCGATGGTTACACCGCCGATAATGGATACGCTTCCGCCTATCCATACGTTGTCGCCGATTGTTACGGGGAAGGCGTATTCAAGCCCGTTTATTCTCTCTTCTCGGTCAAGAGGATGCCCTGCGGCGTAAATTCCCACGTTGGGCGCTATCCATACGTTGTCACCGATTCGCACGTAGTTTCCGTCAAGAACAATGAAGTTGTAGTTTGCAAAAAAGTTGTCGCCCACCTCAATGTGGTAGCCGTAGTCACACTTGAAGGGAGGGAGAATATTTACGTTCTTTCCTACCTTTCCAAGTACGTTCTTTAAGAAATCTGCTCTTTCCTTGACTTGTGACGGAAGGAGCTTGTTGTATTCCATCATCATATCTTGTATTTTAAAGCGGTGCTCTACCAAATCGCCCGAGGGCAGATAAAGATACCCCGCCTCCTGCTTTTCTCTTTCTGTCATATCAATCACTCCTTTTCGTTTATTTTAACAACAACGGGGAAATTTGTCAACCTACTTGAAAAATATATATAAATATGATAAATTATTTAAAAAGCAACGTAAAAGGAGAACGTTATGAATTGGCTGAACGATGCGGTTGTATATGAAATATATCCTCAATCCTTTCTTGACACCAACGGCGACGGAATAGGAGACCTGAGGGGAATTATAGAAAAGCTTGACTATATCGAGGACTGCGGCTTTAACGTCATCTGGCTTAACCCCATTTGCGAGAGCACGTACTACGACGCAGGCTATGACGTTACCGATTTTTATAAAGTTGCAAAGCGCTATGGCACAAATGAGGACTACCGCGAGCTCTGCGATAAGGCACACGGGAAGGGAATGAAGGTGATTTTCGACCTTGTGGCAGGTCATACATCTGTGGGACACCCTTGGTTCAAGGAGTCATGCAAGGCAGAGAAGAACGAGTACACCAACCGCTACATATGGGCAGACCATACCTTTGAAAACAGCGAGGGCATTGCAGGATATGCCGAAAGAGACGCCAACTACGTTACGAATTTCTTCTGGTGTCAGCCTGCCCTCAACTACGGCTATGCTCACCCCGACCCCGAAAAGCCCTGGCAGCTTCCCGTCACTCACCCCGATTGTGTTGCAACCAAAGAAGAGCTTAAGAAGATTATCGACTTCTGGACAGACCTTGGCACCGACGCCTTCCGCGTGGATATGGCGGCAAGCCTTATAAAAGGGGATACCGACGGAAGCTTTATGAAAGCCTTCTGGAAGGAAATAAAGGAGCATATGCACGCTCGCAATCCCGAAACACTTCTTATCTCAGAGTGGGGATTCCCCGGAACTGCCATAAATTCGGGCTTTGACTGCGACTTCTATCTCCATTCGGGTCAACCTGCCTACACCTCTCTTTTCCGCGCAGAGGCAGGCAGAAATACCACCATGCTTTTTCCCGGCCACAGCTATTTTAATTTAGAGGGCAAGGGCAATATAAACACCTACCTTGACGTTATCGAAAAAGACCTTGACGCGATAAAGGGCAAGGGCTATATCGGTCATATAACGGGCAACCACGACATTCCCCGTCTTGCTTACAGAAGAACGGCGGAGGAGCTGAAGTGTGCACTTGTCTTTCTTTTCACTATGCCGGGAACACCCTTTGTGTACTACGGCGACGAAATAGGTATGGACTATATCGAGGGACTGAAATCCAAGGAGGGCTCTTATACCCGTACAGGCTCAAGAACTCCTATGCAGTGGAACGATAAGAAGAACCACGGCTTTTCCGACTCTGACACACCATATCTTCCCACCGACGCGAGAGAGAATGCTCCCACCGTGGAAAACAGCGAAATTCTCCCCTTTGTAAAGGAGCTTATTAAGTATCACAGAGAGAATAAATCCCTTCACGCCGAGAGTTCCTTTGAGGTGAAGGTGGCAGGCTACCCATTCGTCTTTGAAAGAGGAAACAGCGTGACAGTTGCCATAAACCCCTCATCACGCACCTTTGAAATTGACAGACCTTTGGGCGAGGTGAAATTCTCACAAAACGCCGAAATTGTAGGGGATAAGATAAAAATGAAAGGCGTTTCGTTTGTGATAATAGAAGAATAACGAGAGAATTCGGGCATAACGCCCGAATTCTTTTTACCATTTATGATATCATGACATCATACTATCATGATATCATGATATCACGCGTTAAATTTGTATAAAGATTTTTGGTGCATGTCTTAGGTTTTCTTGACCTTTATTATAGATAAATGGTAGAATAAACTTACTATCGAAAAAAATTACGGAGATAAATTATTATGAAATGGACATCACTTAATGAACTGAGAGAGAGCTATCTTTCATTTTTTGAGTCAAAGGGACATCTAAGACTCAAGAGCTTTCCTCTTGTTCCTCAGAATGACAATTCACTTCTTTTGATAAACTCGGGTATGGCTCCCATGAAGCCCTACTTCAAGGGCACCGAAAAGCCTCCGAGAAAAAGAGTTACCACTTGTCAGAAGTGCATACGTACTCCCGACCTTGAAAACGTAGGTAAGACCGCAAGACACGGCACCTACTTTGAAATGCTTGGTAACTTCTCCTTTGGAGACTACTTCAAGGGTGAGGCTATTCCGTGGGCATGGGAGTTTTTAACAAAGACTCTCGAAATTCCCGCCGACCTTCTCTGGCCTTCAATCTATGAAGAGGACGAGGAAGCCTTTGAGATATGGACAAAGGTTGTGGGAGTGCCTGCCGAAAAGGTAGTAAGAATGGGCAAGGCCGACAACTTCTGGGAGCACGGAAGCGGTCCCTGCGGTCCCTGCTCAGAGATTTACTTCGACAGAGGAGAGAAGTACGGTTGCGGTTCACCCGATTGTAAGCCCGGCTGTGAGTGCGACAGATACATGGAAATCTGGAATAATGTATTCACTCAGTTTGACAATGACGGCAAGGGTAACTATACCGAGCTTTCTCAGAAGAATATAGATACGGGCATGGGTCTTGAAAGACTTGCCTGCGTAATGCAGGGAGTTGACAACCTCTTCGAGGTTGATACCGTCAGAAAGATACTTGATACCGTTTGCTCCTGGTCGGGCAAGATCTATGGGGCAGATTATAACACCGACGTTTCTATCCGTATCATCACCGACCACATCAGAAGCTCCACATTTATGATAGGTGACGGTGTTATGCCATCCAACGAGGGAAGAGGCTACGTTCTCCGACGACTCATCCGCCGTGCCGCACGTCACGGAAGACTCATCGGTATTGAGGGCACCTTCCTTCACAGACTCACCGACGTAGTTATCGAGTGCAACGCTGACGCTTACCCCGAGCTTCAGGAGAAAAAGGACTATATAAAGAAGATACTCTCCATCGAAGAAGAGCGCTTCAACGCTACTATTGACGCAGGACTCAATATCCTTTCAACCCTTGTTGCAAAGGCAAAGGAAAAGGGAGAGAGCGTTCTCTCGGGCGAGGATACCTTCAAGCTTTACGATACCTTCGGTTTCCCCGTTGACTTAACCCGCGAGATTATTGCCGAGGACGGCTTGACTCTTGATGACGATGCCTTCAATGCTCTTATGGCAGAGCAGAAGAAGAGAGCAAGAGAGAACCGCAAGGCAGGGGGCGGATGGGACGATACTCAGTCCAGCCTCATCGCAGATATGGCAAAGACAGAGTTTGTTGGCTACACCGAAAATGAGTGCGATGGCAAGGTACTTGCAATCGTTGTTGACGGACAGCTTGTGAGTGAGGTAAGCGAGGGAGATGCAGTAATTATCACCGACAAGACCGTGTTCTACGGAGAGGGCGGCGGTCAGGTAGGAGACACGGGCACCCTTCATGGCTCAGCCGTAATTGATACAAAGAAGAAGGACGGAGTATACCTCCACGAATGCGAGGTTACCTCTCTTATAAAGGTAGGAGACACCGTTCGTCTCGTGCTTGACAGCTCACGCCGTCAGGCAATTCGCCGTAATCACTCGGCAGCTCACCTATTGCAGTCGGCTCTCAGACGTGTCCTTGGCGACCACGTAGAGCAGGCAGGCTCCTACGTTGACGAAAACAGAGTAAGATTTGACTTTAAGCACTTCGCTCCCATGACGGGTGACGAGATAAAGAAGGTTGAAAGCCTTGTAAATGAATTTATCCTTTCATCCCACAAGGTTGAAACTATTGAAACCGACCCCGAAAGCGCAAAGAAGATGGGGGCTACCGCACTCTTCGGCGAAAAGTACGGAAGTGTAGTAAGAATGGTTAAGATGGGCGACGTGTCCACCGAGCTTTGCGGAGGAACACACCTTTCAAATACTGCCGAGGCAGGACTCTTCAAGGTTCTTTCCGAGTCCTCTGTTGCGGCAGGTATCAGAAGAATAGAGGGTACAACGGGTCTGGGCGTGCTCACACTCCTTGACGAAAAGGATAAGGTACTTCACGAAAGCATGACCGCGTCAAAGGCAAACGACGTATCCTCTCTTCCTGCACGCATCTCCGCTATTCAGAATGAGCTTCGCGACGTGAAGGCAGAGCTTGACGCTATCCGTGCCGAAATTGCTAAAGCTAAGGCTGAAGGACTTGAAAAGGCGATAGTTAAGACCGACAAGTACTCACTTCTCTTCGGTGAGATTGAGGGCGCAAAGGCTGATACTCTCAGAAGCGAGGGAGACAGACTCCGTGACAAGTATTCCGATATGGTGGGTGTACTTTACACAGTTCTTGACGGCAAGATTGTATTTGTTGCATTCTGCGGTAAGGATGCCGTAGCAAAGGGCGCTCACGCAGGAAACATCTTAAAGACCATTTCGCCTATCGTTGGCGGAGGCGGCGGCGGACGACCCGACAGCGCATCCTCGGGTGGCAGAGACGTGGCTAAGCTCCCCGAAGCAAAAGACAAGTTCTTTGAAATAACTAAATAAATTTAGTTATTAATTAATAATGAAGATTGAAAAATGAATATTGAATAATTTAGGACAATTTCGCTAAAGCGAAATTTACAGTTAATTGTTATTTTCCTTTAGGAAAATTTCATTAATTATTCATTGTTCACTATTCACTCTTCACTGTTTCGACTGAAAGGAGAAATATAATGGATTGTTTATTTTGTTCTATAATCAATGGCGACATACCCTCAACTAAGGTTTATGAGGACGAAATGGTTTACGCATTCCGTGACATCAATCCTCAGGCACCTACCCATATACTTGTAATTCCCAAAATTCATATTCCTTCTGTTGATGGAATTGACGAGAATAACTCTGCCGTTGTTGCCCACATCTTTGAGTGCATTCCCAAGATTGCTAAGGCAGAGGGACTTAATGGCGGTTACAGAGTAGTGTCAAACTGCGGTGATAACGCTTGCCAGAGCGTTAAGCACCTTCACTTCCACATACTCGGCGGTAAACAGCTCGCCGACAGTATGGCGTAATGGCTTACCCCGCAAAAAGAGACGAGGTAAAAGAGCTTCGCGACAAGATAAAGCTTCACCCCACGGGAGCCTATCTCTTCTGGGGTGAAGAGGAATATCTCAAGCGTTACTGCCTTGATGAGCTGAGAGCCGTTATCAAAAACGAGGGGATGGAAGACTTCAACCGCACAGTCATCGACTTCGACAGAGAGGGCACTATTAAGGATATCGAGGACGCAGTTGACTCACTCCCCGTTATGGCGGAGCACAAGATAATTGAGGTGTGGGGTCTTGACCTTACCTCTCTTAAAAAAGAGGACGAAAAAAGACTTACCGACGCCGTAAAAAACGTTGCCAAGGATACTATTTTCGTAATTTTTGAGAGACTCGACGAGCTCGATTTGTCCACTAAGAAGTCAAAGGAGCGCAAGCTAATAAAGGACTTATCCGCTCTTATGACCGTCACCGAATTCTCAAGGCAAAGCGAAATGAAGCTTCTCTCTTGGACAGATAGAATTTTCAAAACTGCCGAGGTGAGAATTTCCGACCTTAATATATCTAAAATGATAAAGCTTTGCGACTTCAGTATGACGAGGCTGAAAAGCGACAGCGAAAAGCTTATCGCCTACTGCAAGCGCAACGCTCTCGACACCGTTCCAAACGAGATAATAGACTTGCTTGTTAAGCCAACCGCGGAAAACGAGGCGTTTGAGTTTACCGACGCTCTCATCAGAAGAAACAAAAAAGAGGCGTGCACTATCCTTGAAAACCTTAAAGGTCAGAACGTGGAAGCGGTTATAATCCTCTCTATTATCCAAAAGGCGCTAAACGCCCTTTCGGTGGTAAAATCCGCGAGAGGGAAGCTTTCGGACGCCGATATCTCGGCGGTAACGGGACTTTTCCCTTGGCAGATAAGAAATTATCTTTCCGCCTCTTCAAATTGGACGAACGACGAGCTTTCACACTCTGTCCGTCTTGCCTTTCTTTGTGACGGCGACTTGAAGAGCACGGGTGTTGCGCCCTACGTACTACTTGAAAGGCTGGTTGTTTCAATACTATGAAAATTCCCGTAAACGAAGTCATAGTGGTTGAGGGCAGATACGACAAGATAAAGCTGGACTCCATCCTTGACGCCGACATAATAACCCTTGACGGCTTCGGGGTATTCAAAAGCGAAGAAAAAAAGGCGCTTATAAAAAGCTCGGCGAAAAAACGCGGAATTATCGTTCTCACCGACAGCGACGGCGCGGGACTTGTCATAAGAAACCACGTTATGAGCATCACAGGGGGAGAGGGAGTAACAAACCTCTATATCCCGCAGATAGAAGGCAAGGAAAAGCGAAAGGCTTCCCCATCTAAGGAAGGACTTTTAGGGGTGGAGGGAGTTGACGCCTGCCTTCTCAGAAGCATTTTTGAAAAGTACAGAGCCTCATCGGTAAGAGCGTGCGCAATAACAAAAGCACACCTTTACGCCGACGGCTTTATCGGGAAAGAGGACTCGAAGGAGAAAAGAAAACGCCTTGCAAAAAAGCTGTCACTCCCCGAAAACATAAGTACAAACGCCCTTATTTCGGCGCTTAATATAGTTTTGACCTTAGAAGAATACATAAAAATATGTGAGGAACTGAAATGATTAAAAGTATGACCGGCTACGGAAGAGCCGTACTCGAAAAAGAGGGAATGGAGCTGACCTTTGAAGTAAAAAGCGTCAACAACCGTTACCTTGATACGTCTGTCAGATTTCCCCGTGCCTACGGATATCTTGAGGATAAGATAAAGAAGGAAGTGGGCGCTCACACCACAAGAGGAAAGGTGGACTGCTATCTTGGTATAAACGTCCTTGAGGATACTCTTACCAAGGTGTCGGTAAACCACGCACTCCTTGAAAGCTATCTCGCAGTTTTCCGCGAGGTGGAGGAAAAGTATTCTCTTCGCGATGATATCGGCGTGTCGGTTGTCACAAGACTTCCCGACGTTATCGGAACGAGAAGCGAGGAAGAGGACGAAGAAAAGATGTTCGCCCTTGTCCGCGAGGTAATGGATAAGGCTCTTGCCGACTACGATACCATGCGTGCTGCCGAGGGTAAGAAGCTTTATGACGATATCCTCTTGAAGCTTGACAGAATTGAAGAAATAAGACAAGAGATTATAAAGCTCTCTCCCGCCTCCGTCAAGGCGTATGAGGAGAGGCTTCGTCAGAGAATAGAGGAGCTTCTCGGCAATACCTCTTACGATGAAAACCGAGTTATCACCGAGGTTGCACTCTTTGCAGACAAGGTTGCCGTAGACGAGGAAATTACCCGTCTTGCCAGCCATCTCTCTCAGTTCAAGGACATAATGAAGGGCAACGCCCCCGCAGGACGTAAGCTTGACTTCTTAACTCAGGAAATCAACCGCGAGGTCAACACCATCGGCTCCAAATGTCAGGAGCTTGAAATAACAAGACTTGTGGTTGATGCCAAGAGTGAGATTGAAAAGATTCGTGAACAGATTCAGAACATAGAATAAATTTCTTTGTCTTTTTCCGTTCGGCTGCGCTACTTACTCGACTCGGCTTCGTCACCTTACGTAAGTAAGGTTTCCTTGCCTCGCTCGTGTGCACTTGCAGAACGAAAAAATACTTTGAAATTTTATCATTCAATATTTTGAGGAAATGCTTTTTAAAAAAAGCACTCCCTCAAACTCCCACGAAAACAAAACGTTAAAATTGTTTTCATAGAGGGTTCGGGGGAAACACTTTTATTAAAAGTGCTTTCCCTGAATATTGGTAAAATGAAGATTTTGCTGAAAGCAAAATCAACCATAATTCTGCATTCTGCATTCTGCATTTTGCATTCAAAAAACGGAGTTTTTTATGAAAATGTTATCACTCGGGCTTGGTAATATGGTGGCATGTGACAGAATAGTGTGCATCGTGTCTCCCGACACCGCCCCCGTAAAAAGACTTGTTCAAGACGCAAAGGACGAGGGAAGAGCTATCGACGTAACGGGAGGGAAAAAGACCCTGTCTGTTATCGTCACAGACTCCGACCACGTTATCCTTTCAAAAATCGTCCCTCAAAGGTTGAGAGACGCTCTTAACAACAATGACGACAGAGAAATAGAGGAATAGGACTATGAATAAAAGAGGAAAGGTACTTATAGTATCAGGCTCTGCAGGAAGCGGAAAGTCAACTGTCCTCACCCCCTTCAAGGGAGGAAAGATAGACCCCTTCAGGTTTTCGGTTTCCGCAACCACAAGAGCGCCCAGACCGGGAGAGGTTGACGGAAAGGATTATCTCTTCGTAACAAAGGAAAGGTTTGAAGAGATGATAGAAAAGGGTGAGCTTATCGAGCACACCACCTTTAACAACAACTACTACGGCACCCCCAAAGCCCCTCTTGAAAGTATGATAGAGGACGGGCAGATAGTAATCCTCGAAATAGAGGTAGACGGCGCCGAGCAGATAATGTCGCTTTTCAATAAAGAGGACCTTATATCGGTTTTCCTCTCGCCGCCCGATTATACCACCCTTGAAGCAAGACTCAGGGGCAGAGGTACAAACACCGAAGAGGATATAGTGGACAGACTCGAAAGAGCTAAGGTGGAGCTTGAATATTCAAAGCTTTACGGACATATACTCTTTAACTTTGACAACCGTGCCTCCGACGTAACCGACGCCATAGTTAAGATAACGAAGGGCGAGGACGTCAGCGGTTTTGATATATATTGCGAAAGTGCCGATGCACTCATCCACAAATTTTATAATTAAGTAAAGCAAGAAAAGGAGATATACTATTATGATGAACGAACCTTCCATCGAAAAACTCACTAAAGACGGTCTTAACCGCTATCAGGTATGCATTGCAACTGCAAAGATTGCAAGAGAGATAATCAACGAGTACAACGAGGAGGCAAACCGCATTGCCGCAGCCTCTGATACCCTTAACGTAAAGCGTCCCGTTCACGACGACAAGCCCGTTAAGACTGCGGTACACGCTATTGACAGAGGTGACTACAAGGTTATTCCCGCCGACCACAAGGGAGAAGAGGTTCTCTACGGAAAAGAGTAAAAAAGCCCGAAAGGGCTTTTTTTACTGCAGATGTGCGGGGCTTTTTCTCGTGCTGAGCGCATTAGCGAAGCCTGAGAAAATGCAAGTCATACAGGGAACGAAGGGCGAACAGTGTGTGAACTCGTGGTGAGTCGTAATGATGAGTGACTAATTGTGGAAATACAACTTTTTCTAAAGCTGAAGCTTTAAGAAAATGTTACCGCTTACATTTTTGAGACAGCCCAAAAAGTGCCGAATATTGCTTGACAATGGGGTTTTGCTATTGTATAATTACCTTGTAGAATACTGTTTTTCAAAACATTTTATTTCAAAGGTATGGTAGGTTATGAAAGCTATTATTAACGCTACTCTCGTTATGAGAGACCATTTTATTCCTGACGGTGTTCTTCTTATTGATGGGGGAAAAATAGTCGATTTTGGAGAAAAAAGACAAATAACTATTCTTGAGGATGCCGAGATAATCGACGCAGAAGATAACTGGGTAGGCCCCGGCTTTGTGGATATACATACCCACGCGGGAAACAACGTTTTCTTTAACGAGGATCCCGTTTTTGCGGCAGAGACACACCTTGCTCACGGAACCACCTCACTTCTCACTGCTCTTTATAACAGTATGAACACAGAGGCTTACGTTAAAGCTATCGGCGTTATCCGTGAAGCTATGAAGAAGCCCGAGTGTAAAAATATCGCAGGCTTTTATATTGAGGGACCCTATCTGAGTCCCAAGTTCGGATGCGACAAGGAGAACAGTCCTTGGAAGGGACCCGTTGACCGCGAAAAGTATATGCCTATTATTGAGGCGGCAGGAGACTTGGTGCGCGCTTGGGCTCTTGCTCCCGAAAAAGAGAACATACTTCAGTTCGTTCTCGACGCAAAGAAAAACAATCCCGGCGTTGCCTTTACGGTTGCCCATAGCGAAGCCTCTCCTCAAGAGGTTGAAGCGCTCATTCCTTACGGACTGAGAATAGGTACACATCACACCAACGCTACCGGAAACAGACAAAAATATCCCGAAACTCGTGGTGTTTGCGTTGACGAGGCGGTAAACTACAACAGTGCCATTTATGCCGAGCTCATCTGCGACAGCCGAGGAATACACGTTGACCCCTATATGCTCCGCCTTGTGAGAAAGATAAAGGGCGACGACAGAATTATTCTCATCTCCGACTCCTACGTTGGTAACGGACCTACACCCGAGGGCTACGACGGTGTTGACGACATCGGCTTTGATAAGTCGGGAGAAATAGCAGGCTCCAAGATGACTCTTGACCTTGCCTGCCGTAATATGATAAAGCACACAGGCGCATCTCTTGTTGACGTTTTTAAGTTTGCTTCATATAACCCTTCAAGAGCAGTAGGACTTACCGACAGAGGCGAGATTGCCGTGGGCAAGCGTGCAGACCTTGTATTCGTCGATGCCAAGATGGGTGTTCACGGAGTAATTCTTGAGGGCGAAAAAGTTATATGAAAACCTACGAAATAAAGAGAATGAGTGAGAATGGCTGGTCGGATATTCCCAAAGCTCTTCTCGAGGAAAAATATTTCGACACACCCGAAACTACCGCATGGGCTCAGCTCGCTTATGATGACGAGGGCTTTTTGGTACGGCTTCGCACCGATGAAAAGGAGCACAGAAACGTAGAAACAGGGCCTATCGGAACACCCTGCGCAGACAGCTGTCTTGAGTTTTTCTTCTCTCCCTCAACCGAAGAGAAAAGGTATATAAATATCGAGTTTAACTCAAACCTTTGTGTCTATTTGGGACTTGCGACTTGCATTCCCGATTTAGTGCGTCTTTTGCCCAACACAGACCCTTTGGAAATTCTGAAGCCTGCGGCGAAAAGAGACGAAAAGGGCTGGGAGATAGAGTATAGGATACCTCTCACCTTTATCAGAAGATTTTTCCCCGACTTTGAAATATACGAGGGCAAAAAAATCTCGGCAAACTTTTATAAGTGCTCAGAGGCAATGGAACCCAACCACTTCCTTTCGTGGTCGAGAGTAAATATCGAAGGCTTTACCTTCCACCAGAGACATAACTTCGGTGAAATGACTTTTGTAAAATAAAATTTATATAAAGGAGAAATAACAAATGGATTTGGTTAAAGTAGACCCCGCAACAAAATTTAACTTCAACCCTGCAGACTTCGTTCCTTTCAAGGATAAGGCTGTATGTGACTACGTTAGAACGCTTAGCGGAACAGACCTTGAAAAGAGAGAAGCTTGGTGGCATCCCGAATTTGAAGTAAAGGTAATGATGAACCCTCACCCCGTTCTCATTTCCACCCTCTTCACACGTCTTAAGGCAGCAAGCGAGGCAGGAAGAAAGTTCACTATGATTCTCGGTAACCCCGAGCCCGACACCTATATTCCTCTTGCACAGCTTATCAACTACTTCAAGGTTGACTGCTCAAAGGTACATATCTTTGCAGAGGATGAATGGGCAGACCAGGACGGAAACATCGCTCCCGAAACATATGATGCAGGATTTGTTCATTCAATGATTAAATATCTTGTAATGCAGATTGACCCCGCTCTCCGTATGCCTATGGAAAACGTTCACTACCCCACAAACAAGAATATCAACGACTATTCAAAGATAATCAATGATATTTCCGAGGGCGGAGCAGACATTATTTCCACCTCTCCCGGATGGACAGGCCACGTTGCATTCGTTGACCCCATTCCCGAATTTATCGGAAGCGGCGACATCGAAGAATGGCTGAGCCAGCCCGCAAAGCTTGTAACACTTCATCCCATGACTATCCTTCAGAACTCTCTGAACGGAACCTTCGGTCAGTCAGGTGACATAGCAAACGTACCTCCTAAGGCTGCTACCATCGGTCCTATCGACGTTATGCGTGCTAAGGAAAGAATTGAGGTTCATGCACTTGCTACTAACGGCACCTTCTCTTCATGGCAGAGAATGACCTCCCGTCTTGTTACACACGGACCTGTAACACCCTACGTACCCAGCTCAATGCTTCAGACAAAGAAGACTCAGGTTTACATCAGCGAGGAACTCGCTGCTCCCTTCGAGTGTTGGGAAAAGGTTGGCTATTAATCGGTCTGACGGTTAAAAAATAAGCAAAAGTAAAAAACCGACGGACTCGTTTCCGTCGGTTTTTTGCAAAATGTAACCCTTTACATTTTGTAAATGCAGAATGCAGAGTGCAGAATGCAGAATTTTGGTTGATTTTCTGACGAAAATCCTCAATTTATTTGATAATTTGATGTTCAATTTAAAGAAAGGCTTAGTCTATGAATTTAATGGGAATAGATATGGGCACCACCTCGGTTAAAACGGCGGTGTTCGACACAGCGCTTCAGGAGAAGCTGACGCTTACTGCAGACTATACTCTCGACTCTCACGGCGATATCGTTGAGTTCGACGGCGAAGAGTATTGGAATATAGTTAAGGGCGAAATAGAAAAGGTAAAAAAAGAGCTGACAGTTGATGCCCTCTCGGTTGACACTCAGTGCGAAACTCTCATCCTTACCGACGAAGAGGGAACACCCGTGCGCCCCGCTATCGTATGGCTTGACAACAGAGCGGTAGAGGAAGCGAAGATAATAGAAGAGCATTTCGGACACAAGCGTGTCTATGAGGTGACGGGTCAGCCCGAGATAACCGCTACCTGGCCTGCCTGCAAGCTCCTTTGGGTAAAGAGAAACGAGCCCGAGGTGTGGGCAAAAACCAAGAAGGTTTTTCTTCTTGAGGATTGGATTTTATTTAAGATGACGGGTAAATTCGTTACCGAAAAAACTCTTCAGTCATCTACCATCTATTTTGATATCCACCGTGCTCTTTGGTGGGACGAGATGCTTGACTTTATCGGAGTCACACCCGATATGCTTCCCGCCCTTAATTCAAGCGCCTCCCTCATCGGTGAATACGACGGCATCAAGGTGGTAACGGGCGCTATCGACCAGATTGCAGGCGCAATAGGAGCAGGCGTTGTAAAGCAGGGTATCGTCAGCGAAATGACAGGTACTACAATGGTTATCTTTATGCCTTCGGACAACGTTCCCGAATACGACGAAAAGAGCATCGTGCCCTGTCACTATAACTACGATAACAAATATTGCCTTCTGTCCTGGACTCCCACGGCAGGTATGGCTCTTAAATGGTTCAGAAACGCTCTTTGTGAGAATTTCTCCTTCAGAGAGCTTGACGAAATGGCAGAGAAAGTGCCCGCAGGAAGCGACGGCGTAACCTTCCTTCCTTACCTTTGCGGTTCAACTATGCCGAAATATAACCCGAACGCCCGCGGAAGCTTTACGGGAATTACCACCGAGCACACGAGAGCACACTTTGTCAGAAGCGTTATGGAGTCGGTAACTTGTATGCTGAAATCTAACCTTGACTATCTCGGACTTGACGTCAGCGAGATAAGAGCAATGGGAGGAGGAGCGAACAGTCCTCTCTGGTGTCAGATGAAAGCGGACATGACGGGAAAGAGACTTGTCACCCTTAAGAATAAGGAAACCGCTTGTCTCGGCTCGGCTATCCTTGCAGGCGTGGGCATCGGCGCTTTTGAGTCTGTGGAAAAGGCTTGTGAGAAAATAGAGCTTTCACGCACGTATGAGTCACAAGGCACCGATTACAGCGAATGCTATGAGAGATACCTATATTACGATAAAATACTTAATGTTTAATGCAAAATGCAGAGTGCAGAATGCAGAATGCAGATGTGCGGAGAATTTTCGTGGCAAAGCGAATTAGCGGAGCCTACGAAAATTCAAGCCATGCATGTGAGTGTAGGTCGAACAATGTGTGAGACCGAAACGAATCGCAATTGCGGACAATTTCGGCTTTGCCGAAATTTACAATTGAATGTATAAGAGAGAAGGCTTTTTATAAAAGCCCCCTCTCTTGAACTCTCCCGAAAATTATAGTAAATAATTTTAATTATAAAAGTTTTTGAAAGAGAGTTTGAGAGGAAACTTTTTTCAAAAAGTTGCCTCTCATAAAAAAACTAAAACATTTCATTTCGTTTTTAACCAAAATATATAGCGTAAAAAAATATAACATAAAGGAGAACATATTATGTCAAAAGTAGGATTTGTAGGCTTTGGTGAGGTTAACACTCCCATTGACATCATCATAAGAAAATGCGAAGCGGCGGCAAAGGGACTTGAAAACGAGGGCCTTGACCTTGTTAAGGTTTATCCCGTTACCGACGATTATGAAGAAAAGGATATAAAGAAAGCCGTTGAAGTGCTCAAGAGCGAGGAGTTCGACTGCCTTGTCGTATGTATCGCAGGCTGGATACCCACTCACGCCGTTGTTAAGGTAACAGAGCATTTCAGACACATTCCCATGGTGCTTTGGGGACTTTGCGGCTGGATGGAAGGGGTCAGACTTGTTACTACCGCCGACCAGGCAGGTACTACCGCTATCCGCAAGACCTTCTTCGACCTTGATTATACCTTCAAGTATATATACGATATTATCGGACTTCCTTCAAACACAAAGAAGGTTGCAAATTACGTAAAGGCAGCCGAAGCAGCAAAGAAGCTTCGCCATGCAAGAGCAGGTATGGCAGGCTACCGCGATATGAACCTCTACGGCACTCAGGTTGACGGCCCCTCATTGAAGCGTGAAATCGGCCCCGAAATCGAGACCTTTGAAATGCTTGAAATAGAGCAGAGATATCAGAAGATAACAGCAGAAGAAAAGGATGCAGTTATAAAGAACTGTATGTCCAAGTGGAAATTCCTCAAGGAAGCTAAGCGCGAGGGTCTTGAAAAGGCGGCAGGCTACTACCTTGCAGTTAAGTCTCTGTGCGACGAGAGAGGATATGAAGCTATTTCTCTTAAGGACGTTGACGGTATGAAGAAGCTTCTCGGCTTCCCTCCCGCTCCTATCTTTATGCTCCTTGCAGATGAAGCAGGACTTCTCACTATCCCCGAAAACGACGGCCTTGGAAACGTTACTCAGCTTATGGTAAGATATCTTACGGGTCAGGCTGCTGCCTACCTTGAATTCTACGAATTCTTCGAGGACAGCGTTCTTGCAGGCGTTCCCGACTACGTTCCCGCCGAAATAGTTGACGGCGAGGTTACAGTTATGCCTGCGGCGTTCGGCGAGCTTTCAGAGGGTATCCTCAACGTCAGCCGTGTTAAGCCCGGCGAGCTTACAATGTGCCGACTCACCTGCGTTGACGGTGAGTACTATATGCACATGGTAAAGGGCGAGGGCAAGACTCCCATGAAGTGGGAAGAGGCAGGCTGGACTCAGCCCGCACCTCAGCTCCCAGGACTTAGAATTGAGCTTGATGACGTTCCCGATTTTGCTGAAAACGTTATGTGTCAGCACTATATAATCTCCTACGGTGACAACACAGAGCTCATCGAAAACCTCTGCGACATTCTCGGCATTGAAATTATATGAAAATGCATAGAGTTCACAAGACCCATGCCCGTCTTGTGAGAGGCAGAAGCTATTTTGTTGATAAAAGAATAGGCATACTCATTATAGCTTCACTCTTTTTAAACTTTGCTTTTATATCACTTACAAAGAACTGCTTTTCTTCGGCGATGGTTTTCATCGTCGAAGAAGGCGTTCTCACCAAGTCTCAGACAGGTGTTATAACAAGCTCTTTTTACGTAATTTACGGTGTGCTTCAGATTGTAGGC
The DNA here is from genome assembly GCA_017467865.1 of Clostridia bacterium. Lineage (GTDB taxonomy): Bacteria > Bacillota > Clostridia > Oscillospirales > SIG627 > RGIG6353. Next base: position 88,765 of record JAFUKG010000014.1, read on the forward strand.
GGTCTTCTTGCAGACAGATGGCACCCTGAAAGACTTATAACCATAGGCTTCCTCGGAGCAGGTATTGCAAATCTTGTGATTTACTTAAATCAAAGCTATGCCGTAATGCTTTCAGCCTGGATTTTCAACGCCCTCACTCAGTTCCCCGTATGGCCTTGTATATTTAAGATCATATCTTCTATGATAGAGCCCTCTCTTCGTAAAAAAGCTATGTTCTTAATGACCTTTGCTACATCTACGGGACTTGTGTTCGGCTATATCGTGGCGGCAGTCGTGTCAAGATGGCAACAAAACTTTCTGATTTCTGCCGTAGGACTTATTTCTTTGGCTGTTATATGGACTCTTGTTTGGACTTTCTCGGTGAATAAAAGTGAAATGGTACTTAACGTTCACGAAGAACCCACAGTACCTCATCACGACGAGCATCCCCACTTTAAGCTGTTTCCTGCCATTGTCAAAAGCGGTGTAATTTACGTAATCTTTTTTAATCTTATAGCCAACGTATTTGTTATAGGAGTTAAAAGCTTCGTTCCATCTATTATTAAAGAAAGCTACGCCAGCGTTACCTCGTCCTTTGCCACAATTATCAGTATAATAGTGCTTATAACAGGTGCGCTTGGCTCAGTGTTTGCAAAGTTCTGGTATCCGAAGCCTTTCAATAACGAAATCAGAGTTTTTTCGGCAGCCTTTACTTTAGCTCTTATTCCTTGCGGAATAGTTCTCTTTGTAGGCAAGATAAACTACTGGATAATAATAGGAGCAATGGCGCTTTTAATGGTAATTATCGCCAGCAGTAGCCTTTACTATTCCTATATTTCCGCATATTTCGGACGTTGGGGAAAAAGCGGTACTCTTTCGGGAATTACTAACTTCGCCGCATCCTTCGGCGTGGTTTTCGCTAATCTCATACTCACCCGCGTTGCCGACGGCTTCGGATGGACAGTAACCCTCATCGTATGCTTTGTGCTTCTTGCAATAGGAACAATTCTCACATACATAGCAGCTCCCAAGTGGGAAAGGTTTAAGAAAAATGAAGAATAGAGTTTTTAAAAGAACACCGAGACATATAACTCTCGGAAGCTACGTTTCGGATAAAAGCACAAGCCTTATAGTGCTTATCATTATCTGCACTATATATTCATTTATCTGCCTGACCAAAAACTGCTTTTCCTCGGCAATGGTCTTTATCGTTGACGAGGGAGTGCTGACAAAATCTCAAACGGGCACAATTACAGGGGCGTTTTATATTGCCTATGCAATTTTACAGCTTGTTGGCGGTGCACTTGCTGACCGCTGGCACCCCGAAAGACTTCTGACTATTGGATTTTTCGGCGCGGGGCTCTCTAACCTTGTCATATATTTCAGTCAGTCCTATCCTGTTATGCTCACCGCATGGACCTTCAACGCTATGGTTCAGTTCGCGGTGTGGCCCTCAATATTCAGAATTATTTCTACAATGCTCTCTCACACCCACCGAAAAAAGGGACTCTTTATCGTAACTCTCGCTAACCCCTTCGGTGTGGCGGTGGGATATCTTGTGGCGGCAGTTTTACCTCGTTGGCAGCTTAATTTCCTTGTGTCTGCACTGGGGCTTATTCTCTCGGCACTTCTATGGCAGATAGTTTGGAGCTACGCCGAAAAAAGAGGAGAGCTGAAGGAAAACGAGGACGATGCACCCACCGTTCCTCACGCCGACGAGCATCCTCACTTTAAGCTGATTTCTGCTCTCTTTACAAGCGGAGCTATGCTTCTCATTGTGTCATCTCTTATAAAAACAAGCTTTGATTTAGGAGTAAAATCCTTTACTCCCACCATTATAAACGAAAGCTATTCCGAGGTTTCACCCTCTCTTGCAACTATTGTAAGCCTTGTGGTTATTGGGGCGGGAGCGCTGGGTGTCTGGGTAGCAAGGCTTTGGTATCCGAAGCCTTTCAGCTGCGAGGCATCGGCAGGCGGCGCAATGTTCCTTTTCTCTCTTGTGCCTGCTACAATGTTACTCTTTATCGGAAGGCTCAACTATTGGATAATAGTTCTTGCCATGGCGCTTTTCGTGCTCTTTATGTCAAGCGCAAATCTCTATTTACTTTCCTACGTTCCAACCCATTTCAACAGATGGGGTAAGGGAGGCACCGTTTCGGGCATCGTGAATTTCGCTTGCTCGCTTGGTGTTGTAATGGCGAATATGGTGTTCACAAGAATTGCCGACGCGTGGGGCTGGGGCGTCACCGTCAAGGTGTGGTTTCTTCTTATACTTCTCGGCGCAGTTCTTTGTCTTACGGCTGTTCCCTTGTGGCGAAAGTTCATAAAAAATCCTTAAGGATTTTTTATGAAAATGCAGAATGCAGAATGCAAAATGCAGAATTATGGTTGATTTTCCTAAAGGAAAATCTTCCTTAATTTTCAATTTTTAATTTGAATTTGAGGAAATGCTTTTTAAAAAAGCACTCCCTCAAGCTCCCACGAAAATAATAATTAATTATTATTTTCATTGGGGGTTCGGGGGAAACACTTTTATAAAAAGTGCTTCCCCTGAATTTTGATAAAAAGAAAATTTATGGAGATGATCTTTTGAAAAAACTCGACTACAAATGGGTCATAGTAGCTCTTTGCTTTATGATGATTTTTATAACCTTGGGCTTTTGCTCATCTACAAAAAGCCTTTTTATCGGACCTATAACCGAGCATATTGGAATTGGAAGAGGTATTTTCTCTGTCAACGACAGCCTCAGATTTATAACCACCGCTGTTATTAATATCTTTTTTGGCGCTATTATAACAAGATTTGGCGAAAGAAAGGTCATTGCGGCAGGCTTTATAGTTATGATAGCCTCAATGCTCTGCTATGCCTTTGCAGAAAACGTCTGGCTTTTGTATCTTGGCGGAATCCTTCTCGGTCTTGGCTTTGCCTGGACGGGTACTACCGTCGTGGGCGTGGTTGTAACAAAATGGGTCAAGGAAAACAAAGGCACCATTATGGGCGCTATCCTTGCTTCCAACGGTCTTGGCGGTGCTCTCGCCATGCAGATAGTAAACCCCATTATCGACAGTAAAACGGGTATCCCCGGCTATAAGATAGCTTACTTCGTTATAGCGGGCGTACTTGCGGTAGCAGGGGTGATAATAGTCGCCTTCTTTCGCAATGAGCCCAAGCACGAAAACCGTGTCGAGCAGACCGACCACAAGAAGAAAAAGAGAGGCGAAAGCTGGGAGGGGATCTCCTACGACGAAGCTAAGAAAAAGCCCTTCTTCTACGGAACCCTTGTTTGTATTTTTTTAACGGGCTGCATCCTCATGGCGATAAACGGCGTCGCCGTTCAGCATATGAAGGACGTGGGCATAGACTCATCCCTTGTTGCAACTATCTGGAGCGTTCACTCTCTCTGTCTTGCAGGTTTTAAGTTTTTAACAGGCTTTATCTATGACAAAACTGGTCTGAGAACTACCGTCAACATTTGCACCGTCACCTCAGTTATCGTGATGTTTACTCTCGGCTCGGTTTCAAATACTGTCACGGGTATCGTCTTCGCTGTAATATATTCTATTTTCTCAGGTCTTGCCCTTCCTCTTGAGACCATAATGCTCCCCATCTATGCAGGCGACCTCTTCGGTGATAAGTCGTATGCGAAAATTCTCGGGCTTATCGTTTCCTTCAACACTGCAGGCTACGCCGTGGGCTCACCCCTTATGAATATGAGCTACGACCATTTCGGCACCTATAAGTACGGACTTTATTTCTGCGGATTTTTGATGATAGCAGTTATAATTGCACTTCAGTTCGTTATATCGGTAGGAAATAAGGCGAGAAAAGAAGCAATAGAAAAGCAAGCAGTAGAAATGCAATAAAATTACAAAAAAATAGGCAACATTTTTATATTGCAAACCCCTCTGAAAGAGTTAAAATATAACTTAGGCAAGATGTCACCTACCTCTTAGGTGGTGGATTTCATTTTCCCATTCAGCGAAGGATTATATCCTCCGCTGAATAGTAGGCAGCAAAGCTGCCCTTGCCGCGTTGAATGACGGGGCAAGCCCCTTATTGAAGCGAAAAATATAAAAATAAAAAGGAGAACAGTTATGAGCAAAATCAAATTTGGATGGAGCGAGCAGAGCATCGTTCCCGAGGGCAGAAAAGTAGACCTTGTAGGACAGTTTTACGAGAGAATTTCAGACGTGGTTGAAACACCTATTTCAATCACAGCGCTTGCAATTGAATGCGGAGATGACGCGGCAATCTTCTGCGTGTGCGACCTTGTTTCAGTATCATCCTCCCTTCTCAAGGCACTTCGTGACGCTATTCCCGACGGAATTCTTCCCAAGGACAAGATAATGCTCAGCGTTATACATACACACACCTCTATGGGCTATTCCACAAGAAGCGACCTCTTCGGAAGCTCTCTTCAGGCACTTATGGCACTTAAGCCCGACCATATCAAATATGAGCCCCTTGTATCCGACAACGACCCCGCAATACTCCGCGGCGACGAGGCAAGAGACTTTATCGTTGAAAGAGCGGCAAAGGCTTGTATCGAGGCTTGGCAGAACAGAAGCGAGGGCGCATATGCCACAGGATTTGGACGTGCTGCTATCGGTATGTGCCGCCGAGTTTGCTATGACGACGGTTCTGCTAAGATGTGGGGTGACACCAATAAGGCTAACTTCACCGAGCTTGAATCAGGTAACGACAGCGGTATCGAAATGCTCTTCACCTATGACGAGAGTAAGAAGCTTACAGGTGTTATCGCAAATATCGCTTGTCCCTCTCAGGTGCTTGAACATCAAAACTTCATTTCCTCCGACCTCTCAGGTAAGATTAAGGGACTTATCCGTAAGAAATACGGCGACGACGTAAACTTCATCTACTTCATTTCTCCCGCAGGAGATATGTGTCCCAGAGATATGGTGCGCTGGGTAGATGCTGAAATAAAGCTTAACGACCCTAACATTTCAAGAGATTATATTATCGAAAGAGACGCTGACCCCTCAATGTTCGACGTAAGCGGATGCGAAAGAGCGGCTCTTCGTGCAGTTAACGAAATCTTCTACGAGCTTGACGGCGTAAAGAACTACGTTACCGACACAACTCTCGAGCACAAGAACCTCACAGTTAACCTTCCCGTCAGAAGAGTTACCATCGAAGAGAAGGATAACGCAGTAAAAGAAATCGAACGCTTCTTCGAGAAGTGCGGCGATACTATCAACTACGCAGACAACGCAAATAATATGATTCACGCAGGTACTATCACAAGATACGAGTATCAGCAGGAGCACAATATGTACCCTATCGAGGTACACGTAATGAAGCTGGGCGACCTTGCCTTTGCTACTAACCCCTTCGAGCTCTTCCTCAACTACGGTAACCAGATGCGTGCACGCTCCAAGGCTCGTCAGACCTTCCTCATTCAGCAGTGCTGCGGTGCTTACGGCTATCTTCCTACCGAAAAGGCAGAAAAGGGAAGCCACTATTCAGCATTCGTATCCAGCGGTACAACAGGCCACGAGGGCGGAGACATCCTTGTAAGAACAACAGTTGAAGAAATAAACAAGATGTTTAAGGAATAAGAAAAAGTCTTTGACTTTTTCTTATTCCCAATGCAGAATTAAGGTAAATTTTCCTAAAGGAAAATTACAATTAATTGTAAATCTTCACTATTCATTATTTTATTACGAAGGAATAAAATCATATGAAATTCACAGCAGCAGGCGACGTTCTCGTACAGAGGAGAATGACTTACGAGTACGAGGGCTTTCGGGAAATAAAGGATTTTATAGAACAAGGCGACGCAAGATTTTTCAATCTTGAAACCACTCTCAACTATGAGGGTGAGTGCTTTGCGTCACAGTTTTCGGGGGGTACCTACGTGCGCACTAACCCCGAAATGTACTACGATATGCTGAAGTTCGGATTCAATATGACCTCCGCCAACAATAACCACGCCTTCGACTTCTCCTTTGAGGGACTTGAAAGAACTATTGAAACTCTCGATGAAAGCGGAATTGTGCATAGCGGGCTGGGTCATAATCTTCACGAGGCATCCGCTCCCCGCTACCTTGAAACCGAAAACGGCAGAGTTGCGCTTATTGCTCTTAATACCTCCTTTAACCCCGCAATGATGGCGGGCGAGCAGTCGAAGAGAGTTATGGGACGCCCTGGAATCAACGGAATAAGGGTGACAAGAAAGGTAGTTCTTCCAAAGGACGACTTTGAAAAAATAAAGGAAATCGGCGAAAAGACTAAGATAAATGAGTCTAAGAACATCACGAGAAGAGAGGGCTATTACCCCTTCCTTCCCGAGGGCGTTGCAGAAATAGGCGACTTGCAGTTTGTGCTGGGTGACTCTCACGGTGTCCTTTATGAAGTTAATAAGGAAGACCTTGAAAGAGCGAAGAGCTCTATCCGCGAGGCGGCTATGTCTGCAGACTACGTTATGGTTTCCGTTCACACCCATCAGATTTGGGAGGACAAGAAGGACACAGTACCACCCTTCTTTGAGGAGCTTTGCCACAACCTCGTTGACTTTGGTGCCGATGCCATTATCGGTCACGGCCCCCATCTTCTTCGCGCCATTGAGGTTTATCATAATAAGCCTATCTTCTACTCTCTCGGCGATTTCGTAATTCAGCTTTATGACGTTGCCTTCGCTCCCGAGGACTTTTACAAGAGCTATGACATGAAATCGGAGTCCTCTGTTATGGACTTGCTGGAAAAGCGTTCGGCAGGCTTCACAAGAGGACTTATGGAAGAAGACGTTATGCTTGAAGCGGTTATCCCTTTCTGGGAAACCGATGAAAATAAAAACCTTGTTTCTCTCACTCTTATGCCCGTCAAGGCATCAAAGGGCGAGGGCAAGCACCTTCAAGGACTTCCCAAACCCGCAAAGGACACGGTTTTTATTGAGCATCTCGCTCACCTTTCAAAGCCTTACGGAGTAGAAATAAAGATGGAGGACGGAGTGGCAGTCTGCAAATGGTGAAATTTCTTCATCTTTTTCCGTTCTGCTTCGCTACTTACTCGACTCGGCTGTTATAATGCAGAATGAAGAATGCATAATGCAGAATTAAGGACAATTTGCCAAAGGCAAATTATAATTAAAAGTAAATTTCCGTAGGAAATTGTCCATAATTCTTCAATTTTCAATCTTCAATATTCATTATTTATTACGTACTGCTTTTAAATTTCAGGAGAGGTTATTATGACAAATATAGAAAAATTTATAGAAGCTCATCTCGACGAAACAAAGGACCTTCTTCGCACCCTTGCGAAAATTCCCGCCCCCTCTCACTTTGAGGAAAAGAGAGCGGAGTTTGTAAAGGCTTGGCTTGAAAACCAGGGCGCCAAGGACGTTTATATCGACGAAGCGAAGAACGTAATATACCCCATAAACTGTGAGGGGCGTGACGACATAGTTGTATTTATGGCGCACACCGACGTAGTTTTCCCCGATACAGAGGAGCTTCCTTTTAAGGAAGAAAACTCACGCTTCTACGCCCCCGGCGTGGGAGACGATACCGCCTGTCTCACACTTATGCTCATGGTGACGAAGTTCATTATCGAGAATAACTTTCAGCCCGAAAGGGGTATACTCATCGTTGCTAACTCCTGTGAAGAGGGACTTGGCAACCTTAAGGGTTCAAAGACAATAATGAAAAACTTTGAGGGCAGAATAAAGGAATTCTATACCTTCGACGGCTCCTATAACCACGTTGTAGACCGTGCGGTAGGCTCTCACAGATACGAGGTAGTTTGCGAAACCGAGGGGGGACACTCCTACGGAAAGTTCGGAAACTCCAACGCAATAGCCCAGCTCTCAAAGCTTATAACAGAGCTTTACCGTGTGGAAGTGCCGAAGAAAGAGGGCACAAAGACCACCTATAACGTAGGTGTTATAGAGGGCGGAACCTCGGTAAATACAATAGCACAGTCGGCGAAGATGCTTTACGAGTACCGCTCGGACGACGCTGAATGTATCGAAATTATGAAGAACACCTTTGAAAGCCTTATTGAAAAGGCAAATAGCGAGGGTAAAGGAAAATTCAGCGTGAACGTGGTTGGAATCCGTCCCTGCGGCGAAGGGTATGATGCCGACGTTCACGAAAGAATGCTTGCCACCTCTGTTGCCATAATCGAAAAGCACACGGGAAAAACTTGTGTCAGACAGTCGGGCTCAACCGACGCCAATTCCGCTCTTGCCGAGGGTGTTCCTGCAGTATGCGTGGGAAGCATCTGGGGCGTTGGCGCACACACAAGGGAAGAGTACGTGGAGCTTGACAGCCTGCCCATCGGCATGAGAATAACACACGATATAATGATGAATTACTTCAAATAAAAATCAAGAGCCCTTGGGCTCTTGATTTTTATTAAAAAATGAATATTGAATAATGAAAAATGAATAATTAAGGTAAATTTTCCTAAAGGAAAATTACAATTGATTGTAAATTTCAGCAAAGCTGAAATTGACCAAAATTATTCACTATTCAATTTTTAATATTCATTGTTAATTAATAAATAGAAATTTTCTATGTATTAATAGAAATTTTCTATTTATTATTTTTCAAAGGGTGCTATAATTGGAGTAGAATGACAAAACTATGATTACAGGAGAACTGTTATGAAAATAGGATTTTTACCCTTATACGTAAAGCTATACGATGATTTCACCCCCAAATCAAGACCCCGCCACGAGGCTTTTTACGCCGAGGTTGCAGGAATATTTGAAGAAAAGGGGATAGAGGTTGTTAAATCATCCTTCTGCCGTCTGGACTGTGAATTCAGAGAAGCCGTCCGACTTTTTGAAAGAGAAAAGGTTGACGCCATCGTAACTCTTCATATGGCTTATTCTCCCTCTCTTGAATGTGTTGATGCCCTTGTGGGAACCTCACTTCCTATCGTTGTCCTCGATACTACTTCAACTCTTGAATTCGGAAATATGCAAGCACCTGCCGAGATTACCTACTGTCACGGTATCCACGGCGTTATGGATATGTGCTCAATGCTCAAAAGACGCGGCAAGGAATTTGCCATCGCCGCAGGACACTACAAGGAGTCTGACTGTATCGACAGAGTCATAGGCTTTGTCAAGGCGGCAAAATCTGCCGCCGCCCTTTCACAGTCGAGAGTTGCCATGCTGGGCGGACTTTTCGACGGAATGGGTGACTTCCGCGTGCCTCACTCCGAGATGAAGAGCCGTTTCGGCATCACTGTTCTTGACAAGACCTCCGATGAAATGAAGGCGTACGAGGACGGCATTGCCGACTCCGACGTTGAAAAGGAGCTTGCTCTCGATAAGGAGAGATTTGACTTTGACGAAAACTGCGACGAGAAGGAATATTTTGAAACCCTTCGCTCCTGCCTTGCAGTCAGAAAAATGATAGAAGAAGAGGGGCTTACAGGCTTTACCGCCAACTTCAGAACGGTAGGACCCGATATGGGACTTCAGGCTATGCCCTTCCTTGAAGCCTGCAAGGGTATGGAAAGAGGCATCGGCTACGCAGGAGAGGGCGACCCACTTACCTCAGCCTTTGTTGGCGCACTCCTTCAAGGCTACCCCGAAACCACCTTTACTGAAATATTTTGCCCCGATTGGAAAAACGACGTTATTTTCCTCAGCCATATGGGTGAGGTAAACTACCGCATTATAAATAACCGCCCCTACGTTAAGCGCATGGGCATCAACTACGCCAAGGGACTTCTTCCCTTTGCAGGAGCTGCCCGCATGAAGGGCGGTAAGGGCGTATTCGTTAACGTAAACCGCGACGAATACGACTATAAGCTCATTATTTCAGAGTGTGAGATGCAGGAATTTGACGAGGATAACTTCAAGGGCTCGGTGAGAGGCTGGATGAAGCTTTCCACCTCAACTGCCGACTTCCTTGAAAAGCTGAGCATCAACGGTGCAACCCACCACAGCGTTTTCGTATATGGCGCAACTGCCGAGGAGATGGAATATTTCGCCGCTCTCCACGGTATGGAAACGGTTATAATTTAAGGAGGGATACTCTTGCAGTATTTGATAGGACTTGACATAGGCACCTCTTCGGTTAAGGGTGTCCTTATGACAACCGACGGCAAGGTAGTGAAAAGGGCTCACGAGGGCTTCGACTACACTGTCGGGGAAAACAACGTAGTGGAAATTCCCGCCCCCCTCTTTTTAAACGCTTGCCTCGATGCTATAAAAAGCCTTGCAGACAGTGCCGAGGGTGAGATATTGTCTATCTGCGCCTCTTCGGCAAGCGGTAACCTTGTAGTTCTCGACAAAGAGGGAAACCCCTCTACCCCCGTAATCAATTGGCAGGATAAGAGAGTTGCCGACGAAGCAAGAGAAGTGCTTGGCGATATGGATACCGACGCCTTCTATAAACAAATCGGCTGGCCCTTCGGCTATAATGCCTTTCCTCTCGCTCAGCTTTGCTACATAAAAAAGCATAATCCCGAAATACTTGAAAACTGTTCTAAGGTTGCCATGAGCACCGAATATCTCTACTACGCTCTCACGGGCAAGTGGGGCATCAGCTCATCGGCAGGAACTACCTTCTACCTTATCGACCAGAAGAAAGGGGAGTATATAAAGCCTCTCATTGATAAGCTCGGTCTTGACGAAGAAAAGCTTCCCCCCATTATGAGATGCGGTGAGGTGCTGGGCGGTGTCAGAGAAGAAATTTCAGAGAGAATAGGAGTTACTGCGGGCGTTCCCGTGGTTCTTGGCTCCTTTGACCACCCATCTGCCGCAAGAGGTGTGGGCGTCCTTGAGGAAGGACAGCTTCTCCTATCCTGCGGAACCTCTTGGGTAGCGTTTTTCCCAGTCAATTCAAGAGAGAAGATAGAGAATGCAAGAACTCTCATCGACCCCTTTTTATCGTGGAAGGGCGGCCCTTGGGCAACTATGGCGTCGGTTGCATCACTGTCTTTGAGAATTAAGCTTTACGTCAACCGCTATATCGACGATACGAAGGATGCCTTCCGTCTCTTCGCCGAATATGCCTCGAAAAGCGAGCTTGGCGCAGGGGGACTTGTGATAAATCCCCGAGACGACTTCGACGACGAAAGAATTTTGAAGTACCCGAAGGAGCACATCGCACGTGCCATTATGGAAGGCACTGTCAGACTCCTTAAGGACAGACTTGACGCTTTGAAGGAAAAGGGAATTTCCGCCGACTCCGCCGTTATGGTTGGAGGTCCCTCCGAAAATCCTATGTGGATAGAGGTTATAAAGGAAATCTGCGGCATCCCAGTGAAGGTAATCCACGGCGAGGTGGCAGGCTCGGTTGGAGCATGTGTCCTCGGCGGAATTGGTGTGGGCATCTACAAGGACGAAAAAGATGCACTTGAAATTATAGATAATAAGTAATAGTGAAGAAGGAATAAGTCAGGTTGATTTTGCTTTAAGCAAAATCTTCATCTTGACATAGTAAAAGGAGATTGTATGTATTTTTTAAATCTTGAGGACTATGACAGAGAGGTCTATGAAAAAGAGCTCAAGGACTTCTTACCCGATGAATTTATAGATTTTCACGTACACGTGTTTAAGAGCGGATACGCCCCCTTTGGTAATCAAAAGGTAAGAGCGTCTACTCAGAAATCCTGGGTAGGACTTATCGGCAAGGACGTATATCTTGACGAAATGACCGCCGAACAACTGAACGACACCCTCACCCGTCTTTTCCCCGACAAAAAGGTGACACCTATGATTTTCGGCTGTACGGGAAAGAATCTTGACGAGACCAACGGCTATATCAAGGAAGTGGGAGATAAGTATAATTATCCTATGCTCTACCGCACCGACTACGCTATGACCTCAGAGGAGCTTGAGGATGCCATAATCAAGGGGGGCTACCTTGGTATAAAGCCCTATCTTCAAAATCGACCCTTGTATATTCCCGCCGCCGAAACCCGAATTTTCGACTACGTGCCCCATCATCACCTTGAGGTATTGAACAAGCACGGCTGGATACTTATGCTCCACATTCCCCGTGCCAAGCGCTTCCGCGACGAAGTGAACCTTGCACAGCTCAGAGAAATAGAGGAGCGTTACCCCAACGTTAAGCTTATCATCGCACACATAGGACGCGCCTACGCAAAAGAGGATATCGGCAACGCCTTTGAGGTGGTGGGACAGGGCGAGAATACTTATTTTGACTTTACCGCAAACCTCTGCGATGACGCAATAAAGGCTTGTATCGAGGCGGTTGGCACTAAAAAGCTTATCTACGGCACCGACCTGCCCTACTCAGTAATGCGCCTTTATCGAATAGTAGATAACGGCGTTTACTATAACGTTGTAAGACGAGGCGATTACGGCGATATGACAAACGTAGCAAACGTTCGCGAAACCGACGAGAAGAACGTAACCCTTATGATTTACGAGCAGATACGCGCCTTCCGTCGAGTTGCCCTTGATATGAAGCTGTCGGACAGCGCAATTGAGGACGTAATGAGAAATAACGCACAGCGTCTTATTAATGACGTGAAATAATAAGGGTTGTAAAATGTGACGTTATTAGCGGAGAAATTAAAATCTACACTAAGTCAAGCATTAAAACGCAATCGGGTAAAGCTCCCCATTTTACAAGCAGAAAGAGAGAACAAATCGGTTGATAGCCGAAAAGTTCTCTCTTTTTCGTTTTAAGTTTAGAGTTATGTGGCTCGCTAACGCTTGCCGATATGAATTTGCTATGCAAATGTTATGATATGATTGCCAATTTCAAACTTGGCGAAGCCAATCATAGCGATACGAAGTATCTCATAACTCATAACTTGCCCGAAAGGGCAATCATAGTTTAGCGTGAATACTCCGTTAAGAGTATCACGCTTTTTATTCGGGAAGTGCTTCGAGTATAAATATACCTCTGAAGTAGTTACCGCCATTTGTTATTCTAAAAAACGTTGAAAGTGTCTCAACTAAGGTCATATCCTCTTTCATCTTGTCACCGAAGGGTCTTTCAAGCTTTTCCAAGTCGCCCTCGGGAGGAATTCTGTCGGGAGGTGTAAACTCTCCGTCTTCAAAGCTTGGAGGTATATTTTCTATATCGCCATTGAACTCTCTGTCCTTTTCAGGTCTGTTCTCGGGGTCAAAGCCCTCGGGCATTTCCATACCCTCAGGTCTTATACCACCCGGTCTCATACCTTCGCCCATATTTCCCGTCTTGCTTCCTTGAAGCTGTTTATCTCCTTGCCAAAGGGTGTAATCCCCCTCGGTGAGCTCTGGTGACGATAAAACAAGCACCGAGTAAGCATTGTTTGTGCCAAAAGACAAGACCTCTTCTCCTGCTTCGTTTTTGAGAGTCACTGGTGAGCCGTCTTGTCTTCCCGAGAAGTTGAACACCGCAAAGGTTTGACCGCCCTCTTCTATTCGGTCAAGCATATTTCCGCTTGCAATGACAGTACCCCCGTTTATGTGGATGCCCTTGTCGGAGTCAATGCCCGCATCCCCGCTTGTAGCACAGGCGGAAGCAATGACAGTACCCCCGTTGATAACCAGCCAGCCGTTGGAGTCAATGCCGTCTCCCTCACCCGTTTCGCCCGTTACCTCAATGGTGAGAGTACCGCCGTTGATAGTTGTAACCGACACGTTGTCCTCGTTTGTGTTGATTCCGTCATTGCCCGACTTTATATTTATATTACCGCCGTTCAGAGTCAGATGAAGCTCACTGTCAAGCCCCTCGTTTTCGGCGGTGATGTTGAGAGTGCCCTCGCCGTCGATTACCATAGAACGCTTTGAATAAAAAGCGGCGTCATACTTGTGAAGCTTATCAGCGTCAAGAACCTCACTGCCGTCCTCGCTGAGCTCCACTGTTTCGGGGTCGTAAATTCTTGCAACGTAAGAGCCCTTCACGTTATTTACACTGCCCTCGGCAAGAACCACTCTTGCTCCTGCCATGGACGTGTCAACGTCCTTTGTTGCGTTCTCCTCGTTCTTGTCACCGCACTCAAAAACGTTGTAGAAAATTACCGCAGGGGCAACTGTGGACGTAATATCCACACCGTCAAGAATAAGAGTAACTACCGCTTCGGGGTCGCTTTTTGCATCCTTTCCAAGGTCAACGGCAATCTGTCCACGTGACAGCGTACCGCTGACAGTATAGGTTCCGGGCTTTGTTATATGTACTACACGGTGAAGGTCGGCTTCTTCCTTAGAGTGAGCATCCCCCTCTTCACCCTCGCCATAGGTGAAGTCGTGACCCTCTTCATAGTAAACGATATCGTTTGCTACGTTAACGGAGTCCTTTTCCTTACCCTCAACCTTTATTTCATCATCGGATAAGGTGATGAAGGTTTCATCTGCGACGGGGGTTTCGTCAATTGGCGCGTCCTTTGAGCACCCTGTCAGCAAAAGTGTCATCGACAGAATAAAAACAAGTAATTTTTTCATACTTACCATCCTTTCTTGAATTTAGAATATCGTGAAAATTTAATACACGTTTTAAAAAAATGTAAATTAAATGTTTCGTTAAGCCTATAACTTGACTTTCTGTGAAACGGACTTTTCGTTGAAATCTCAAAGAGAAATTGAATTGTAAAGTCATTTTTATATGCATAATTGGTTGTGTTGCAAAGTTCCACACATTATAAACAATATTAGAGATTTTATAAAATCAGTCAAAAGTTTTATAAAATCTCTTTTAATTTTTATAAAAAGATGCAGAAGTATTATAAAAACTGTAGAAAAAGTTGACTTTGCTGACAAAAGGCTTCTCCTTGAGGAGAGGCTCCGCCGTAGGCGGTGGTGAGGTGTAGTCACTTGTGGCGTTTGTTTTTCCACCTCATCCGAGTTGCTACGCAACCCACCTTCCCCCCACAAGGGGAAGGCTTTGAACAAGCAATCTCAAAAGTGTCGGTTGAAAAGTGTCGGTTTTTACAGAAGATTTTATAGAAGCTAATTTTTTTATTGATTTCCCCCTGAAAAACATAGTTTTCTAGAAAAATTAATATGCAAATATATAAAAGTGTTGGTTTTTGCAATTCAGTTAAGAGAAGTATGTGTTATCTGCTACAAAATTTAAAAATTTATAAAAAACTCTTGACTTTTAACAAACACCTATGTATAATATTATTATGGTAGAAAAAAAGCAGAAATAACAAAATGGCAGAAAGGGGGGGATGAAATTATGTATAAATATAAGCATATACTTCGTTTGGCTAATCATAAAATGTGCAATGAAACAGATTTAACGGATTATAAGAATAATATTATTGCTGCTGTAGAATATTACAATTCTGCTTCACAATATGCAAAAAACTCAAAAAAAATTGTTGAATATTCCATATTTCCCAAATATATAGAAATAATATCCGAATCTAACCAATCTCTTACTCGACCTAATGTGGCACTTCAATTATTTTCAAGATATTTATCTAAAAACGGATTAGACAACCTAGTAAAAAACAAGTTGCTATTTAAAGGTAGTGCAGAAAGAATTGTAGAAAAAAATTTGTCAGATGAAGAAATTTTACTTGAGTTAATAAGGCTTTTTTATAAAAAAGACAAGAACGCTCAAGATAAAATCAATCAAATACGAAAAATTATTGAAACGTAATGAAATCAATTACAAGCTATTTTATTAATTTATAGAAAGGAGGCTTATTCATGACAAATTACAAGACTCTTATGCAAGAAGCAATCAAAAAACTTGCTGTTATAAAGAGAGGTACTACATTCAGATTAACCGATCTAGTTGATAATCCACCCGCTTGCCTTGGAAGAATTTTTCATAAAGAGGTTGTTTCGGGTACAATTAGCAATGTTATATTTGTAGGGTTTGATAATCAATCTGATATTTATAGCAAGGCTTGATAAGTTTACGAGGTGGATTTTCGTGATTGCTAATATTGTTAAAATATTTTTATGCACTTTTAAGAATTCTTGCACGATAAATTTTGTTCCCAATGATACAGATACTTATAGAGCAAAATATTTAAACTCTACTGGAACACTATTTATACTAAAAAATAAACGCCAATTTTTTCGATTTAACCCTATTATTGATAATCAGCTTAATTTGAACAAGGGATTGCATAGCAGCCCTGACGATTTCTTTATAAGTAACAATGAAATAACAATTAAAACGGTTAATAGCATCTACAAATTTGGACTTATAAAGGAATTAGAACCACAAAATTTGCAAGAATTTCTTAGATAGCATAATACAAGAAATTCTATTTGTAGCATTGGTACTATTAAATGAAGAGGAAAATAAATTAAAATTGCTTGTTATACCATACTGAGTGGTATAATCGCCAATGTTAATATAAAAATATAGACTTTTTAAAAGCAGACGGAAGTCCCCGTCTGCTTTTACTTATCATTCCGCTGCCGGAAACAGTTTTTATAAAACCTTTAACATGGGTTATAAAAGATTAAACACTTTTTATAAATTGAAAAAATAGTTTATACTGCCAACTTTAGCCCAAAATAGAGCAAGTTAATTCAATTCCGTTGCGAAATCTCAATAAAAAAATTAATCCACAGAAAATCGAGTTATATGTCGTTAAGACTAAATTTGACACAGACTTTGTTTTATGATATACTGAAATATAATAATTGTCAAGAGGTTAATATGGCAGAAAATGTAAAGCTTATAGCAAATAATAAAAAAGCCTACCACGATTATTTTGTGGAGGATAAGTTTGAGGCAGGTATCGAGCTTGTCGGAACTGAAGTCAAGTCGCTCAGACTGGGTCAGGTAAATTTAAAGGACTCCTGGTGCACGGTTGACGGCGGTGAAATGTTCGTCTGCGGTATGCATATAAGCCCCTACGAAAAAGGCAATATCTTCAATAAAGACCCACTTCGTGTCAGACGTCTTCTTCTCCATAAGAAGGAAATAATGAAGCTTTTCGGTCTTGTGGGAAGAGAGGGGTACAGTATTATCCCTTTGCAGATATATTTTAAAAACTCACGTGCAAAATTGGAGATAGGTCTTTGTAAGGGTAAAAAGCTATACGATAAGCGTGACTCCGCTGCCGAAAAGGATATGAAGCGTCAGTCTATGCGAAACGTCAAGCTGTCGGGCAGAATGGACGACTGACATGGATAAAAGACTTGATAAAATCAACGATAAAATATCTATATATCAATATACCGAGGGCTTTGCCTACGGCACCGATGCAGTACTTCTTGCATCATACGTAAATGTGAAAAAGGGGCAGATAGGAGCAGAATTCGGCACGGGTACGGGTATAATCCCCATACTCCTTACCCACCATAAAAGCCCCGAGAAAATATTTGCCTTTGAGATACAAGAGGATTATGCCTTACTTGCAAGTGAAAACGTCAAGCTTGCAGAGATGTCCGATAAAATAGAGATAATCCACGACGATATAAAAAATATAACTCCCTATTATTTCAGAGAAAAGGGAGTGGAAAGCGTGGACTTCGTCTTTTCAAATCCACCATATATGAAGATGACCTCGGGCTATCTCAACGAGAGCGAAAGGAAGCTCACCGCCCGCCACGAGCTTTTTTGCGATATTGATGACATCTGTCTTTCCGCTTCAAAGATACTTAAAAACGGCGGTGACTTTTACGTGGTCTACCGCCCCGACAGAATGTGCGACCTCTTTGTCGCTATGCGCAAGGCGGGACTTGAGCCCAAGGAAATGACCGAGGTTCAGTCAAGGCTCGGGGATGCCCCAACCCTTATTTTAGTCCGTGCACGAAAGGGCGCATCGTCTTCTCTCAAGATTACAAAGCCCTTTGTCATCTACAACGAAGATAATACCTATACCGATGAAATGAAACAAGTCTACGAAAAAGGAAATATTTATGTCTAACGAAATTATAAAAGGAGCACTTTACGTTGTTGCCACTCCCATAGGAAACCTCTCCGACCTTTCCGACAGAGCGAAAAAGGTGCTCTCCGAGGTTGACTTTATTGCCGCCGAGGACACCCGTGTTACGGGCAAGCTTCTTATGTGCGTCGGGGCGAAAAAGAGCCTTATAAGCTACCACGAGCACAACAAGCGCGAAAAGGGCGAAGAGATAATAAGACGGCTCAAAAACGGTGAAAGCGGTGCTATCGTCAGCGATGCAGGCACTCCCGCCATATCCGACCCCGGCGAGGATCTTGTCAGACTGTGCGCCGAAAACGGAGTTGACACCTTCGCCATCCCGGGACCCTGCGCCGCAATTTCGGCTTTGTCAATTTCGGGACTCCCCACGGGACGCTTTTCCTTCGAGGGCTTCTTGTCTACCAATAAAGGGGAGAGAAAGCGACACCTTGAAGAAGTGAAGGAGTCGGGCTATACACTCATCTTTTACGAAGCCCCCCATAAGCTTCGCGACACCCTTTCGGCAATGTACTCAGTGCTTGGTGACAGAAGAATATCACTGGTTCGAGAGCTTACCAAAATCAATGAAGAAGTATTCCGTACCACTCTTTCGGGCGCAGTAAAATATTACGCCGAAAATAACCCCAAGGGCGAGTTCGTCCTCGTTGTTGAGGGAGCCAAGCCCGAGGACAAAAAACAGTTTTGGGAAGACCTTGACGAGGTTGCACACGTGGAATATTATCTTGAAAAAGGCTTTGAGAGAATGGATGCAATAAAGGCAGCCGCCCGTGACAGAGGGGTGGCAAAAAGCGTTATTTATAAGATTTGGAACGAAGGGTGATGTTAAAATCGTCCGGATTACAAAAAACAAAACAAGTTTATCTAAATACTACGTTTTATTATATTTGCTTCTTGTTTAGGCAAAAATTTCAAGAATGAGATTTTTGTAAATTTATTATATTTCTTCTTTTTATGAACAAATTTCACCTTTCGAAATCGAATGTATTAAAAAATGTATTGTGAGTACGTATCCAACCTTCTCTGCCATTGCAAGGTTTTGCATAGTCAAAACCTTGCTTTTTATTTTGCCTACTTTAATAAAAGTAAAACTTAATAATTGAAATCCAACATAAGCTTGTTTTTGTTGAAATATTTTTATTTAATTATATATTTCTTTTTGCTACCATAAAAAACTTGTGTGTTGTTACTCATAGACCGTTGACTCATAAACATCCAAATTTATATAATTATATGAGAAATAATTAGAGTTTGGCGGTGAAAATGTGATTACGCATGAAGTTGGAAATCGAATTAAATATTTAAGAGGACAAATAGGATTATCTCAAGAAAAATTGGCCTTGAAAGCAGGTATGGATAGAACCTATCTAGCAGGTGTTGAAAGCGGTAAAAGAAATGCAACAATTATTAGTATTGAAAAAATTGCTGTTGCACTTGAGGTTTCTTTAAAAGATTTTTTTGATTTTTGAATATGTTGACTATGAGTAACAATTATGGCACAATTAGGATGTGCCATAATGAATAAGGAGTTTTTATTATGGCAAACAAATATAGTAAAATGGATACTTTAACTTATATATTCATGAAAAAAACTGAAAATGGAACAGTACATATAGGTAAAGATATTGATTTCACCCTTCCCGAGATAGGAGAAGCTATTAGGGCAACCGGTGGAACACCACCCACATCATGGTCAAACTTTGTTTTAGATCTAACAAGAAAGAAAACAACAATTCATCAGCGTCTCCCTCAGGAAATCATAAAATATGGATATGATTTGAGAAAAAAGACTGGAAGAGTTCCTGGTAGCGCAAATATTAATTACTGCGGAACTTTTGTTTATCGAGGTTTCGACAAAAATGGGAATACTATTCCAATACAAGATTGGTTAGAATGGGGAAATCCCGACAAAGTATTGGTGGTTAATAACGAGCTTCCTGAACTCGTTCAAAAATTCATTTCTAATGATGAAGCTTCTCTATTTAGCGTTATAGATTATTGCGATATACTTTCAAAGGTTTTAGAACAAAAAGTATATCGGATCCAATCCCCTATGAAGTGGCAACCAAATGAAATTGATGGTTATTATATGGCTAAAGATGAAGAAACAATATATGCTTATCCCGTCGAGGCAAAAGCTGTAAGTACTGCTGACGATATTAATCTTGTTCAAATACACGGTCAATACAAAGTTTTTATGGACAAATATAAAAATAGCCAGTTTAGCCTTGTAGTTAGACCAATTGCAGCAAGAATGGAAAAAGATGGAATGATGTTGGCTATTCTAGAACACAATAATTTATATGATCCTATAAGCAACAAAGATGTTAGTATGTTTAATGTTATTGAAATCGTTAAGATTATACTTAACCCAACAATAAATTCATGGATGAACTGAGGTGCAAAAATGCCATTTACTTATCACAAACCGACGAGAAGTACTTGTGATGTGTGCGAAGAACTAATAATCACAGATAAATTCCCCCCGATGATAGATACATACAATGGAAAGGCATCTTCTTCAAACGGATATCCTTTTCATGATTGGTATAACTTTGTTTTAGGCTATACGCCTACCTTTCCAGAGTATATGTTAAGTAGAGAGGGTATAACAAGTAATAGCAGAAAAACTGTATTGGATCCATTTGTCGGTTCAGGAACTACTCAATTAGTATGCAAATTAAATGAAATAGTTTCGTATGGTATAGATGCAAATGATTTTATGATATTTGCAACATCTCAGAAATTAAATTGGTCGTTAGATGCTTCATTAATTAGCTCTATCGCCAATATTATAAAACAAACATATGAAAAAGAAGCAAAACTAATTAATTGGAACGACCATAGTCAAATAAAGTTATTGGCCAATGACAATCGCCCTCCTGCATTAGACAAAAGATATATTTCTGACAAGCCACTTGTAAAAATAAATTTACTTAAAAAAGTAGTAAGTAAATTAAATTTACAAAGTGCATATAATGATATTTTTATGTTTGCGTTATCCTCGATACTAGTCCCAATCTCGAACATAAAATACGGACCGGGATTCGGTATCGGAAAACACAAAGATGATGTAGATGTATTAGATGCCTTTTGCAAAAAGGTTGATCTAATTATTAAAGATTTGTCCAATATATCACATGAGCAAAAAAACACCCCTTCATATACCATCTTGGGAGATAGTCGTCATTTATCTAATTATGTTGAACAAAACAGTATAGACTTTATAATTACATCTCCGCCATATCCTGGAGATCATGAGTATACAAAGCATTCTAAACTTGAATTAATATTTAATAATTATGCAACTGATGTTCCATCTTTCAGAACAATCAAGAAACGTATGATACGAGGTTCAACCACTAACGTTTACAAGGATGACAATGACAAAGATGTAGTATTTCATATCAATTCAATAAAGGCAATTACAGAAAGAATTGATGAGAGGTTGAAGCAGGATGGAGCAACAAGTGGTTTTGAAAAATTATACACTAAATTGATTTGGGAATACTTTGGCGGAATGTCATACACGTTGTCTGAATGTCTTAAGGTTTTGAAACCTGGCGGGAAAATAGCACTTTTAGTAAGTGATTCACATGCCTTTAAGATGGTTCATATAAAAACAGCCGAGTTGCTTGCTGAGATTGGCGAAAACGTTGGCTTTATAAAACCTGAGATAATTTTATGGCAAATGAAGAATTCAACATCACATAATTATAAACTTAGAGAGAACATTTTAATATTGCAAAAAGAAGCATAAAATATATAGATTTTATTCTTCTTTTTCGCAAAGTTTTTGAAAGTAATTATCATTTTTGCTGTTAACTTCTGATATTTTTCTTTATCTTTCTCTAACTTTTAAAACGTCTAAAGAACTCGACGTATCTTTATATGCTTGCGGATTCAGGTTGCTCGTTTGGGGTCACCACAGGCCTTGTGGCTGTGAATTATCATAAAACTGTTAAAAAATTAACAAAAAGCTATTGTAAAAACTTGCCTTCTGTGATATCATACTATATTGGAAAACAATAAAATCTATATAAAGAATAGGAGAAAAACAATGTACAACAAGAAGACCATTGAGGATATTGAAGTATCCGGCAAGAGAGTCCTTGCAAGATGTGACTTCAACGTTCCCCTTAAAGACGGTGTTATCACCGACGACAAGAGAATTGTAGGCGCACTTCCTACAATCAAGTACCTTGCAGACAAGGGTGCTTGCGTTATTCTTTGCTCACACATGGGCAGACCTCACAACGTTCTTAACGCAACACTTAAGCTTTCCAAGAAGGAAAAGAAGAAGATTGATGCTCTTCCCGAGGAAGAGAGAGCAGCGGCAACAGAAGCAGCTCTCAAGAAGGGTGCAGGCGATATTACCAAGCTTTCTCTCGCTCCCGTTGCTAAGAGAATTTCCGAGCTTCTCGGCAAGGAAGTTATTATGGCAAATGACGTAATCGGCGAGGACGCTAAGGCAAAGGCTGCAGCTCTCAAGCCCGGCGACGTGATGCTCCTTGAAAACGTTCGTTTCCACGAAGAGGAAGAAAAGAACGACGAGGCATTTGCAAAGGAACTCGGTTCTCTTTGCGATATCTACGTAAACGATGCATTCGGTACAGCTCACCGTGCACATGCTTCTACCGCAGGCGTTGCTATGTTCTGCCCTGAGAAGCCTGCAGTTTGCGGATACCTCATCCAGAAAGAGGTTGAGGTTATGGGTGGCGCTCTTACAGAGCCCGCACGTCCTTTCGTTGCTATCCTTGGCGGTGCTAAGGTTTCCGATAAGATTGGCGTTATCAACAGCCTTATCGAAAAGGTTGATACCCTCATTGTAGGCGGCGGTATGGCTTACACCTTCTTTAAGGCATTCGGTGAGAACATCGGTACGTCTCTTTGCGAAGAAGATAAGCTTGACCTTGCCCGTGAGCTTGTTGAAAAGGCTCGTGCTAAGGGCGTTAGCTTCCTTCTCCCCGTTGATAACATCATCGCAAGAGAATATGATGAAAACGCAGTTAATATGAGAATATACTCCGACTCTATCCCCGATGGATGGATGGGTCTTGACATCGGTCCCACAACAACCGAGCTCTTCTCCAAGACTATCAAGGGCGCAGGCACAGTAATTTGGAACGGTCCTATGGGCGTTTCCGAGTGGGAAAACTTCGCTAACGGTACTAAGGGCGTGGCTAAGGCTCTTGCTGAGTGCGACGGTATCACTATTATCGGTGGCGGCGATTCTGCAGCGGCAGTTGAAAATCTCGGCTTTGCTGATAAGATGACTCACGTTTCCACAGGCGGCGGTGC
Source organism: Clostridia bacterium (assembly GCA_017467865.1). Classification (GTDB taxonomy): domain Bacteria; phylum Bacillota; class Clostridia; order Oscillospirales; family SIG627; genus RGIG6353. Next base: position 111,845 of record JAFUKG010000014.1, read on the forward strand.
TTCTCTTGAGTTCCTTGAAGGACTTGAGCTTCCCGGTATCGCTTGTCTCAACGACAAATAAGAAAAGAGGACGTATAAAATGGAAAGAAGATATGTTATCGCCGGCAACTGGAAGATGAACAAAACTCCTTCCGAGGCTAAGGCACTTTTAGAAGAAATCGTAAAGGCTAACGATGGCAAGACCGCTTGCGACATTGTTCTCTGCGTTCCCGCTATCGACATCCCCGCTGCAGTTGAAGCAACAAAGGGTACAAACGTTATAATTGGTGCTCAGAACGTTCACTTCAAGGACAATGGCGCTTATACAGGCGAAATCTCTGCCGCTATGCTTAAGGAGTGCGGTGTTGAGTACGTTATCATCGGTCACAGCGAAAGAAGACAATATTTCGGCGAAACTGATGCAACTGTTAACCTCAGAACTGCTCAGGCTCTCGCAAACGGACTTAAGGCTATCGTGTGTGTTGGCGAAACTCTTGAAGAGAGAAAAGACAACATCACATTTGACCTTATCGCAATTCAGATTAAGCGTGCGTTCAAGGGTATCTCCGAAGAAGATATGAAGAACGTCATCATCGCTTACGAACCTGTTTGGGCTATCGGAACAGGCGAGACCGCTACAAACGAGCAGGCTGAAGAGGTTTGCGCATTCATCCGCGGTCTTATCGCAGAGCTCTACTCTGTTGACCTTGCAAACGCTATCACTATCCAGTACGGCGGTTCCATGAACGCTAAGAACGCAGCTGAGCTTCTCGCAATGGATAACATCGACGGCGGTCTTATCGGCGGTGCTTCGCTTAAGGCTCCTGACTTTACAACAATTATTGATTCAGTAAAAGCGTAAGATTTTTCTAAAACCGAAGATGAAAAATTCAGGTTTTACGAGAAAACACTTTTTATAAAACAAAGTAAGATAATTATAAGGAAGAAAGACGAGGGAAACCCCGTCTTTCTTTGTTAAAAATCACTTTGTTTGAAAAGTCACCTTTCGTTCATTTATTTTTGTTTGCAATTTATGAGAATGTGTGTTACAATATATTTGTGAATAATTTAACAAACAGGAGGATTTATTTATGAACCGTTTTGTACTTAATGAAACTTCTTATCACGGCTATGGTGCAATATCTGCCATCGCTGACGAAATCAAGGCAAGAGGCTTTAAAAAAGCTTTTGTTTGCTCCGACCCCGACCTTATTAAGTTTGGAGTAACGGGAAAGGTTACCGCCGTTCTTGACTCTGCAGAAATCCCCTATGAAATATACTCCGAAATCAAGCCTAACCCCACCGTTGAAAACGTGCAGGGCGGCGTTAAGGCTTTCAAAAAGGCTGATGCCGATTGTATCGTAGCTATTGGTGGAGGCTCTTCCATCGATACCGCAAAGGCTATCGGTATTATAATCACCAACCCCGAATTTGAAGACGTAGTAAGCCTTGAGGGCGTTGCTCCCACAAAGAACAAGTGCACTCCCATTATCGCAGTACCCACAACTGCGGGAACTGCGGCAGAGGTTACAATTAACTACGTTATCACCGATGCAAAGAATAACAGAAAGATGGTTTGCGTAGACGTTCACGATATCCCCGTTGTTGCAGTAGTTGACCCCGATATGATGTCAACAATGCCCAAGGGACTTACCGCCGCAACAGGTATGGATGCTCTTACCCACGCTATTGAAGGCTATATCACCAAGGGAGCCTGGGAGCTTTCCGATATGTTCCATATCAAGGCTATTGAAATTATTGCAAGGACACTCCGCGCCGCCGTTGAAGGCAAAGCAGAGGGCAGAGAGGGGATGGCTCTCGGTCAGTACGTTGCGGGCATGGGCTTTTCTAACGTAGGACTTGGCATTGTTCATTCTATGGCACATCCTCTCGGAGCGCTTTACGATACACCTCACGGCGTGGCAAACGCCATCATTCTTCCCACCGTTATGGAATATAACGCTGAAGCAACAGGTGAGAAGTACCGTGACATAGCACGTGCTATGGGCGTTGAAGGAACCGAGAATATGAGCATTGAGGAATACAGAAAAGCGGCAGTTGACGCCGTTAAGAAGCTTTCCGCAGACGTTGGCATTCCCGCTGACCTGAAGGACATAGTTAAGAAGGAAGACGTTGACTTCCTCTCGGAGTCTGCTTTCGCAGATGCCTGCCGTCCCGGTAACCCCAAGGATACTTCGGTAGAAGAGATTAAAGAGCTTTACCTATCTCTTATGTAAATTTCTTAGAAATTTAGTGTAATACTGTGTCGACTTCAAATAGGGCATCGTTGCTTTACTCTAAGTAAAGCTTCCTTGCCCTATTTTAGTTTCCTTGTCTTACACAAAATTTTGTTGAAATTGCATTTCATAATATATAATAAATGAAAATTTCGCTGAAAGCGAAATTAACCGTAATTGCGACTCGCTTCGGTTTCGCACGTTGTTCGACCTACGCTCTCATGCATGGCTTGAATTTTCGCTCACTACGCTGATTCGCTTCGTGGCGAAAATCCCCCGCACATCTGCATTCATCACTCTGCGTTCTGCATTCAAAAAGCCGTCAGGCTTTTTTTAATCAACATCTTGTGTCATTTTAGCGTGATTTATACAAGATACATTTTGGGTTGAAATTTTTTTGAAAAAACTGTAAAAAAACGCTTGACAAAGGCAAAAAAAGGTGATAATATAGGGACACTCTCCGAAAGGGAGAGAATGTATAGCCACGAAAATCCCCAAAAACTTTTTCAAAAAAAATGAAAAAAAGTGTTGACAAAAGGGAAGGTGTGTGGTATACTAACAAAGCTGTCGCGGAGAGCGGGGGCAAAAATGGACATTGAAAATTAAACAACGAGACATGTACGAAGTGAGGAAAAACAAGCTAAGTGAAAGGTCTCGGAA
>JAFUKG010000015.1 GCA_017467865.1 Clostridia bacterium
AATATAGTTATATTCGTCCGTTCGGTTTGCCGTTAACCAATACTTCCTTACAGTTTCGTGATATGCTAAATGATGTTCTCGCATATCCATTATAACAGATATTTTGAATTCTGACGAGTACTTTCTTTGAGTTGTCCCTTTCTTTGCCATAAAAATATGCACCTCCAAAAGTGTCTAACTTTTGGGGTGCATATCACCTTCGGGGTGCTTTTTTATGTAATAGTGAAGAAGATAGGTTTTTGCTTTTATATATTTGCTCCTTTGTAATAAAGCTTATATCCGGAGTATGTTGTACTGGTAATGCTGCCATCGGTTGAAGTAGAAATTGTGCTTAAGAGGTTTTGACTTTCATCATAGGTTGATTCCACAGTTGAAATACCGCCGTCCTCGTATGTAGAAGTAGTTTTTATTACATTTTTATTTTCATCATATGAGTAGACCTTAGTGTATTTATAACTTTCGTCATATTTATTGGTAGTAGAATCGTATTTATAAGAGTATGTTTCCGTTAAAACGTTTCCGAGCTCATCGTAAGTGTATTGTGTTGTAGAATTAGTTGTGGAAGAAGAGTATGTTCCATAATATGAACTTGTATATGTTGATTTTATTAAATTATTGTTTTCGTCATACACGTAGTTATAATGAGAGTTGTCATCAGATTTTTTTATAAGGTTATTATTTAAATCATATGTATAATTTTCTGTATATTTGTCACCATCATTATATATCCTTGTTTCCTTGATAAGATTTCCTTTTTCATCATATATATAATTGGTAGAATAAGGCCAGTATGCGTCTCCTCCATAAGTTTCTTTGATTAAAACACCTTTCAAATCGTACATGTATTTTGTTATATAGGTGTATCCACCAGATGAGTTATTTATTTTACTTGTTAATCTATTACTATTGTCATATTCGTATAAAGTGATATCTTGATTACCATCGGTATAAGTATAGTTTTCTTGAATTACAAGACCTTTATCATTGTAGATATAGTCATAAACGGAAATACCGCCGTTAGCATTTGTATACACCTTTTGAGTGGGGACGGATACAAAATTTTCAAGTAAAGTGTCTGCTCCTTCATTACCTTTCAGTACGAGGAGCTCGTTATAAGCATCGTTGTATTTTCTTGCTGCAATTAACGTTTGTATCTTTGAATATTTACACTCGAGTATTTTTTCTTTTTCACCGAGTTTTTCGTATATTTCCATTGCTTTTTCATATTCTTGTTTGCCGAAAAGTTTCTCTGCGCAAATTTTAATTTTTTCGTCGCTGTTTTTGTAATTACCTAAACTTTCAAAAATTTCAGCACTTTCTTCGTATTTTTTATCATTAAATAAGTTTTCTGCTTTTGAGTAATCGAGATAAGGCTTGATTAAAGAGGGGTAAAGTGCATACAATAAAACTCCTAAAATTACAATAACAGCAAGAACTATTGTTATAGTAATTATAGCGTTCATTCTACGGTTATGTTTCTTAATTTCTTCACGGTTGAAAATCTCTTGCATTTCTTCTTGTTCGTTTGTTTGAACTTTTTGTTCCATTTTAATTCTCCTTAGAAAAATATTAGTACAAATACATTATATATCTAAATTCTTGGTATGTCAATAGATTTTACTAATTTTTTTCTATAATTATTCATAAATAGGTAAATAATTCTACAAAGCGGTTATAGGAGAAATTAAAATGAGCAGGATAAGAGATTTAAGAGAGGATAGAGATTTAAGGCAGATAGACGTTGCAAATGCCACGGGAATTGACCAAAAGACACTCTCAAATTACGAGACGGGCAAGACAAATCCCGACAGCTTTGCAATAGTTGCTTTGGCAAGGTTTTTTAACGTAAGCACCGACTATCTTCTTGGGGAAAGTGATATAAGTATAAAAAGCACCCACGACGTATTAAAGCATCTTGAAAAAATAGAAAAAGAAATCAATAGCATTAAAAAAGCTTTAGTATAAGTAAAAAAGCACCCTTCGGGGTGCTTTTTTATGTAATAGTGAAGAAGTAAGCTTTTATTTCTTTCTATATTTCAATGGGGATATTCCTATTTCTTTTTTGAATACCTTGCTGAAGTAGGAGGCTGACGAAAAGCCTGCTTCCTCTGAGATTTCTTCTATTGACATTGGAGTGTCCAGAAGAAGAGCACGGGCATATTCTATTCTCTTTGAGTTGACGAAGCTTCCCAGCGTTCGGTTGAAGTGGGAATGAAAAAGGCGGTAAAGAACGCTTTTCGACACGTTAATGCCCTTTGAAATGCTCTCTATTGTTAAGTCGCCCTTGAGATTTTTTTCGACGAAGGAGACCGCCTTTTCAAGGTTTTCGTCAAGTGAGGGCTTAAGCATATGCTCGAAAAGAATGTGTCTTACAAGTACGTCGGCGAGGCGTGAGAGGCTGTTTATCTTCTCCTCGTCAAAGACGGGCATTTCTTCATAGACGGGGGAGAGCAGGTTGAAATTATCGGGGAAGGCTTTTTCTATGTCAAATCCGCCCCCCTTTTTCATCTGCCCGAATATCATATATCCCACAATAGTATCGCTGTATACAATGGGCACAAGGACGTTTACAAGACCTGCGTGGCAGGTATGTATAACGGTGCGCTTCTCTCTTTTACATTTATCGAAAAGCACCTTGTCCGACTTTTTGCAGGCGTCGGGACCGCCCAGACAGTCCTGAATGCACTTGCAATATGGGGCGGTATTGAAAAAGCTCTTTGCCCCCGCAGGCGAAAAGTCCTCACGGAAAAGGTCGATGCTCACTCCCGTGGCAAGATAAAAGTCGGTGATAAGCTCGTTTATTTTTTCGATGTCGTAATTTATTTTCATTTTTATTAATATTTTGGGGGAAGCACTTTTTAAAAAAGTGTTTCCCCCAAACCCCCTATGAAAACTATTTTGAGAGATTTTACAATTTAATTATATCAAAGATTGGTTTTTTGTCAATAGTTTTGCTTTTTGGGAATATATTACAAAAAAGAGGGAATAAATATACTTTTTTGATAGTGGGTTGTTTGATAGAATTATAGTAACAAAATATCAGGAGGAAAATATAATGGCAGACAAGCATACAAATTACCGTTATAACACAGGCGCTAAAAGAGTGCCTTGGGTATCGGTTGGTGAAAACTATAACGCCGAAGACCTTGTAGAGGTAGTAAAGTTCCTTATGCAGGGCGAAGGCAAGGAATACGACGAAATCATAAAGAATATTTCAAAAGAGGTAGAGAAGCTGGATGAGATTTCAACCCCTCCCGGACGCCTTTCTCTTGCAAGCGAGGTTTCTGCAGTTGAGGAAGAGAGCAATAAGTTCCTCGGCGTTGACAACTCCACCCTTGTTACAAACTGTACTGCAGGCTTTGAAATTGCCTATAAGTACGCAAACCTTAAGCCCGGCGACGAGGTAATAGTTCCCGCTATCACCTTCGTTTCCACTATGTCCTACGCACTTTCTGTTGGCGCAAAGATTGTTTTTGCGGATATCGACCCCATAACACTTAATATGGACCCCCGTGACGTGGCAAAGAAGATTACCCCCAAGACAAAGATGATAGTTCCCGTACATATCGGCGGTTATCCCGTTGATATCGACCCCATTATGGAGCTTGCAAAGAAGCACAATATCGTAGTGCTTGAAGACGCCGCTCATGCCTTCGGTGCAAAATACAAGGGCAGAATGGTTGGTACAACAGGTCACTTCGCATCCTTCAGCTTCCACGAGGTTAAGAACATCACCGCTTTCGGTGAGGGCGGTATCGTTACCACAAGCGTACCCGAATTCAAGGAGTATATGAAGCTTTCAAGATTCGTTGGCGCAGACTTCTCTAAGGTTATAGACAAGTGGTGCTACGACGTTGTTTCAATCCCCGGTAAGACCGAGCCCTTCGTTGCAGTAAACTACGCTCCCACAGAAATTCAGGCACTTGGACTTCGTATGCAGATGAAGAGAATAAAGGATATCATCGCCGCAAGAAAGGCAGCTGTGACATACCTTAACTCACGCTTTGCAGAGTGTGACGCACTTATTCCTCAGAGCATTGGCAACGAGGACTACGAGCCCACCTTCCACCTTTATCAGCTCCAGATCGTGCCCGAAAAGGCAGGGGGAGACGTGCAGACCTTCAAGAAGAAGCTTGAAGAGAAGAGCGTTACCACAATTCCTCACTACGCACCTCTCTATCACTTCAGCATTATGAAGGATATGGGCTATGATAAGGACGAGATTGCAAAGACCTGCCCCGTTGCAGAGGACCTCTTCGCAAACAAGTTCACACACCTTCCTCTCTACGGCCTCAGTCAAGAACAGCTTGACTATATGGCAGATATGGTACTTGAAGTAATCGACGAAATGAAACAAGGTAAATAAAACAAAAGCACCCTTCAGGGTGCTTTTGTTTTATTAATGAAGAATGCAGAATGTAGAATGCAGAATTTTGGTTGAAAACGCTTTGCGTTTTCTTCATTTTACAATGTAGCGGCGATTACTGCTTTAATTGTGTGCATTCTGTTTTCGGCTTCGTCAAAGACGATACTGCTTTCACTTTCAAAGACTGCGTTTGTTACCTCAAGCTCGGCAATTCCGAACTTTTCTTTAACTGCTCTTGCAACCGCCGTTCCCTCATCGTGGTAAGCGGGCAGGCAATGCATAAAGACGGTTTCTTTCTTCGCCATTGACATAAGCTTTTCGTTTACCTGATAGGGGAGAAGTGCCTTAATTCTTTCCTTCCATACCTCGTCGGGCTCGCCCATAGATACCCACACGTCGGTGTAGATAGCATCGGCGTTTTTTACTGCCTCGGCGGGGTCTTCGGTATAGGTGAGAGTGGCACCGCTGACCTTCGCTAACTTCTCGCACTCGTCACGAAGTGCTTTATCGGGGAAGTATTCCTTTGGTGCACAAACTGTAAAGTTCACACCCATCTTGGCTGAACCAACAAGAAGCGAGTTGCCCATATTGTAGCGCGCGTCACCCATGTATACAAGGTTGATACCCTTCAGCTTTCCGAAGTGCTCTCGGATAGTGAGGAAGTCGGCAAGAATTTGGGTGGGGTGGAACTCGTTGGTAAGTCCGTTCCAGACGGGGACACCTGCATATTTTGCAAGCTCTTCAACTATCTCCTGTCCATATCCTCTGTATTCGATACCGTCGAACATTCTGCCAAGCACTCTTGCGGTGTCAGCAATGCTCTCTTTCTTGCCAATCTGTGAGCCCGTGGGGTCAAGGTAGGTCACTCCTGCACCAAGGTCACGGCAGGCAACCTCAAATGCACATCTTGTTCTCGTACTTGTCTTTTCAAAGATAAGAGCTACGTTCTTGCCCTCGCAAAGCTTGTGGGGGATACCCGCTTTCTTTTCGCTTTTCAGCTTTGCGGCAAGGTCTAAAAGATATTCTATTTCCTCGGGAGTGTAGTCGAGGAGCTTTAAGAAATTTCTGTTTTTGAGATTCATATTAATCCTTTCGGGACATCGAATTTTTTCGCAATACTTAGCTTACTGTTCGACTCGGCATCGTCACCTTACGGAAAGTAAGGCTTCCTCGCCTCGCTCACGAGCGCGTCGTCTTGCAAAAAACTTCTTCGTCCGATACTTTTGAAATATACTAATTTATTTTTCGTGGGAGTTTGAGGGAGTGCTTTTTTTAAAAAAGCATTTCCTCAAATTATTTCATAACTTCAAGCAGTACTTCTACCGCCTTCTTGAGGTCGTCCATGGGGATATTGAGAGGGGGGAGAAGGCGCACCTTGTTTTTAGCCTTTATTGCGATAACGCCCTTTTCACGTGCAAGGGACAGAACTTCAGATGCGTCCTTTTCGGTCTCAATTCCTATCATAAGACCTGCACCGCTGACGCTCTTCACGCCCTCGGCACCCTTGAATGCGCTGAATATGTATTCGCTCTTTTCTCTTACTTCTGAGAGAAGCTTTTCATCTATTCTCTTGATTATAGAAAGAGCGCCTGCCGTAGCAACGGGATTTCCGCCGAAGGTAGAACCGTGGTCACCGGGGTGAAGCACGTCCTTTACCTTTTCGCCAAGCATTGTGGCACCCAGAGGAAGACCGCCTCCGAGACCCTTTGCGGTAGTGACGATATCGGGGGTGATGGAGTAGTTCATATAGTTATAAAGAGCACCGCATCTGCCGTTACCCGTCTGTACCTCGTCAACGATAAGGAGAATATCCTCCCTCTTTCCTATCTCTTCAAGACCCTTTACGAAGTCTTGTGTTAAAGGGAGCACGCCCCCCTCGCCCTGCACCGTCTCGAACATAATGGCGGCAACCTTGTTTTCTTTAACAAGACGCTTTACGTCGTCAAGGTTATTAGCCTCGGCGTATACAAAGCCCTCGGTAAGGGGTAAAAAATCACGGTGGAAGGTATCCTGACCCGTCGCTGAAAGCATGGTGACAGTTCTTCCGTGGAAGCTGTTTTTAAGGGTTATAACAACGTTATGTTCACTACCCTTTTTCTCGGCGGCGTATTTTCTTGCCACCTTTACGGCAGTTTCGTTTGCCTCTGCTCCCGAGTTGGAGAAGAACACCTTACGAAGCCCCGTTCTCTTGCAAAGCTCCTCTGCAAGGTCGGCACAGGGCTTTGAATAGAATAGGTTTGAGGTGTGCTGAACCTTTGAAAGCTGTTCTGTTACCGCACGTATCCACTCTTCGTCACCCACACCGAACACGTTTACTGCAATGCCCGTGCCAAGGTCGATATACTCTTTTCCCTCCTCGTCTGTCACTCGGCAGCCATTACCCGACACGATAGTGAGAGGAAATCTGCCGTAGGTGGAGGCTATATACTCTTTATCTTTTTCTTGTGTATTCATTTCTTTCTTTCCTTTATAACCATTGTTCCTGCGCCCTCGTCGGTAAGTGTTTCGATGAGTATGGAGTGGGGAATTCTTCCGTCCATAATGAACACCTTCTTAACGCCGCGCTCTATTGCTTCGATACAACACTCAACCTTAGGTATCATACCGCCCGAGATAATGCCCTCGTCAAAGAGACGCTTTGCATCTTCAAGGTCAATTTCGGGAATGAGGGAGGAGGGGTCGTCCTTGTCTCTTAAAATTCCTGCAATGTCCGTCATGGCAATAAGGCTTTCCGCCTCAAGGGCACCTGCAATATATGATGCGGCGGTGTCGGCGTTGATGTTATATACGTTGCCCTCATTGTCGCATCCAACCGTTGACACAACGGGGATGTAGCCCTTCTCTAAAAGGTCAACGATGGGGTCGATATTAACCTTTGTAATTCTGCCGACGTAGCCAAGCGCCTTATCCTTCATTTCAGCTTCAATCAGCTTGCCGTCAAGACCCGAGATTCCCATAGCCTTTCCGCCCTTAGCCTCAAGAAGTCCTACAAGACCCTTGTTTATCTTACCTGCCAGCACCATAAGTGCTATCTCGGCAGTTTCCTTATCTGTTACTCTCAGACCGTTGACAAATTCACTTTTCTTGCCAACTTTATTAAGCATTTCAGTTATTTCGGGACCGCCTCCGTGAACAAGCACTACCTTTACACCGATAAGGTGCATCAGTACAATGTCCTCCATAACGTACTGCTTCAACTCATCGTTTATCATAGCGTTTCCGCCGTACTTGATAACAAGTATCTTTCCGTTATACTTTTGTATGTAAGGAAGCGCCTGAGTGAGGACTTCTGCTCTTTGAGCATTAGTAATATTTAGTGACATATGAATTTACTCCTTTTTAGGACATTGAATTTTTTCGCAATACTTAGCTTACTGCTCGACTCGGCGTCGTCACCTTACGGGAAGTAAGGTTTCCTCGCCTCGCTCGCGAGCGCGTCGTCTTGCGAAAAACTTCTTCGTCCTTTGTTTTTGTGGAATGTCCGTGATACTTCGTAAAAATGATGAATGATGAATGATGAATTAAGGATAATTTCGGCTTTGCCGAAATTTACAATTAATTATAATTTGCCATCAGGCAAATTTTCCTTAATTCTGCATTTTGCATTCTGCATTCTGCATTTATCGAACATAAAGCCACAGGCTTTATGTTCGATAATCTCCGTTTATCTTAACGTAGTCATAGGTCAGGTCACAGCCCCAAGCGGTAGCGGAAAAGTCTCCTGAGTTGAGCTCTATGAGAATTTCTATTTCCTTTTCGAGGAGTACCTTCTTTGCAATTTCTTCCGAGAAGTCAACTCCCGCGCCGTTTTCGCAAACGAGAACCTCGCCTGCTGACGAGCGGAATTTTACGTCGATTTTGTTTACGTCGATGTCTGCACCGCTGTATCCTGCGGCACAGAGAATTCTTCCCCAGTTAGCGTCGGCACCGAACGTTGCCGCCTTAACAAGTGACGAGCAGATAACGCTCTTTGCTACCTTCTTTGCCTTACATTCACAGTCGGCGCCCGTTACCTTACATTCAAGCATCTTTGTAGCTCCCTCGCCGTCTGCGGCTATCATCTTACAAAGGTGAACTGTCAGCGAGTTGAGAGCCTTCATAAATTCGTCGAAGTCCTCGCCCTCGGCGGTGATTTCACGGTTTCCTGCCATTCCGTTGGCAAGAACCACAACGGTGTCGTTGGTGGAGGTGTCACCGTCAATGCTTACCATGTTGAAGGTATTCTTTATATCTGTGGAAAGTGCCTTTTTAAGCATTTCGGGGGCAATTTTGCAATCGGTGGTGATAAATACAAGCATTGTTGCCATATTGGGATGAATCATACCCGAGCCCTTGGCAATACCGCCTATCTTACACTCTACACCGCCTATTTCAAAGGAAAGTGCAATCTCCTTCTTTATAACGTCGGTGGTCATAATGCCCTCGGCGGCATAGTCGCTGTGGTCGCCAAGTCCTGCCACAAGCTCTGCCATTCCGTTCTTTATGGGGGTGATGTCAAGCTTCTGTCCAATAACTCCGGTAGATGCCACAACAACGTCGTCGGCGCCAATTCCCAGTGCCTCGGCTGTGAGCTGACACATCTGTTCAGCTACCTCAATGCCGTCGGCATTGCAGGTGTTTGCGTTTCCGCTGTTACATATAATAGCCTTGGCATAGCCGTTTTCTATGTGCTTTTTAGTTACGTGGATAGGTGCGCCCTTTACGAGGTTTGTGGTATAAACACCTGCGGCAGCCGCAGGCACTTCACTTAAAATAAGGGCAATATCGCGCTTGAGCTTATTCTTTCTTACACCGCAGTGTATACCGTTCGCCTTGAAGCCCTTTGCGGCACATACACCGCCGTCAATTATATTAATACTCATTTTAATGTCTTTTCCTTTCTATAATTCAAGTCCTGTTGCAGGGTCAACTCCGAGGGATATGTTGAGGCACTCAACCGCCGCACCCGAGGCACCCTTGCCAAGGTTATCATATTGGGCAATGAGAAGAATTCTGTCCTCGTTTCCATCGACTGCCACCGTCATAGAGTCAAGCCCTGAGTGGGAAGCACCCGAAACGAAGCCGTTATCCGAGGCACACTCTGAAAACTTAACGATAGGCGTATTATAAAGAGAGCGGTAAACGTCCTTTATATCATTCACGCTTCCGTTGACCATCTCCTTGAAGAGAGGAACGGTCACCGTCATACCGCTGTAAAAGTTGGAAACAACGGGAGTAAATATGGGGAAAGAATTTATACCGCTGATAGCCTTCATTTCCTTTAAATGCTTGTGAGTCTGGCTGAGCCCGTACTGACGGGGAGCGGTGAGAAGTACGTCAAGCTCTTCGCTCTCATACTCCGCTATCATCTTTTTTCCTCCTCCGCTGTATCCTGTGATTGAATGGCAGAAAAGGGAAGCGTCGGGAGAAATAAGTCCTGCCTTCACAAGAGGATAAACCAAAGCGATGAAGCCTCCTGCGTGACAGCCGGGCACTGCTATTCTCTTAGAGGTCTTTATTTTATTGAGGAGCTTATCGGAAAGCTCGGGAAAGCCGTAAGCGAATTCGGGCTCGGTTCTGTGAGCGGTAGAGGTGTCGATGATAACGGTGTCGGGATTTTCCGTCATTGCCACCGCTTCTCTTGCCGCATCGTCGGGCAGACAAAGGAAGGTCACGTCACTTGAATTGATGGCTTCCTTTCTTGCCTCGGGGTCTTTTCTCTTTTCGTCGCTGAGAGTCACAAGGTTTATATCATCCCTCTTGCCAAGCCTTTCGTGAATGCGCAGACCCGTAGTTCCTGCACTTCCGTCTATAAATATCTTTTTCATATTTCCTCACATTAAATAATTATGCATTAATATTAACATAAAACGCATAATTATGCAATAGTTTTTTGAATTTTTGATAAATATGTTAATAATTGAAGTTTTAAACTTTCGTTTTTAAGCAAAATGACAAACGTTTTATGCATAAACGATGCATATATACATTATCTGCCAAGGAGAGCCGCACCGATGATGCCTGCATCGTTGCCGAGAGTGGCGAGAGTCACCTCGGTCTGCTTTGCCGAATGACGTGCATAGGAGCGCTCCTTTATAGCCTTCTTCATAGGAGCGAGAATGGACTCACCCTCGTGGCTGATACCTCCGCCGATACAAACAACTGTGGGCTGAAGAAGGTTTACAATGTCCACAACGCCCTCTGAAACGTAGTTAAGATATGTATCCACAACTGCCTTTGCCACATCGTCGCGTCCCTTGAAGGCGGTAGTTCCGTTGACGTTGTCAATATTTCCCTCGGCAATCTGCCACATATCGCAGTGGGGGTTATCAAGCATAGCCTTCTTTGTCTGCTTTATAAGGGCGGTAGCCGAAGCGTAGGCTTCAAGACAGCCCCGTCTTCCGCAGGAGCATTCCTCACCGTCAACTACGATAACCATATGACCAAGCTCTGCACCCTTTCCAAAGGCACCCGGGATAAGCTTGCCGTCAATAATGATACCGCCGCCCACACCTGTGCCAAGGGTTATCATAACAAGACTGTCGCCGCCCTGACCTGAGCCCGCAAGGTATTCACCCCAAGCGGCAGCGTTGGCATCGTTTTCCACGTATACCTTTTTGTGAAGCTTTTCTTCAAGGTAGGACACAACGGGCACGTCGAAGAAGCGAAGATTGTTGGAATATTCGATAGTTCCCTTTTCCACGTCGATGGAGCCGGGGCATCCAACTCCCACAGATTCCACCTTATCAAGGGGGATACCCGCCTTATCACAAGCGATATGAGCACAGTCAACCATATCATCGAAGATTTCGTTGTAGGGACGGGGGGCAAGGGTTTTCTTTTTTGCGCGTCCGAGAATTTTACCCTCCTCGTCGCAAAGAGCAACCGCAATGTTGGTACCGCCAAGGTCTATTCCTATAAAATATCTTTTTTCCATAGCTTTCTCCTAATATTTGAATTTAATTGTATTCTCTGTATATGAGCCCATATTTTCAAGTATGAGCACCTTGTCAACGCTTTCTCTTTCTATAACCGTTCTTATTGCCGAGGGGTAAAACCTTGGGTCAACCATTACTACGTTGAAGTGCTCGGCAAGGAAGGGGGCAAGGGCAGAGGCAAAGGAGTCACGGATTATGAGAAGGGTGTCTCTTCCCCCTTTCTTTATTGTGATATAGGGAGTATTACCTCCGAAATAAACTGTGTATGGGTCAAAGGAGGTGAGTCTGTCCTCAAGGTACATTCCCGACAGAAGGACGTTGTTTTCGTCGCTGTCATAAGGAAAATTAACCTCGGTCACCTGAAAATCCCCGTAGCTTTCAGAATAGTACAAAAGGATTTCGTCATATTCGTCGGCGGGGTGCTTGTTGTAGTCGCTTCCGCGGTATTTGTCGGCGAAAAGAGAAATTTCAAACCGGCTTTCTTCAAGGGGCGTTTTTCCCATAGCCGACACAATTTCACGGTAAGCAAGATAAGCACCGTGAGATGTCCAATGGTGGTCGGTTTTAAAATAGAGCTCTCCTGCATATTCACTCTTTCCCGAAAGAACGGGCAGGAGGTCAATATAGACTCCGCCGTTATTTTCCACCTCTCCTTTGGCAAGAGTAAAAAGAGCGGTAATATCGGAGTGCGGGAAGTCCTTTGGAAGAGAGGAGGTGAGGGCGTCCATCTTTCGGGGCGGAATTGCCACAAAAACGTCAAGAGGACAGTCTATGGCAAAGGCTGACACAGTATCAAGATTTTTCTTGAAGGCGTCCTTGCCGTGATAGTCGTAAAGGGAAATAATGTTTCCGTCGTCGGCGTAATATACACCGCCGTATTTTTTAACGTAATAGTGCAGCTTTCCCGTCTTTTCCACCGTCATTACCGACAGTAAGAGAATAATGGCGGAAAGCATAAAAAACAATATTCTTTTTATCTTCATTTTTCAAATACCAGAACGCAAAACTCCGCTCTGTCCCGAAGTGCAGACGTATTTTTTATTTTCTCCTCGGCGCCCTTTGGGCTTCGCCAGAAGTAGGGCGTCATTGTAAACAGTGATAAAATATCTTCACTTGACCGTAGGGTCATATCAAACTCAAGCTTTATTTTGTCAATTTGCGTGAAGCCGTCATAGACCACGTCCTCTTCTTTATTCAGATAAGGGTTTTCGTAAAGGAGAGCTTTAAGACCCATAAGGTGAGAAGAGGCAGGCACAACGTAGATAAGGTGCGCCCCCTTCTTCATAACTCTGAAATACTCATCGTGTGCCATAGGGGAGAACACGTTTGTTATAAGGTCGGCGCTTTCATCGGCAAGGGGCAGGTCGTAGACGCTTGCAACGGCAAATTCGCCCCTCTTTTCGCTTTTTGCCGAAAGGTTCACTGCGTGCTTGGATATATCCACTCCCAGAATATGGGGATTTTCAAGGGCGTCGGCAACCGCCTTGGTGTAGTAGCCCGTACCGCATCCTGCATCAAGATAGAGGGGAGATGCGGGGGCGACAGACCTTGCTGTTTCGGCAAGCTTCTCTCTTAAGGGGGCGTAGTATCCCTTGTCGAGAAAAGCCTTGCGGGATGCAACCATTTCCTTGCCGTCGCCGGGAGTCTTTGAATTCATTTTGTCGGGGGTAAGAAGATTTACGTAGCCCGATTTTGCCCTATCGAAGGAGTGGCCGTTTTCACATCTGTAAAGACGATCCTCTTTTGTGAGAGGTGCTTTGCAGATGGGACATATAAAAGCACTCATTTCAATACCTCTGTCAGTTTTTTTACCGTGTTATACGTTGTGTCGGTGCTGTCTATGGTAACGTCTGCCCACTCTTCGTAGAGAGGGACTCTTGTATTATATAAATCTCTTAAGGTTTCACCATTTTTCATAACTACACCTCGGTGAGTGTAGTCGCCCAGCCTCTTTTCAAGGTCGCCGTAGGTGATTTTAAGATAGACTATCTTCCCAAGGCTGTGAAGGTGTGACATAGCCTCTTTCCCAAAGACAGCAGACCCACCCGTAGCAATGACACAGTTGTCTGCATCAAGCTCACTTATAATTTTATTTTCAATTTCAAGAAAGCCCTCGGCACCCTTATTTTCGATTATTTCGTGAAGGAGTGCTCCTTCTTTTTCCTGAATGACAAGGTCGGTATCAACAAAGGATAGTCCCAGTGCCTTGGCAAGGAGAACACCGAGGGTGCTTTTACCCGATGAGGGCAGACCGATAAGTGTTATAGCCATATTTCTTCCCATTATAATGTTATTCATTACAGTATAACAAGAAAATGAATTTTTTTCAAGTGCTTTAGATATAATAGTTGTATGAAAAACTTTTTATTTATATTAGCAGGCTCTTTTATTTTCTCTGTCAGCGTAGCGTGGATAGCTTCCCCTCTCGGTCTTGTGTCGGGAGGCGTATCGGGTGTGGGCATTGTTGTGAAGGAGGTAACGGGTATTATTCCCATCGCCCTCACAAGCTTTATTTTGAATTTGCCCCTTTTTATAATAAGCTTTCTCCAGAGAGGGTGGCGATTTGTTTCAAAGTCGCTCTCGGCTTTTTTGTGCCTTACGGTGTTTCTATGGATTTTGGAGGCGGTAAAGCCCCCCTTCGACCTTGGGGGTGACTTATTGGTTGGCGCATTTTTGTACGGCGCCCTTGCAGGCGTGGGACTTGGACTTGTACTTCGGGCAGGCGCTACCTCGGGGGGAACGGATATGCTGGCTTCTATCATAAAAAGGAAAAGACCTCACCTGAAAATTTCCTTTCTTATACTTGTCATTGACGTGTTGGTAATTGCAATGGGTGTTTTTCTCTTCGGCATAACGAGAGGTGTGTACGCTACTCTTTCTCTTGCCGTCAGCGTAAAGGTCATAGATATGACTCTCAGCGGAGTAAGCTCGGCGAAAACAGTTTTCATAATGTCGGATAAAAGCGACAAGATAGCCTCCCTTGTTATGACAGAGCTTAAAAGGGGAGTGACGGGGCTGAACGCCAGAGGACTTTACACAGGGCGGGAAAAAACTCTTCTTTTCTCGGTGGTGTCAGCAAGGGAAATATCGGCTCTTGAGAGAATGGTGTACAATGCCGACCCCGACGCGTTTATGACGGTAAACGACGCAAAAAAAGTGCTTGGAGAGGGATTTGACAGTTTAATAAATGACGAAAACTCCCTTGTATAACTTAGGCAAGATGTCCCCCGCCTAAGAGAAGACGGGTTCCATTTTATCATTCAGTGTGGGATATAATCCACCACTGAATGATAGGTAGCATCGCTACCCTTGCCACGTTGAATGATGGGGAAAGCCCCTTATTGAAAGGCGTTTTTAAGTTTTTTAAAAATTTTTTCAACTTTTTTTAAAAAAGGTATTGCATTTTTTAAAACACTGTGCTATAATAATCAAGCCTTGAGAGAGGCAACAAGTTCACGAAAGTGAGCGGATAGTCAGTGACTTTGTTGTTGAGGGTACACCCGTTCCCATTCCGAACACGGTAGTTAAGCTCAACTATGCCGACAATACTTGGCGGGAAGCTGCCCGGGAAGATAGGTCGTCGCTGACTTTTATATTCCTCCTTAGCTCAGTTGGCAGTCCGATTGAAAGCAAATAAACCGGAAAATTAGCTGCTAAAGAGGAGTCAAAAATAAACGCTGATTTTCCACAATATTCCTCCTTAGCTCAGTCGGTAGAGCGCATGACTGTTAATCATGATGTCGCTGGTTCGAGCCCAGCAGGGGGAGCCAAAAAATCCAAGTCGAAAGACTTGGATTTTTTCATTTGTGTCCGCAGGACACAACATCATTTCACCGATAGGTCAACATCATTTTGAGCGTAGCGAAAACATCATTGTCCGCTTGCGGACACAAAACGATGTTGCGACAAGTCGCAAATGATGCAGGGCTTATGCCCTATGAAGCGTGGCTTCGCCACACGGAGAGGTTTGAGTGCGCTTCGCTTCATGCGAGCCATGGCGAGTGCTTTATAGAAGCCAACGGCTTCTACTTCATATTTGCGGTAGCAAATGCTTCGTTGACAAAGCGTTGAATTTGTGATACAATTTATTCGAAAGCAGGTGATATTATGGCTAAAGACAAGCTTTCTGAATTATCTATGGAATTTGCCGTTGAAATTATAAACCTTGTGAAACGTTTGAAAGAGCAAAGAGAGAGTATAATTTCAAATCAAATTGGAAGAAGCGGAACTTCTATTGGAGCTAACATTCGTGAGGCTAAATATGCCCACGGCACTGCCGACTTTATTTCAAAAATGCAGATTGCTCTTAAAGAAGCTAATGAATCAGGATATTGGTTAGAGTTGCTCTATAAAACAAATTATATAAATAATGAGCAATATTATTTTCTTGAGTCCAAATGTAAATCCTTGAGAGCTATTCTTGTTGCTTCCATTAACACCGCAAAGGAGAATAAATGATGAAAAAACTTAACGTTATTCTTTTTAAGAGCGAAAGCGAAAACGAGAAATATTCAGAATTTATATGCAAAAAGCTCTCACGTTCTAACCTATCTAATGTTCAAGAATTTTGCGGGATATGGGGAGAAATTAGATTTAATCAAGAAGAATGCTTGCGCGCTATTTCTTCTACGGTTAACTGCGTTTTAAATTCAGATAAAACAGAGATTTATTTTGGTTGCTCCGAAAAGGACTATGATGATATTATTTCGCTTATTAATTGCGATAATTGCGAGGTAAACATATTATCCTGTGCTGATATATGATTTTTATCAAAGGTTCGATTTTGTTGGGGTAACTCAAACAAATATCCCACCCAATCGGGTGGGATATTTGTTTTACCGTGTTGATACGAGAAACAGCGGTGCGAAGCGCGCGGCGCCGTGAGGGCATGACTGTTAATCATGATGTCGCTGGTTCGAGCGAAGCCGTGGGAGCCAAAAAATCCAAGTCGAAAGACTTGGATTTTTTCATTTGTGTCCGCAGGACACAACATCATTTGACCGATAGGTCAACATCATTTTGAGCGTAGCGAAAACATCATTGTCCGCTTGCGGACACAAAACGATGTTGCGACAAGTCGCAAATGATGCAGGGCTTCGCCCTATGATGACGGCTTCGCCTAATGATGTCGCTTAGCTAATTTTTATTGGCAAACATCGCATCACTGCGAACAAAGTGAGCAACATCATATTTGGAAAGCAAATGCTTCATATCGCATAGCGATGCTTCATTAAATATGCAAGTTGCATTTCTCATTTATGCGGACACAAAATGATGTTGCACTTCGCGCAAACGGATATAACCATCAGGTGATACCTCGCATATACTGAATAAAAAACAGCGAGGTATATTATGAATCGAAAAGCTCTTTTTATTCGTCCTGACACACTATGGCGAAGCCGTCCGCAGGCATTTGCAAGAATAAAGGGAAGTGCTCTTTATCCAAATCTGACGGGAACGGTTCGTTTTTATGAGCATCCTTATGGGGTTGTGGTGGTTACCGAGGTGGAGGGATTACCCAATCCTGAAAGCAGGTGCTCATCTCCCATTTTTGCACTTCATATCCATCAGGGAAGCTCTTGCACGAGAGAAGTGGGAGACCCCTTTGCCGATTCGGGAATGCATTATAATCCACAAAACTGTCTCCATCCCTATCACGCAGGGGATCTGCCTCCTTTATTTGGAGCTAACGGATATGCGTTTAGCGCTTGTTTGACAAACCGCTTTTCCTTGGATGAAATTATCGGCAGAACAGTTATTTTGCACTCTTCGTTGGATGATTTTTCTACCCAACCGTCAGGGAATTCAGGAACAAAAATTGCTTGCGGTGAAATAGTCAGACGGCTGCGTTGGCGGTGAACATAAAGAAAATCACTTGCGATTGCAAGTGATTTTCTTTATGTTTTTATAAGTGAAATACCAACGCGGGAACGCTTCTGAATCATTGACAACTCAAGAAGAAAACAAAGAATGAAAATTTTTACGATATGGTAAAATATATATACGAAAAATCAATGAAAAGGAGTTGTCAAAATATGAAAAATATTACGCAAAAACTAATTGAAGAATTTAAGATATTTCTTATAAGTGAAGAAAAAAGTGAAGCTACCGTAGAGAAGTACATTCGTGATATATGTGCTTTTTGGGGGTGGTTATGTGGAAAGAATGTTGACAAGACCGCAGTCCTCGAATACAAGGCCTACCTTGTAGAAAATTACAAGCCTACAAGTGTGAATTCTGTTCTTTCATCTCTCAACAGCTTTTTCACTTATAACGAATGGTACGATTGCAAGGTTAAATCCTTGAAGATTCAGAAACAGATCTTTGCATCGAAAGATAAAGAACTCACTAAAGCGGAGTATGAAAGATTGCTTGATGCTGCAAAGTCAAAGAAAAATGAACGGCTTTATTTACTGATGCAGACTATATGCTCAACGGGAATCCGTGTATCAGAGCTTCGATTTATAACTGTTGCCGCTGTGAATACGGGTGTTGCTAATATCAACTGCAAGGGCAAACTGCGTCAGGTATTCCTGCCCAAAGCACTGTGCAAGGTTCTTACAAGGTATATTAAAGAGCAAAAAATATCAAGCGGTTCCGTGTTCGTATCCCGAACAGGCAAGCCGCTTGATAGGTCAAATATTTGGTCAGATATGAAAAAACTCTGCGAATCTGCAGGAGTTTCAAAAGATAAGGTGTTCCCACACAATCTTCGCCATCTTTTTGCCCGCACATATTATTCGCTTCAGAAAGATATTGTACGCCTTGCTGATATTCTCGGTCATTCGAGTGTGAACACGACGAGGATTTATACTATGGAAACGGGTGAAGTTCATAAGAGACATATTGAAAAACTGGGACTATTAAAATGCTAAAATGACATAATTCTCGTTATGTGGTATTGTCATTTGGTAATAGACAATATACACACAACTTTATTTATTTATCATATCACAAAATGTGTTTTAAGTCAATGATTTGCATAAAACTACATAATATTTTTACAAATTAAGGCATAACAAAGCAGACCAATGTAACTTTAAAATTTTTCATTGGTCTTTTTGTGCTGCAATATTTTTTCTTTGATTGTTTTTATTTAAAGTTTACGCGTTTTAGAGTTTTTTCGTACCACATAACGAGAATTACGTTATGAAAGAAAGGTGAATTTATGAATGTTCAGATGCTAAATAAGAGTTGAACAAAAGTACATTTACCTTTTAAACAAAAAATCAGGAGGAGTTCTAAAATGAAAAGAAAACTGTTATGTCTGTGTTTGATTCTTGGCATACTTCTGTCATTTGCTATGACAGTCAGTGCTAAATCATTTGATGACACAGAAGGACATTGGGCAGAGGAAGCCATTGACGAGTGGAGCGACAATGGGATATTGAATGGCATCGGGAATAACAAATTCAATCCCGATGGGCTTATGACACGCGCTGAAGCGGCAGCCGTTTTTTCGAGACTGTTTGCTTTGAATGAACGTACAAACATTTCGGATTTTAAAGATGTTGATTCTGATGCTTGGTATGCAGAATCACTTGAAAAATGCGTAGCGGCAGGCATATTGAATGGCGACGGCAACAATATGAATCCGAACGGATACATAACCCGTGAAATGTTTTTCACAATGTTTGGTAGAGCATTCAGTATTCAGCCGGAAAGCGCTTTAACCAAAGAATTCTCCGATTCGGATGAAATCTCATCGTGGGCACAGGGATATACATATGCTTTCATCAATCAGGGCTATGTAAACGGAGTTACAGAAAACACTGTTGCTCCCAAAAACAACATCGACAGAGCAAGTGTAATTACCCTTTTGGACAGACTTATAGCAAATTATGCTGTGCAGGACAATGATGTTTTACAAAGCACTGATAAAGGAATATCTCTTGTTATTGCAAATAACTGTACTGTTGCCGATGGCTTTTCGGGTACGGTTGTTATATCCGGTGATGACACCAAAATCTCATTTAAGGGTGCTTCTGTAAATACAAAGATAATTGTTCAAGCAGATAATGCTGTTATAGCGGATGTACCCGAAGGTGTAACAGTCAGCGTTGCCAAGGGGGCAGAAAATGTAGAAGTAAACGGAAAACAAGTAGAAGATGACACTACATTTACAGCAACTGTAGAAAAGGTTGAGGAAAAAGAAGATAAAAAGCCTGTAATAGTTGGCGGAGGCGGACATAGCCACCGTTATACCGGAAGTGAAACCACTAAGGCTACTTGTACCGAAGACGGTGTAATGACATACACTTGCCGTTGTGGTAGAAGCTATCCCGAAGCAATTCCTAAGCTTTCCGAAAACGGCGAACATACTCCTGCTGAACCGGTAAAAGAGAACGAAACTGAAAACACATATGATGAGGTGGTTTATTGTTCCGTATGTACAGTTGAAATCAGCAGAACTCAAAAATCAAATGTTAGCTGTACCGAACATACCCCTGCAACAACGGTTAAAGAAAACGAAGTCGCAGGAACCTGTAAGGTTGAAGGGACTTATGACGAAGTAGTTTATTGCTCTGTTTGTGATGACGAAATCAGCAGAACACAGAAAACAAGCGGTTACGGAGAACACATTCCTGCACAAGCAATAAGGGAAAATGAGGTCGCAGGTACTTGTCTGGTTGAAGGCACCTACGATGAGGTAGTTTACTGTTCTGTTTGTAGCACACACGAGATTAGCCGTACACCCAAGACAAGTGGCTACGGCGAACATATCCCTGCAACTGCAGTTAAAGAAAACGAATTAGTAGGCAACTGTCAGACACTCACAACATATGACGAAGTTGTATATTGCTCTGTATGTGGAACTCATGAAGTCAGCAGAACACAGAAGACAGGTGCACTTGGTGATCACATCCCCCCACAATAGTACCTTTGTGTGACAAAGGACTGTTCTATGCCGGAATAGAGCACAGTGAAATTGCGGATGTTCTTAAAAACAATACAGCGGTAATGGATTTTGCCTTAAA
>JAFUKG010000016.1 GCA_017467865.1 Clostridia bacterium
ATGTCCATTTTTGCCCCCGCTCTCCGCGACAGCTTTGTTAGTATACCACACACCTTCCCTTTTGTCAACACTTTTTTTCATTTTTTTTGAAAAAGTTTTTTCTTTGCTTTTTGGTGTCAAAAATACATATATTTTCATAATAAAAGGTAAAATAAAAAGGAAAACAAAAACCGCCGTATAACACGGCGGCATTGTGTAAATAAGACTTACGCATTAAAAGAATTAAGCTTTCTTGTGAAAAGGCTCTTTCTTCTTGCTGCAGTATTCTTGTGCATGTGACCCTTAGCAACAGCGATATCGATCATCTTAACCGCATCCTTATAAAGAGCGATTGCAGCTTCCTTATCACCTGCTTCGAGTGCCTTCTCGTACTTCTTGATGGCTGTCTTCATTGCTGAAACATACATCTGATTCTGAAGTGTCTTCTTTTCTGTAACAAGAACACGCTTTTTTGCTGATTTGATATTAGGCATCAAATACACCTCCTTAACTTAGCAATCAGGTTAACTAATTGCATACTGTCCTATTCAAGTACTTATAATATCACGATTCTTTCAATATTTCAAGTACTATTTTTCAAGTTTTTTGATTTTTTTTGAAAAAATATTATTTTCGACTGCTTTTACGCCTTCATACAAATATTATTATAAAGAAAAGAGAAACAAAATGTATCAACCGAGAACAGACCTTGCCATGGAAGCTCATGAGCTGGCGGCAAAAAACAAAAACAGTCCTTTAGATGGAGTTATATTCCGCGAGGAAATAATAGACGGATATAAGCTCACCCGAATAGAGATACTTAACGAAAAAGGCGAGGCTGAGACAGGAAAGCCTGTTGGCAAATACCTCACCCTTCAGACAGGAAAGCTGTGGGAAGGCGGTATTGAAAATATATATTTTGCTGCAAGTGCTCTGTCTAAGCTTTTGTCCGAGCTTATTGACTGCAATGCGTCAGCAGGTACAGTTCTTGTTACGGGACTGGGTAATATGACCATTACCGCCGATGCTATCGGTCCTAAATCCGTTTCCCATATAATTGTTACAAGACATTTAAAGAGTGCTTCTCCGGAATTATTTGACGGTATGGGATTTTCCGACGTTGCCGCTATATCCCCCGGAGTTTTGAGTCAAACGGGAATTGAAACAGTAGAAATTGTCAAAAGCGTTTCAAAAAAGCTGTTGCCGTCTGTTATCATAGCAATTGATTCTCTTGCTGCAAGAGACATCTCCCGACTGGGCTCAACAATCCAGCTTACCGACACCGGTATAGCACCCGGTGCAGGCATCGGAAACAGACGGGTACCCCTCAACGAAAAGACTCTTGGTATTCCCGTTATATCCATCGGCATTCCGACGGTTGTAGATGCCATCACCCTTACTGCAAATATTCTTGAAAAGTACTACGGCTCAACAGACAGTTTGTCTGA
Organism: Clostridia bacterium; assembly: GCA_017467865.1. GTDB lineage: Bacteria > Bacillota > Clostridia > Oscillospirales > SIG627 > RGIG6353. The sequence goes on from JAFUKG010000016.1 coordinate 1,428, forward strand.
TGACGTAGAGGAAGCTGGTTTTTTCGTTACACCGAAAGATACCGACAAAATTATATCGTATATGTCAAAGGTTATAGGATATGCCGTCAATATGGTATTTCACGACAATCTTTCATATGAAGAAATGATATCTTTATCCAATTAAAGGAGGTATTTTATGAAAGAGAAAATCAAAACCGCCAAGGATTTCATATGCTTTTATCTGGCATTGCCCCTTTTTGTCCTCATGGTACTCGCCACAGGGGTTGGAGCCGTAGGAAGTGAAGTGACAATTCCTGCTGCTATATTTATAAAGGAAGAAAAAGAATTGAGCAATCCGCCGAGTAAAATAATATCGGGGGAAATTTCGTCGGATAACGGAGTTTTTACAATAAACGCAAAGGATCTGTCCAAGGATTACAACATTCTCAACGCCACAAACAAAGAAGTTGACGAAGAAGAGCTTCTTCAAGCCCCGCCGTTGTACAAATACGACGAGTCGGCTCCTATGGTGCTTGTGGTACATACTCACGGGACAGAGTGCTATTCTTCGGAAGAGCAATCGTTCTCAACTCCTGACGAAGGCGGAAGTTACGGCTTTTATGACAGCAACTCTGAAACACGTTCAACCGACGTTCAAAGCAATATGATTGCAATAGGAGAAGCTTTTTGTTCTGCCCTTTCAAGGAATGGAGTAAGCGCCATTCAATGCAGAATAATGCATGATAAAGAGGATTACAATAGCTCGTATGCAAATTCGAGAAAGTCCATAGAAGAATATTTGGAAGAGTTTCCTTCAATAAAATACGTTATTGACATACATAGGGACTCCCTAACAGCAGAGGACGGGACAAAGACAAAACTTATTGCAGGGGAGATAGAGGATTGCGCTCAGGTCATGCTTGTCAACGGTACTGCTTTTGACAATTGGGAGGACAATCTTTCTCTTGCGCTGAAATTAAAAAAAGCAATGGACGAAAAATACCCATCGCTTTCAAGACCTATATATCTGAGAAATTCAAAATACAATCTCGACCTGACAAGAGGAAGCTTACTGCTTGAAGTTGGCACCTGCGCCAACACCTTTGAAGAAGCCAAGCGTGCCGCCGAGCTATCGGCAGAATGCTTTGCGTCGGTTATTAAACAAGGAAATTGACGTCACCTGTAGCAAGTCCCACTATACTGTTGATGATCTTTTCGGCACGTTCCCCGAAGTTGAGACTTATTTTTTCAAGATACTGTTTATTATCGGAATATATGGTAAATGAGACCATATCTTTATCCTTTATGCGGAGTGCACACTTTATACGCCAGCCGCCGTCCTCGGGTACAACGTTATTAGTATAAACCGAGCCGTCTTTTTTATAGGATATATATCTCATGAGTGCTCTCATAGTATTGTCTCTGACATCCGCAAGTAGCACGTCTGCCATATTATCTATGATGATAGTTCCTTTTTCGCTGATAACATAATACTCTCTGCCGTTATCTCCCGAATATGAGACAATGGAGCCCGAGTCGAGAAGCTCAGCAAAGCTTTCCGCAAAATCAAAATGATTGACTGCACCCTCCCACATAACTACCTCGCTGAGAGTGTCGAAGTCCACCTCCTGCCCTATCTTTTCAAAAAGTCGAAAGAGATAGAGGATATAAAGCTTTATTTCGTTTTTTTCTATTATAATTGTACGTCTTGGCATAATAACCTCCTATGATTTCTTTGTTTTTTTGTCGTGAATAATCATTCCAATAAACGCAAAAGCAAGCTGTATTGCGTGAGTAACGAGAACGCTGTAGGTTGCCGACAAAATATCGTAGGTACACCAAAGCAACATATTAACAAGAGTCCAAAAGCGGTACTTGGCTCCGTTTTTCTGACCGATGCAGAGAATAAAGGTAAGAGACGCCACGATTACAAGAAGTCCAAGGGCGGTAACTCCCCCTGCAACCCATATGTTCAATACTATTATAGCAATAGCGTAAGAGGTTATCAACCATTTGGGGAGAGGTTTATTTTTAGAGTCAAAGAAATAGTTTATAAGAGTCTGCAAAGCTCCGAGGTAGCAAGCCGCCGCCCCGTTGATTCCGCTTCCACCCACAAGATAGCTTGTGGCAACAAGTACGTTTCCGCAAAAGACCAAGAACAGTATAGTTTTCATCCGCTCTCCCTTGGTGAGAGATGCGAGTATCATAGACAAAAGTCCGAGCAAACTCAAAGCATAAGATAAAATCTGCATAAAGTCTCCTTAAAATTATAAAGCTGTACTGGAAAAATTTTATCACAAAAAATAAAATTAATCAAGAGTAAAAAAAGACTTGATTTTTAGTTTTTATTGTGCTACAATTAAATAAATTATTTTCTCGGAGTAAAAAATGAAGAAGTTTTTAAGAGCTACCGAATATCGATTTTATTATTACTTTACCTCTTCCATAAGGTAAGGCTTTTCGGTTGCGCTCTTTTTCGGGAATTTTATTTGTTATTTTCACCCGCAGCCAACCGGCTACGGGCTATTTTTATTTTATAAGAAGGTGTAATTATGATAGTTATTCTTAAACCAAATCCCAATCCCTCTCAGCTTTCACACCTTAAAACCTGGCTTGAAAGCAAAAACGTAAGTATTCACGAAAGTGTCGGAGATTCACATATAATTCTCGGTCTTGTAGGCGATACCTCAAAGCTTGATATGGACCTTATCTCCGCTATTGATATCGTTGAAGACGTAAAGCGTGTTCAAGAGCCTTATAAAAACGCCAACAGAAAATTTCATGAGGAAGATACTGTAATAAAGGTAGGAAATACTCAAATAGGCGGTGGTACCCTCACCGTTATGGCAGGTCCTTGCTCGGTAGAAAATGAGGAGCAGATGCTGTCTGTTGCAAGGAGCGTTAAGGCTGCAGGGGCTACAATCCTCCGCGGCGGCGCCTTTAAGCCCCGTACTTCCCCCTACGCTTTCCAAGGACTTGGTAAGGAAGGAATTGACCTTCTGAAGCTTGCGAGAAAGGAAACAGGGCTTCCTATTATCACCGAAATTATGGAAATTTCTCAGCTTCCTTTGTTTGATGACGTAGATATAATCCAAGTAGGTACACGAAACATGCAGAACTTTAATCTTCTTCGTGAGCTTGGACGTCAGGAGAAGCCCGTAATGATAAAGAGAGGTATGTCGGCAACCTACGAGGAATGGCTGATGAGCGCCGAGTACGTTATGGCGTCGGGCAACGAAAACGTTATTCTCTGCGAAAGAGGTATACGTACCTTTGAAAGCTTCACAAGAAACACTCTTGATATTGCGGCAATTCCCGTGCTAAAGAAGCTTTCTCATTTCCCCGTTATAATCGACCCCAGCCATGCAACGGGTAAATCGGCTCTCGTTCCCAACCTTGCTATGGCGGCGGTTGCAGGAGGTGCTGACGGTGTTATGATAGAAGTACACAATGACCCCTCAAAAGCTTGGTGCGACGGACCTCAATCGCTTAATCCCGAGGCATTTGAGAAAATGAATAAAAAGCTTATAGCTCTTCACAGCTTCATGAAGACTATGGAGGACTGATATGAATATTGGAATAGTAGGACTGGGTCTTATGGGCGGTTCTATGGCAAAAGGGATAAAAACGAAAACGGGTCATGCAGTTTTCGGCGGTGATATAAACGGCGAAACAATACTCATGGCAAAGCTTTCCGGAGCTATTGACGAAGAGCTGACAGATGAAAATATTCATTTATGCGACCTTATATTTTTAGCCCTCAGGCCGGGAATTGCAATAAAGTGGTTAAAGGACAATGCTGCAAAAATAGGCAAGAATGCAACCGTTGTTGACTTTTGCGGTGTAAAGAGACCCGTATGCCCCGAAATGCGAGAGCTTGCAGTGGGTAACGGATTTAAGTACATCGGAGGACATCCTATGGCAGGTAAGGAGCGCGGAGGATTTAAAAACTCTACCCCCGACCTTTACGCAGGGGCTTCGATGATACTCACTCCCGACAAGGAGACTCTTCCCGAGACTCTCGAAATGCTTGGTAAGCTATTCGACGACGTGGGATTTTCAAGAATAGTTTACTCAAATCCCGAGGAGCACGACAGAATTATAGCTTACACGTCACAGCTTGCTCACATAGTTTCAAGCGCATATATAAAGTCTCCCGAGGCTCAAAGACAAAGAGGCTTTTCCGCAGGCTCATTTAGAGATATGACAAGAGTTGCATACCTTGACGAGGATATGTGGACGGAGCTTTTCCTTCACAACGTAGACCATCTCACAAAAGAGCTGAACATTCTTATTGACAATCTCACAAAATATAAGGATGCTCTCGAAAATAATGACAAAGACGCACTTCACGCACTTCTTAAGGAGGGCCGTGAATGTAAGATAGAGGCCGGAGGAAACTGATGCAAAGAGTTCATATTGACGTAAAAAACGGCTATGACGTAATAATCGGTCAAGGGCTGATAAAAGAAGCGGGAAGAATTCTAAAGGACACGGGGATTTCGGGTAAGCTGGGGATTGTCAGCGACAGTAACGTTGCCCCCCTTTATCTCGATGCTCTCACCTCTTCCTTGAAGGAAATGGGATATGAGGTTATTTCTTTTGTTTTTCCTGCAGGTGAGCAGTCGAAGAACCTTTCTACTCTTTCTTCTATTCTTGAATTCTTCGCAGAGAACGGAATGACGAGAAAGGATACCGCCATTGCTTTAGGGGGCGGTGTCACGGGAGATATGACAGGATTTGCGTCGGGAGTATATATGCGAGGTATTTCTTACGTGCAGATACCCACGACACTTCTGGCGTGTGTGGATTCTTCAGTAGGCGGAAAGACAGCAGTTGATTTAGATGCGGGTAAAAATCTTGCAGGCGTGTTTATTCAGCCCAAGGTTGTTATTGCAGACACAGATACACTGAAAACTCTCGACAAGAAAACTTATGCCGACGGAATGGCAGAGGCTATAAAGACGGCAATTCTTGGAGACCGTGAGCTTTTTGAAGGGTTAGAAAAAGAAGAAGCTGACGAATACATAATTTCAAGATGTGTTAAATATAAGGGGAAAATAGTAAGCGAGGACGAATTCGAGATGGGAGTAAGAAAGCTTCTCAACCTCGGTCACACTCCTGCACACAGCATTGAAAAATTGTCCTCATATACCATACCTCACGGTCACGCAGTAGCATCGGGGCTCGGCATTATGGCGAGGGCGTCTTACAAAGAAGGGCTCTTAAAAAAAGATATTTGCGAGAGAATACTAAGGCTTCTTGAAAAATACTCTCTTCCCACAAACACGGATTTTTCGTCAAAGGATATGGCAAGAGAAGCATTTTTTGATAAAAAGAGACAAAAGAATTCTATCAGCGTTATAAAGATACGGGGAATAGAAGACTGTATTATAGAAAACATTTCACTTGACAAGACAGAAGAGATTTTTGAAAAAGGAATGGCATCCTTATGAGAATAAAAGTTTTTCCCTCTCCCCTTTCGGGAAGCATTAAAGCAATTCCGTCCAAGTCGGATGCGCACAGACTTTTTATATGTGCCGCACTTTCTGATAAAGAAACGGTTATTCACCTGCCGTCAAGCTCGGTGGATATTGACACTACCCTTGATTGCCTTGAAAAGATGGGAGCAAGGATAAAAAAAGAGGGCGAATACGTAACCGTTACCCCCTCTCCATTTATAGAAGAATGCGTACTTAATGCAAATGAAAGCGGGTCTACTCTCCGTTTCATTGTACCTGTTGCCTCCGCGGTATGCGGCAAGGTAACCTTCGAGGGAAGTGGACGTCTCCCCGACAGACCTATAACCGACCTTACTAATACATTAAAAGAAAACGGAGTTACCTTTTCAGCGGAAAAGCTTCCTTTCACAAAAACGGGGAGGCTGCACAGCGGAACCTTTACTCTCCCCGGAAACGTAAGCTCCCAGTACATAACGGGACTTCTCTTCGCTCTTCCTCTGCTTGAGGGTGACAGTGAAATAATACTTACAACCAAGCTTGAGTCATCGGCTTACGTTGACATAACGCTTGGAGCGTTAAAAAAATTCGGAATCGAGATAAAGGCAACCGAGAGAGGATATTTTGTAAAAGGTAATCAAAAATATATTTCTCCCGACAGACTCTCGGTAGACGGAGACTGGTCAAATGCGGCATTCTTCCTTGTATCGGGAGCGATAAAAAACGGCGTTTCAATGACGGGACTTGACCGCTCTTCCTTCCAAGGAGATAAGAGGATACTAAATGTACTTGAAAAATTCGGTGCACAAATCACGAAAAAAGACGAAATTTCGGTAGCAGAGTCAAAGCTTTTTTCAAACACCGTGGACATATCGGAGATACCCGATATGCTCCCTGCCCTTGCGGTTCTTGCCTCTTTTGCAAAGGGAACAACCAAGTTTACGGGGGGCGCCAGGCTGAGAATAAAGGAAAGCGACAGACTTCACTCTGTGACACAGCTGATAAATTCTCTCGGTGGAAAAGCAGAGGAGCTTGACGAAGGAATAAAAGTTGAAGGAGTAGGACTTCTTGGCGGTGAGGTTGACGGCTTCAACGACCACAGAATAGTTATGGCGGCAGCAATCGGCGGAAGCCTCTCCAAAAAAGAAGTAATAATCAACGGTGCCGAGGCGGTAAATAAATCCTACCCTGCATTTTTTAAAGATTTTGAAAGCTTAGGAGGAAAATACAATGTCATCTGAATTCGGAAATAAACTCAAGGTTTCCATATTCGGTCAATCTCACGGTGAGGCAATAGGAGTTGTAATAAACGGGCTTCCCTCGGGTGAGAAAATTGACCTTGATAAGCTCCAAGGTTTTATGGAACGCAGACGAGGGGGAAAAAATCCCTATTCCACAAAAAGAAGCGAAGCCGACGTACCCAAAATTCTTTCCGGTGTAATCAACTCTCACACCTGCGGAATGCCCTTTTCGGCAATAATTGAAAATGCTGATAAGCGTTCGGGGGATTACAGTGAAATTCTCGACAAGCCCCGTCCCGGACACGCGGATTACACCGCCTTTGTAAAGTGGGAAGGAAACGCCGATATGCGCGGCGGCGGACATTTCTCGGGTAGACTTACCGCCCCCTTGTGCATAGCGGGAGGTATAGCAAAGCAGATACTTGAACGCCGGGGAATTTTCGTTGGTGCCCATCTCTATGAGGTTGCGGGAATATCAGATACCCCTTTTCCCGCTTATCCGGACAATGCTCTTTTTGAAGAAATAGCGCAAAAGGATTTTCCAGTTATCGACAATGATGCAGGGAAAAAGATGAAAGAAGCGATTGTTGACGCATCAAAGGAGCTTGACTCTGTTGGCGGTATTATAGAATGTGTGGCAACGGGTGTTCCAGCAGGGCTCGGAGAGCCTATGTTCGACGGAATGGAGAATAGGCTTGCAGCCGCTCTTTTCGGAATTCCTGCCGTTAAGGGTGTAGAATTCGGCTTGGGCTTTGCATCAGCAAGGCTGAAAGGTTCTGAAAACAATGACCCATATGAAATGCGTGACGGTAAAATCAGAACAGTTACCAATAATGCAGGTGGAATTCTTGGGGGGATAACAAACGGTGAGCCGCTCAGAATGAGGCTTGCTATCAAGCCAACCCCCTCTATATCTAAGGAGCAAAACACCGTAAGTCTTTCGGGTATGGAAAATACAAAGCTTGTAGTCAAGGGCAGACACGACCCATGTATTGCCGCAAGAGCGGTACCCGTGGTTGAAGCGGTAGCCGCCCTTGTTATACTTGACACACTTATTGAAGGGAAGTAATATAATGGATTTAAAAGAAATAAGACAGAGGATAGACGAGGTTGATGACAAGATACTTGCCCTTTTCCTTGAAAGAATGGACTTATCACGAGGCGTAGTTGAATATAAAATGGAGCACGGACTCCCTATTGTAAACAAGGAAAGAGAAAGACAGATACTCAAAGAGGTTAAAGAAAAAGCGGGAGACCGCGAAGAATATGCGTATCAGCTTTTCTCCAAGCTTATGGAGCTTTCAAAAGCTTCACAGCGGGAAATTATGAGCGGTAACACCAAGGTGAAGAGTGAAATTGAAGATGCACTTCTCCCTGCAGAAAACGTATTCCCAAAGACGGGAAGCGTTGCTTGCCAAGGTGTTGAGGGGGCTAACTCCCAGATTGCCGCAGATAAGCTTTTGCCAAGAGGAGACATTATGTACGTCAAAACCTTTGAGGCGGTATTTGATGCGGTTGAATCAGGATTCTGTGAATTTGGAGTTCTTCCTATTGAAAACAACACTCACGGCTCGGTGAGAAAGGTGTATGAGCTCTTGCAGAAAAAGGACTTCCACATAGTTCGCTCCACCTCTCTTAATATTCGCCATGAGCTTCTTGTAAAGCCCGGAACAAGGCTTTCGGATATCAAGGTTATTCGTTCTCACGAGCAAGCTATCGGTCAGTGCTCAAAATTTCTCGCCACCCTCCCCTCTTCTATTAAGATTGAGGCTTGTGCAAATACTGCAATGGCGGCGAAAGACGTATCCGAGTCAGACGGAAGTGTTGCGGCTATTGCAAGTCACGATTGCCGTGAGCTTTATGGGCTTGAAGTATTAAAGGACGACATTCAGGACAGCGACAACAACTACACAAAATTCATACTTATTACAAAAAAGCTTTCAATATACGCAGGAGCAAACCGAATAAGCCTTATTCTCGCTTGTCCGAACAAGCCCGGCGCCCTCGGTGATATTCTTCAGATGTTCTCCTCTCACGGAGTGAATATGCTGAAGCTTGAAAGCTGTCCCGTAACGGGAAGAAATTTTGAGTTTATATTCTATATTGAGCTTGATGCGTCGGTGCGTGACAGCGGTGTCATACCGATGCTCGAGGAGCTGGAGCGTGAATGCGACAGTTTCACATTCCTCGGAAACTATCCCGTAGTATGAGTGCTTTTTTCGGACTTATAGGCAGGCATCTGTCTCACAGTTATTCTAAAATGATACATAGTGAGATGGGATGCCGTGACTACTGCCACAAGGAGCTTGAGCCCGAAGAATTGGAGGGTTTCTTAAAGGGACACGTTTTTGGGGGATTGAATGTGACTATTCCTTATAAAAAAGACGTTATGCCCTTTTGTGAAAAGCTCACCGACGAGGCGAAGGGTGTGGGTTGTGTCAACACGATTGTAACTGACAAAGACGGTCTTCTTTCGGGTCACAATACCGACGTTGACGGATTCCTTTGGATGGCGAAAAACGCAAAGGTTGAATTAAAGGACAAAAAGGTTATCATTCTCGGCTCGGGTGGTGCTCAGCTTGCCGTAAGACACGCTTTGAAAAAGGCGGAAGCAAAAGAGGTAATAACCGTGTCGCGGAGCGGAGAAAATAACTACGAAAACCTTTCCCGTCACTATGACGCTGACGTTATAGTTAACGCCACACCCGTTGGAATGTATCCTCACTCAGATGAGAGTCCTATTGACCTCTCCCCTTTTAAAAACTGCTCGGGTGTGCTTGACCTCATCTATAATCCCTTCCGCACCAATCTTTTAGTGCAGGCTGAAGAACTGAGCATTCCCTCCGCTAACGGTCTTTCCATGCTTGTGGCGCAAGCTCTTTACGCCGAAGAATTCTTCAAAGGCAAAAAGCTTGATGAAAAAGAAATCCCCAGAATAATGAAGATAATATCAAATAGCACTCGTAATATAGTGCTTGTGGGAATGCCGGGCTCGGGAAAATCAACTGCGGGAAAGTTACTCGCAGAATTATCGGGCAAAGAGCTTATCGACACCGACGAGGAAATAGTTAAGGATGCAGAAATGACCATACCCGAAATCTTTGAAAAGGGCGGCGAGACTCTTTTCAGAAAGCTTGAAAACGAGGCGGTAATAAAAGCGTCTGCGGGATTTGGTAAAATAATTGTAACGGGCGGCGGTGCGGTGAAAACTGATGCTAACTTCCTACCCTTGAAACGCACCTCGAGAGTATATCATCTTGAACGTGCCGTCTCCTCTCTTCCACGAGACGGCAGACCGTTATCAAAGAATGCTGACCTTGAAAAAATGTATATTGAGAGACTTCCTTTATATACACGTTTCAGAGATGAAATAATAAACGTTCAGCTCAATGCCCGTGATACGGCTGAGCTCATATGGAGGGATTTTTGTGAAAATTCTTGTAATTAACGGACCTAACATTAATATGCTTGGTATCCGTGAGCCCGAAATTTACGGCAAGGCAACCTACTCAGACCTTGTTGAAATGATAAAGGGAAAGGCAGAAAAAGAAGGATTTGACGTTGACTTTTTCCAGTCCAATCACGAAGGGGACATAGTTGACACCATTCAGGGAGCATATGGGAAATATGACGGAATTGTAATAAATCCCGCCGCATATACTCACACCAGTGTTGCTATTCTTGACGCTGTCAAAGCGGTAGGTATACCTACCGTTGAAGTGCATATATCCGACCCCGACACCCGTGATGAATTCAGAAAAATATCCTTCGTTAGACAGGCGTGTGTTGCCACGATTAAGGGCAAAGGATTTGACGGATATCTTGAAGCAATAGATTTACTTAAAAAATAAAAAATACTGTCGCTTTAGCGACAGTATTTTTTTACTTTTCATTCATTTTATCGAGTTTTTTGTTTCGGATATACACAAGGATATCCGCACCGACCATTATAAAGTTGAGAACGTAGAAAAAGAGCACGTACCATTTCTCGGCAAACTGTGCCATATAGACGGGATTTATAAGCTTTGACGAAATGCCTGCTACGTAGCCGAAGAAGATAAGTAAAAGAAAGGCAAGGCTTTTTCCCTTCGTCGTTCTTGCTTTATAAGACTTAATAACGTTAAGGGGCCAGGAAGCACCGAAGCTTACTATCATAGTTATTTCCAAAAGTTCTGACATAATATCCTCCAAAACACAAATTTTGATATATTATAGCATATTTACTACTCTTTTGTAAAGTAAAAACGGCGATTACTCGCCGTTTTTTTGCTTTTATTCAAAATCTACTACGTTTGCCCATGAAAGGAGAAATTCTCTTTCGTGCTCCTTGCCTTTAACTGACTGAGATGCGGCAACGATAGGCATCCATTTCTGAACGTACTGTCTTGCAGTATCGCTCTTTTTGCAGAAAAGGTTAAGGTATTTTTCAGCAAGCTCCTTTTCGCCCTTGAGACAGAAAAGAAGATAGGTTCTTGCAACGTCTGCCGAAGCGTTGCCTTGTGTTGCGTGTGCCCAGTCTATAACAAAGGGAGTTCCGTCATCTCTTATTATGATATTGGAAGCGTTAAAGTCGCCGTGACATACTTTCGTATGCTTGGGAAGTCCTTCAAGGCGGGTATGAAGCTCATAGCGAGTGGTAGCGTCAAGAGTTGTTTCGGAAATCTTGCGCATCATCTTATCTTTAAGCTTATTGAGAAGAGGTGCACGTTTGGAGTGTATCTCCATCTGAAGGTCAACGAAAAGGTCGAGATATTCTTCAAACTTCTCAGGGCTTTCCATGGTGAGCTGTGCAAGAGTCTTACCTTCGATATACTCGGTTACAATAGCCCATTTCCCGTCGATTTTCGTAACCTCGAGAACCTTGGGTACATTGAGACCCGTCTCTTCAACTCTTGCCTGATTAAGAGCTTCGTTGAGAACGTCCGCCTTTGAATAGCTTTCATTAAAAACCTTTATGGTTTTATCTCCATCGCGGTAAATAACCTTTTCTGAGCGCTTTGCTATTATATTATCAAGTTTCATAGACTTTCCTCCTTATATCTTGTCGTGTGTTCCATAATAAGCGTTGAGGTACATTGCCTTGATTTCACTCATTAAGGGGTAACGGGGGTTGGCGCCTGTGCACTGGTCGTCAAATGCCTGCTCTACCATATCGTCAAGGCGGTCAAGGAATTCCTTTTCGTCAATGCCGTAGTCCTTGATAGTCTTCTTTATTCCAACTCTTTCTTTTAGGTCATTTATTGCCTTGATAAGTCTTTCCAGCTTATCCTCGTCTGTCTTTCCTCCAAGTCCGAGAGAGTCTGCCACCTCAGCATAGCGTTCAAGGGTATGAGGGTGGTCATACTGAGAGAAGGTTCCCATCTTAGCAGGTGTATTATCAGCGTTGAAGCGGAGTACTTCTTCAATCATAAGGGCATTTGCAACGCCGTGAGGAAGATGATAGAAGGCGCCGAGCTTATGAGCCATAGAATGACATACGCCAAGGAATGCATTTGCAAAGGACATACCTGCCATTGTTGCGGCATTTGCCATCTTTTCACGGGCGAGAACGTCGGTCTGTCCATTGTCGTATGCACGGGGAAGATATTCAAATACCATTTTAAGGCTTCTGAGGGCAAGGGAGTCTGTATAATCGGTTGCAAGCATAGATGCGTAAGCTTCGAGGGCATGTGTAACGGCGTCTATACCCGATGCGGCAGTAAGTCCGCGGGGAGCAGACATATGAAGGTCAGCGTCAACGATAGCCATATCGGGAAGAAGCTCGTAATCTGCAAGAGGATACTTCACGCCAGTTTTTTCATCGGTGATAACTGCGAAGGGGGTTACCTCGGAGCCGGTGCCTGCAGAGGTGGGAATAGCAATAAAGTAAGCCTTTTCACCCATCTTGGGGAAAGTATATACACGCTTACGGATATCAATAAAGCGCATTGCCATATCCATAAAATCTGCCTCGGGATGCTCGTACATAACCCACATTATTTTCGCCGCGTCCATTGCAGAGCCGCCACCCAACGCTATAATCGTATCGGGCTCGAAGGCTCTCATCTGAGCCGCGCCCTCGGTTGCATTTGCGAGAGTGGGGTCTGGCTGAACGTTGTAGAAGGTTGTGTGCTTGATTCCCATTTCGTCAAGCTTATCTGTTATGCACTTTGTAAAGCCGTTCTGATAAAGGAAAGAGTCGGTTACGATAAACGCCTTCTTTTTACCCATTACGTTTTTAAGCTCATCAAGGGCAACGGGGAGACACCCCTTCTTTATATAAACCTTTTCGGGTGCTCTGAACCAAAGCATATTTTCTCTCCTCTCGGCAACTGTTTTTATATTGATAAGATGCTTTACACCTACGTTTTCACAAACGCTGTTTCCTCCCCAAGAGCCGCAACCAAGGGTGAGAGAAGGAGCAAGCTTAAAGTTGTAGAGGTCTCCGATACCGCCGTGTGCCGATGGAGTATTGACAACTATACGGCAGGTCTTCATTCTGTTTTCAAATACAGAGAGTCTTTCGCTTTCTGTCTGCGTATTGACGTAAATGGAAGAGGTATGTCCAAAGCCTCCGTCATGAACAAGGCGCTCTGCCTTGTCAAGGGCTTCTTCAAAGGTATTTGCCTTATACATAGCAAGCACGGGAGAAAGCTTTTCATGGGCAAACTCCTCGGAAAGCTCAACGCTTTCAACCTCTCCGATAAGTATCTTTGTGCTCTCGGGAACGTCAACGCCCGAAAGAGAAGCTATCTTGTGAGCAGACTGACCTACTATCTTGGCGTTGAGTGCGCCGTTTATGATAATAGTTTTACGCACCTTGTCAAGCTCTTCGCCCTTAAGGAAATAGCATCCTCTGTCAAGGAATTCCTTTTTAACCTTAGCATAAAGCTTTGAAGGAACGATAACCGACTGCTCGGAAGCGCATATCATACCGTTGTCAAAGGTCTTTGAATGTATAATAGAGCTTACTGCAAGTACGATATCTGCAGATTCGTCGATAATAGCGGGAGTGTTACCTGCCCCCACACCGAGAGCGGGCTTACCGCTGGAGTAAGCGGCTTTTACCATTCCAGGACCGCCTGTTGCAAGAATTATATCCGCTTCCTTCATTACAAGATTTGTAAGGTCAAGTGCGGGTACGTCAATCCAATCTATTATTCCTTCGGGAGCGCCAGCCGCCACTGCCGCTTCAAGCACAAGCTTTGCCGCCGCAATAGTAGAGTTCTTGGCTCTGGGGTGAGGGCTTATGATTATGGCGTTTCTTGTTTTAAGACAAATAAGGGTCTTAAAAATCGCAGTTGAGGTGGGGTTTGTTGTAGGGATAACTGCGGCAACAACGCCGATAGGCTCTGCTATCTTCTTTGTGCCGAAAGCCTTATCCTCTTCAAGAACTCCGCAGGTTTTAGTGTCCTTGTACTGATTGTAAATATACTCGGATGCATAATGGTTTTTTATGACCTTATCCTCTACAATTCCCATGCCCGTTTCTTCAACAGCCATTTTGGCAAGAGGTATTCTTGCCTTATTTGCGGCAGTTGCTGCGGCAAGAAAAATCTTATCTACCTGCTCCTGCGAATAGGTTGCAAATTCCTTTTGAGCCTTTTTAAGACGTGCGATTGCATTTTCAAGCTTTTCTACACTGTCAATTATCTCACGTGTGTATTCTTTAGTCATTGCGCTTTTCTCCTTGTCAAAACATTGTCAAAATCTTATCAAAAGATTATATTGTTAATATTTTAACAGACAAATATCATTTTGGGAAGACAGAAAAAAAGATATACCATTATAACAAATTTGGTATATCTTTTTTCGTAAATACATAACTAAAGTATGAACTATTTCAAATTTTCTTGTACCTTTTGCACAAATTTTTTATCGTAATGGTTTAACTTATAGGAACGTCTGTATATAAGAATATCACAGTAGGAATTGTTGGGAATATCGCAATAGCGCTCAATGAGATGGTTTTTTTCAATATGTGCATTGGAAACGGGAGAGGTAAACATATAGGTTTCGGGGCAGGAACGCAAAATTCTCGTTCTGGTATCTCTGTCAAAGACGGCAATCGTTTTTCTTTTTGCATCAAATTCGAGAGTTCTTCTTACTTCTGCTATAGGAAGATAAGGAACGATATAGTCACCCTCTATTATCTCGCAAAGATTTTCAAGACTTTGAGAGGTAATAGTTTTGAGATTTGCGATAGGACTGTTTTGTGAAGTAAGAAGAATAAAGGGTGCGCTGTGTATAACCTCGTAGACAAGCCCTCTGTCCTCTATTTCTCTCAAAAAGTAGTTCTCGTGCTCTGTGCGATAACGGATGAAGGCGATATCGTTTACTCTGTCGCAAACGTTCTTTATCGCCCTAACAGCATTTGTTTCGCGGTAGGTCAAGTTCATATTCAAATCAAAGTCAATATCCTCAAGGAATGCGTCAAAGGCATAAGAATAGCATCCAGCACGGGGTACAGACACGAGAAAGTCCTGCTTACCCAAAACAGTGGGCTTCAACCCCATTTCCATTTCCTCGAGTTTAGAAAGGACTGACCTTGCACCGCTTAAGAAGTCGGCTCCCTTTTCGGTGGGAATAACTCCTTTCGCAGTTCTGTTAAACAGTGCCGCTCCTACACTATCCTCAAGCTCCTTGAGGGCTCGGCTGAGCTGAGGCTGGGTCATATACAAGTTTTTCGCCGCCTTTGAAATGGAGCCTGTGCTCTCTATTTCAAGGGCATATTTCAAGTGAATAAGATTATACAATACTGTTCTCCTTAATTTATATATCAAATTTATTATAACATAATAAAAACAAAAAGACAATCCTTTGCGGACTGTCTTTTTTTCGACTTATGCAGTCTGATATTTTTTCTTTGTCAAGAGCTGAACTGCAACAACAACCGCAACCAGTCCTACACCGATAATATCCGTTGTAAGTCCGGGGTAGATAAGGAGCAGTCCTCCCACGAGTGAGATAATGCGCTCATACCATGTCATCTTATGTACTAAGAAGCCTTCTAATGATGCGGAAACCGCAAATATGCCAATCAAAGACGTAATGACAATAACTATAACGTCAATTGCTGTTGTGTCGATAAGGAGCATAGCGGGGTTCAATGCAAATACGAAGGGCACGATAAATGCACCTATTGCCAGCTTTGTAGCTGTAATGGCGGTTTTCATAGGATTTGCTTGGGCAATTGCCGCACCTGCATACGCTGCCAAGGCAACGGGAGGTGTCAAATCTGCCACTATTCCAAAATAGAATACAAAGAAATGAGATGCAATAAGAGGCACTCCCATACGTGTCAAAATCGGGGCGCAAGTTGCTGCCATTATGCAATAGCTTGCAGTAGTGGGAACACCCATACCGAGAACTATACAACAAATCATAGTAAGGAACAGAGCGACAATGACCTGATTACCTGCCAGTGCAACTATGCCGTTGATCATCATATTGGCAAGTCCTGTCATAGTGATAGTTCCTGCAATAATACCTGCAACACCGCAGGCAGCGGCGACGGTTATCATTCCCTGACCGCCAGAGGCAAGTGCTTCCCATATACGCTTAGGAGTAATACGGTTTTCTTTATTGAAAAGGCTGACCACGATTATGGCAATAATGGCAATAGCCGCTGCATACTGAATAGATCTCTGGCTTGTTCCAACCAAATAAATGAGAATTATCAAAGGAAGGAGCAAATAAACCTTTTTCAATAAAGGAATGAATTTTGGCAATTCTTCCTTTGAAAGACCGCGAAGTCCTTCTTTCTTAGCTTCCAAATGAACAGATATAAACACACCCGCAAAGTAAAGAATTGCAGGCAAAATAGCTCTTACCACTATGTCGCTGTAAGGAACACCGACATAGTCTGCCATCAGAAAGGCTGCCGCACCCATGATGGGAGGCATAATCTGTCCGCCCGTTGATGCAGACGCCTCTGCTGCTGCCGCAAACTCGGGCTTATATCCCGTCTTTTTCATCAAAGGAATTGTGACAGAGCCTGAGCCAACGGTATTGGCAACCGACGAGCCCGAAACAACGCCTTCCAAGGCACTTGCAACCACCGCAACCTTTGCAGGGCCACCCGAAAATCCTCCGACTATTGCATTGGAAATTTGTATAAAGAAATCGGCAATTCCCGTGCGTTCCAAGAAAGCACCGAAGATTATAAATACAATTATAAATTTAGAACATACGTTGATAGGAGTAGAGAGAATACCCTCTTTTCCGTAAAAGAGGTAACGCACGATATAATTAAGTCTGCCTACAAAGGTGGGGTTTGAAACGCCCCAAATCAAGGCATATGCCACAAAACAGCCTGCCACGATAATGATAGGCAAGCCTACACTGCGGCGGCATACCTCAACCACAGAAATTATACCGATAATACCAATAATAATCTGATAAAATTCAAGCTTACTTCCTTGCTGAATTATGGTAAGTGCATTAAAGGCATAATAGAGAAACGAGCCCGTACCGCCAATCATCAGAAGTATATCGTACCAAGGCATATAATTTACACGTTGCTTGCCTTTTTTTGCGGGATACATAATATATCCGATAAGCACGATAAACGCTACGAAGGTCGTAAGGCGAAGCTCTTCAAGCCAACTGGCAAAGAGTGTTACGTAGAGACAAAATATGGAAAACAAAGCTAAGATCGAGGTTACTACAATCTTAGGTACACCTTCCCATATTCTTGTATTTGACTCTCTGTCAAATTTTTTCATAACGGCATCTAAATCCATAGGTTCTGTTTGTTCAGCCGTCTTTTTCTTAAATAACATTAATTCTTCCCTCCTCGGGTACTATTGTAAAAAGGGCTGCGAGCATATCCGCCGCAGCCCCTAAAAAGCTCAATTACTGTACCGCTACTTCTATTCCCTTTTCTTTGAAATATTTAGCAGCACCTGCGTGGAAAGGAACTGTAAGTCCCTGTGTTGCATTTTCTAAGGTTAACTCTGAGCCCTTAGCATTTTCTAAAGTAATAGCATCAATATTATCGAATATTGCCGCAGTAAGGTTATAAACGTCCTCTTCTGATGCGTCAGCATTAACGATTAAGGTTGCTTTAACGGTTACTGTCAGAACGTCTTCTTCCTGACCCTTGTAAGTACCTGCGGGAATATTGTGAGCAGAGTAGAAGGGACAGCTTTCAATAAGTTTTTCTGCAATCTCGCCGTCGATGGGAACCAAGTAAGCATCATTTGTTGTGCAAAGCTCGGTAATAGCAGGTGTGGGAGGTCCTGCAACGATAAATGCTGCATCAATTTTGCCGTCCTTCAATGCATCTGCACTGTCAGCAAAGGACTGATACTGTGCCTTAATATCGTTTTCTGTAAGACCTGCTGCAGTAAGAACGTCAATTGCGTTAAAGTAAACTCCTGAACCGGGAGCGCCGATTGAAACGGATTTGCCCTTTAAGTCTGCTACTGTCTTAATAGAAGGGTCCATTGTTACAAGCTGAACTGCTTCCGCGTAAAGTCCTGCTACTGTACGGAAGGAAGCAACCTTGCCATCTTCTTCGAAGGAACGAATGCCTTCCCAAGCATAAGACATAACGTCTGACTGAACGGTACCAAGCTGATAGTCACCTGCGTCGATACCCTGAATGTTTGCCTTTGAGCCGTCTGTTGAAACGACAGTTACGTTAATACCGGCTTTGTTTGTTATGTACTGGCCGATAACTCCGCCGTAACCGTAGTAAGTTCCGCCGGTTCCTCCTGTACCCATAGTCATCTTTGTTCCTGTGCTGCTACATGATGCAAAAGCAAGTACAAGTACCAAAGCAAGCACTAAAGAAATAATCTTTTTCATAATAGCCTCCTTGATTTCTATAAAATATAGATTGTATACAATTATACAATATTTTGTTAATTTTTTCAATAGTTATTGTAAAAAAAGTTAATTTTCTAATAAAAAGTCCTCTCATCCTTTTGGCGAGAGGACTTTTTGACTATTTAAGAAATAAAACTACGGGGTTGAGAGTGTATGCGGGAAGGTCGAGCAGAAGTGTTTCGCCATCTTTCTTGAAGGCAACCTCTTCCCTCTTGCCGTCGGAATTAAGCATTTCTATTTTTGAAACAGGTCTCTTAGTATTAAGAGTAATATTTTCGATGGGGTCAAGTCCTATATTGAAGAAAGCAACAAAGGTTTCTCCGTTTGGAGCTTCTGCCGCCTTGAGATAAACCTCAGCGTCATCGGGATAGTAAACGGGAAGGTTTCCTGTTTCTTCAAGGAAATTGATAAATTGTTTCTTTCTGTTTTCGTCAAGGAAGGAGAATGCCTGAGTATAAACGAACTCTGTTTTTGCTTTACCCGAGAAAGTAAGCACTCTTCCCCCAAACTCGTTTTCATAGGATATGCTTGCGGGGAAAAGAGGCACAAGAGTTTTTCCGTCGGGAATATTATATGAAACGGATTCTGCCTTTGCACCGTCGTGTGGGACAAGCTCCAAACCGCCTATCTGATTTGATACTCGCTTATCAAGCGAAGATATTATTTCGGTTGAACGGTTGGCGCCTTTCCATTCACGGACTGTTACACCAAGATATTTACCAAGACCTCTGTCCTGAATATTCTTTGCGGCATAGCCGTCGAGGACAAGAGTACCCGACATCATTTCGATAAGCTCTTCATCGGTAAAGTTATCTATACTATCCCCTTCAAGGAATGCGGCTCCTCCCTTTTCTGCGGAGAAATAAACGGGAAGTCCGAGACGCTCAAGGACGCATTTTACCCATTCGTTTGCGGCACTTGAGTTATCAAGTCCGTGGAAGCAGTAATCGGGTTTGGTAGAAAGGGGTGCTCGGCATCCCAGCCATTTAAGGGTGGGAACGATCTTTGAAAGCTCGTCGTAAAAGCCTCGGTTTTTAGAAAGTATCTTTCTGTATGCAACGCCTGACTTCGGCTGATGCTCACCAAGCTTTGTAATCCAGTGCTTAGCACCGCTTATTCCCTCAAGGATAGTGCCTGTATAGTGAGAATGAAGTGACTGTGCACCTGTACTATATCTGTTCTGAGGGCAGGTATCTGTTTCAGCAAGGTAGTAATCCACACCCCCTTGAGCCTTCATAACGTTGACCTCTATTGCGGCACGCTGAAAAGCCCAAGTAAGGTCTCTTGCGCCCTTGGGTGAATAGTTTCCGTTGTTTACACGAACGATTGAGGTGTTACCCTCGCCTGCAAGTATTTTAGCAATATCAACTGCGCCCTCTGCCGAAATACCGCAAGTGCAATAAAGACCCTGAAGTTTCTTATTTACTCTGTCCATTCCCTCTCTCATGGCTTTGGCGCTTTCAAGAAGGGAGTCTATCTGTGTCTTTACGTATATATCGGCAATTCTTTTATCTTCTTCGCTCTTACCTCTAACTGCTTCAAGGAGTCTTTGGGGCGAAATCGGTGCACCGTTAAGCTCTTCAATCATTTTCATATGATTAGGGCATACGCAGCCCAATGCTTCTCGCTGAATAAGACGGAAGTCATCGTCTACCATAATAACTTCGGGTTCAGCCTTTGCAAGAACCTCAAAGCTATGACGCATATAATCCTGAAACCCCTTATCGGTGGGGCAGATAGTCCAGGTCTCGTCATATTCGCCATTCGCTGCACCTAAAAGTCCTACGTAATGCTGAAAAGGAGATTTTGCGGAAAGAGCATATCCGTGACCTATGGAGCACTGAACGAGGATACCGCATTTAAGTCCCATTTCAGAGAGTCTGTCACGGAATTTTATGTACTTTTCGGTCTGTTGTTCTGCCTTAGGGATGACGGGAGTGCCTTCGGGAACCAGTTTAAACATAAAAAGTGCAAGGTCAGCTACACCTGTTTCATACTGCCACTTTATGTCTTCACAAATCTCTTCTAAATGTTTAGTATCTAATGTCATTATTGAATAGCGATGCATAGTTATTTCTCCTTTAATTTTGTCTTTAAATTACACTTTATTCTATTACGAGCAGAGATAAAAGTCAACATAAAATACTAAAAAAGCAAGATTTATAAGGATATTGCAACATATTTAAGAAATTTACAATGTTCAAAACCCCTTGACTTTACAACTCTGAAAATTTATAATGTTTGTATATGAAAGGATGACTGAAATGACTTATTATGATAAAAACACAATAAAGCTGTGCCACTGTCATTTAACGTCGAGAATAAAAGAAGGATACACGGTTATTGACGCTACTTCAGGCAGAGGAAGAGATACTCTTCTTTTATCAAAGCTGGTGGGTGACAGAGGTAAGGTTTACGCCTTTGACATTCAAGAGGAAGCAATAGAGTCCACAAGACAGCTTCTCGAGGAAAATGGCAGAAAAAACGTAACTCTTATACTTGACAGCCATGAGAAAATGAGAAATTACGTTAAAGAGGCGCAATGCGTTGTTTTCAACTTCGGGTATTTACCCGGGTCGGACCACAAGATATTCTCTCACGCCGACACAAGTGTCAGGGCTATCGGAGAGGCACTTGAGGTAATAAGTGACGACGGCTTCGTATGTATCTGCTCCTACTACGGCGGAGACACGGGATTTGAAGAAAAAGAAGCGGTAATGGAGTATCTCCGCGGACTTGACCAAATGAAATACACAGTTATGATGCTTGACTTCATCAACAGAAAAGGATGTCCGCCCATATTGTACGTGGTGGAAAAAAATAGAAAATAGAGGAAAATAATATGTGCAAGATTGAAAAATTTATAATGCCCAAAACTGGCGATAGTGATAAATGCGAGGATATGCTGGTTGAAACAGAGTATTTTTGTGCAGTAATTGACGGTGTCACCTCTAAATACGATACTTCATTTGACGGAAAAGCTGGAGGGAGAAAGGCTGCCGAAATTATTGCAAAAATCATCGAAGGTCTTGACGAAAAAGCAGAGGCAAATACTGTTTTTCACCTCTTAAATGACGCTTTAAAAAAGGCGTGCGAGGAATATAACGTTGAGGTAGGAAAACATTTGCAAGCGTGTGTAATTATTTACAGTAAATACTACAAGGAAATATGGAATTACGGCGACTGCACGCTCATGATAAACGGAAAGGAGTACCGACACGAAAAAGCCATCGACGGCATTCTTGAAGGACTTCGGGCCTTTGTGATTTACTCATATCTTAAGGATGGAGGAAAACCTGAAGAGCTATATAAAAATGACATTGGAAGAGATGCCATACTTCCCTATCTTAAGATGCAAACAGCATTTGCAAACGAAAAGGGATATTTCGGATACCCCGTTCTTAACGGCGACAAAATCGTAGAAGAGTCCATTATAAAATACAAGGTGAAGACGGGTGACAGAGTAATACTTGCAAGCGACGGCTATCCAAGGCTTTTCCCTACCCTTAAAGAAAGCGAAGAATATCTTAAAAAGGTTCTTGAAAACGACCCTTTGTCGATTTGCGACAATATGCAAACCAAAATGACGGCGAAGGATAATTTGTCTTTTGACGACAGAACCTATTTCAGCTTCACAGCTGAGTAAAAACAAGCACAAAAAAAGCGGGGTTATTACCTCGCTTTAACTTTTTTAACAAACAAGTTGACATTTCAACTTGTTTGTGTTATAATGCAGATGTTGTAATTACAACATCTGCATTATAACACAAGGAGAGAATATTTATGGTAGACAGATTCGAGCGTTTTTCCCTCGCAATTTCTGAAATTTCAAGACATTGGCATAAAATTGCCTCCGAAGAGCTTTCTAAATATGAACTAAAAGGGCCCCACGCCACCTATCTTATCGCAATGTATAAATATCCCGACGGCATTACGGTACCTCAGCTTTGCGAGGTATGCGGTAAGGATAAGTCCGACGCTTCACGCATGCTTTCTATACTTGAAAAGAAAGGGCTCATAAAAAAGCAAGTGGTTGACGGAAGTCTGTACAGAGGACTTTTAGTGTTGACCGACGAAGGAAAATCCGCCGCCGAGCACGTTAGTCAGAGAGCAAGCCGTGCAGTAGAACTGGCAGGCAGAGACCTTACCGATGAAACGAGAGAAACGTTTTACAAAGCCCTTGAGTCAATTACTTTAAATCTGCGCGAGCTCAGCAAGGAGGGAATCCCCCAATAATGAATATAGTCAAAAAAACCTATTGCCGTGTTTTTCAAACGGTATTCAGACTCGCTCTTCCCTTCCTTCCATACAGAGAGCCGAAAATAATAACCTCTTGCGAAAAGCTCAGCGAAGTATTAAAAAAAGAAAAAACAAAGACAGTTCTTATAGTAACAGATAAAGGAATTGTAAATAACGGCTTGACAGCACCCCTTGAAAAGGTGTTAAAAAATAGCGGCGTTTCGTTTGCCGTCTATGATAAAACACAGCCAAACCCTACTGTGCATAACGTAGAAGAGGCGTTGAGCCTTTTTAAAGAAAACAAATGCGACGCTCTTATCGCCATAGGAGGCGGTTCTTCTATGGACTGCGCTAAAGCGCTTGGCGCAAGGGTAGCGTATCCAAAAAAATCTGTTGGACAGATGAAGGGAATACTACGAGTTATTCGTAAGCTTCCCATCCTCATCGCTATTCCCACTACTGCAGGTACGGGCTCTGAGGTAACCCTTGCTTCTATCATAACTGACAGCGAAAAGCATCACAAGTATGCTCTTATGAGTTTCCCACTTATCCCACGCTACGCTGTTTTAGATGCCACTCTCACCTATTCTCTGCCCTCTCATCTTACCGGATCGACAGGTATGGATGCTCTAACTCACGCTGTGGAAGCGTACATCGGACGTTCCACTACCAAGGAGACAAGAAAGCTGGCAATCGAAGCCGTAAAGCTGATTTTTGAAAACGTTGAAACTGCATATAAGGATGCTCACAATCACAAGGCAAGAGAAAACATGCTTCACGCCGCATACAAGGCGGGAATTGCTTTTTCAAAATCCTACGTAGGATATATCCACGCTGTGGCACATTCCTTGGGAGGTCAGTATGGTACTCCTCACGGGCTTGCCAATGCAGTAATTATGCCTTACGTTTTAGAGTCTTACGGGGAAAGTGCATACAAGAAATTACACAAGCTTGGTGTTGCGGTGGGAATTTGCAATGAAAGTGACAGTGAAAAGAGCGGTGCTGAATACTTTATAAAAGCAATCAGGGAGCTGAACTCAAAAATGGGCATTCCCGAAAAAATCTCAGGCATAAAAAAGGAGGATATCGGTATTATGGCAAATCACGCCGAAAAGGAAGCTAATCCTCTTTATCCCGTTCCCAAGCTTATGACAAAAAACGAGCTTGAAGAAATCTATTACCAAATTTCAGATTGGAGCAACTGATATGACGAAAGAAGAAATCAAATACTTACTTGAAAAGCAAAAGAAATTCTATAAAAGCGGTGCAACAATTCCTGTAAGTTTTCGCATCGAGCAGTTGAAAAAGCTTTACGCCACCGTAAAAAAATACGAGTGTGAAGTGAATGATGCTCTTAAAACAGACCTTGGAAAAAGCCATTATGAGGGTTTTATGTGCGAAAGCGGTCTTGTGCTCTCTGAAATATCTTATATGATTCGCCACACAAGGAAATTTGCTAAGAGAAAAACGGTTTACACTCCCCTTGCACAGTTTCCCTCTCATAGCTTTAAAGAGCCCGTTCCCTACGGCAACACGCTCATTATGAGTCCTTGGAACTATCCTTTTCTTTTGACCATAGATCCACTTGCCGACGCCATTGCCGCAGGTAACACTGCCATTGTAAAGCCCAGTGCATACTCCCCTGCTACAAGTAAGGTTATCGGAAAAATCATAGCAGAATGCTTTGACCCGCAATACGTAGCGATTGTAACGGGAGGAAGAGCCGAGAATTCAGCTTTGCTTGAACAGAAATTTGACTTTGTGTTCTTTACGGGAAGCCAGGCGGTAGGTAAAGAGGTGCTTCGCCATACTGCAGAACATTTGACTCCCACGGTTTTGGAGCTTGGGGGTAAAAGTCCTTGCATTGTAGAGAAAAGTGCCAATATCAAGCTTGCGGCAAAGCGTATTGTATTCGGCAAATATCTCAACTGCGGTCAGACCTGTGTTGCACCTGATTACGTTCTTTGCGAGAAATCTGTCAAGGATGAATTTATCAGAGAAGCAATAAAAGAAATAAAGCTTCAATACGGAGAAAATCCTCTTCAGAATAAGGACTACGGTAAAATAATCAACCAAAAGCACTTTGAACGCCTCTCATCTTTGATTGATAAAAATAAGGTTGTTATCGGCGGAGAGGCAAATCCCCGCACCTGTCAGATTGCCCCTACAATTATGGATAACGTAACAAATCTTGACGCTGTAATGGGAGAAGAAATATTTGGCCCCATTATGCCCGTCCTTACCTTTGACAGCTTTGAGGAGGTTATAGATGAACTGAAAGACCGTGACAAGCCATTGGCACTATATATCTTCTCGGGCGATAAACAGCATATCAAGACAATTACCTCTGAGCTCAGCTATGGCGGAGGCTGTATCAATGACGTTGTTATTCACCTTGCCACAAGCGAAATGGGCTTTGGGGGCGTCGGCGAAAGCGGTATGGGAAGCTATCACGGTAAAGACGGCTTTGATGCCTTCTCGCACTACAAATCTATTGTGGATAAAAAAACGTGGTTAGACCTGCCCATGCGTTATCAGCCCTATAAAAGCAAGCTTTATGAAGCTCTTTTACACATCTTTTTGAGATAATTTTGAAAGGAAATAAAATGAAACGTTCAGAAAAAGTTTTTATTGGAATAATTGTGGCACTCTTAACTGTCGTTCTTATACTCGGGATCAGTGTATATGCAATCTGGCACAATGAAATTTCTGCTATTGCAAGCATGAAGCTTATTCGTGACAGAAATGACGAGCATCTTGACGGTGCAGTTTATACAATGAAAGTTAAGGGCGGTTTTTATCTTGACGATTTTGTTAAAGTGGGCGGTGTTAAAAACGACGCTGAGCTCATAGATTTTGTAACTTCAAAAATCACAAAAGGACTACTCGATATAGGTATCAGCGACCCTGAAATCGCTTGCTCTTCATTTACTGCAAAGAGCGAGAGCGGGGATGCTCTGTTTGCAAGAAATTACGATTTCTCAAAGACAAACACCTGCATTGTATTTACCGAGAAAAGCGAGGGCAGGCATGCTACAATATCTACTGTTGACCTTCAGTTCCTCGGCATTGACGTGGACAAGAACGTTGAAAGCCTTATGGATAAAATAACCTGCCTTGCGTCGACTTACGCGCCTCTTGACGGCATAAACGATGCTGGTGTAAGCTGTGGAATTTATATGACCTATCAAGGAGGAGAAGAGACTGTCCCCACCAACCAAAACACCGATAAGCCCGATTTTACTTCAACAACGCTTTTACGTCTCATTCTTGATTATGCAGACAACGTAGAAGAAGCAGTTGAAATTGCAAAAAACTACGACCTGCACGATTCCGCAAAGACTTCTTATCACTATATGGTTGCCGATTCAAGCGGAAAAAGTGTTATTCTTGAATGGGTAAACCAAACGGATGCATCCGATAATGACGGTGAAGCAAGAGAATTAAAGGTAACGTACAACGATGAGGATGCGCACATCGGTGAAATGGAAGGAGCTACCGATTATCAGGTAATAACAAATTTCATTATACAACCCAATTACTATGACTTGTCCCCTGCCGAAGATAAGAAGGGGTATGACCGATATGAGCGGATTTACGAAGAGCTGAATAAAACCGACGGAATCGTTAAAGACGAAGAGGCGGCAATGGATATTTTAAGCATTGTAGGCAGAAGAACCTGGGACAACGATGACGGCAACGGATGTACGGTTCACAGTGCAGTTTACAACCTTACCGATAAAACGGTTCTGTGGATTCCTAATGAAAACTATGATGACCCTTCTGCAGTTTTTGAATTCGGCTTTAACAGTTAAAAAGTACTTTTGAGCATAACTTTCTATGTATATTAATAAAAAAATTTTGAATTTTTTTTAAAAGTACTTGACATCATAGCTTTAAAGTGATAAAATGCAAAAAATGAAAATTAAATATTTTAAAGGCTGTGACGAAGAATGGTCATGGAGAAAAGCAGTACAGAGAGCTGATGTGCGGTGGAAATCAGTGTGCTATATATCCTTGCCCTCTCCCTTCCGAGCCGTTCACTTGAACCCCGTTTTACGGTGCATAGAGTGTCCCGTGTATGCTACGTCAGTGCATAGAGGTTGTCTGACTTCAAATTAATCAAAGGCGTCGATGAAGACGGAAGCTGCAACGAATTTCACAGAGAGTCGGGGACGGTGTGATCCCGATAAAGGACTGTAGATTTCCTATCCCTTCTGAGCCGGAAGCCCCAAAGGTACAATCACCCAGTAGGCGTTTCCCGTGTATGCTACGTCAGTGCATAGAAGTTGTCTGACTTCGAAGAGGTGGCAGATATTATATCTGCAATTTGAGTGGTACCGCGAGTGCTAAATTGGATTTAACACCCGTCTCAAAGCAATTAAAAGCTTTGAGGCGGTTTTTTGTTTTGCCTTAAAGCATAAACTTAAAGAAGAAAGGCGGAATGAAAATGTTATCTCTCGACAAAGTATTCAGTGCACAGGCGGTGCTCAAAAGCATTATTCGTGAAACGAACGTGGTCAGAGCCTACGGTATTGCTCCCCATTGCGAGCTATATTTAAAACCTGAAAACCTACAAATTACGGGGTCGTTCAAGGTGAGGGGCTCGGCTTACAAAATTGCAATGCTGAGTGAAGAGGAAAAGAAAAAAGGCGTTATAGCATGCTCAGCGGGAAATCACGCACAAGGTGTTGCTTTGGCGGCGACAAAAAACGGTATTAAATCACTCATATGCCTCCCCGATACAGCTCCTATTTCCAAGGTAGAGGCAACAAAAGGCTTTGGTGCTGAGGTTTGTCTCGTAGAAGGGTGTTATGACGATGCTTATCAAAAAGCCCTTGAACTGAAGGAAAGTGAAGGATATACCTTCGTACATCCCTTCGACGATGAAAACGTCATTGCGGGACAAGGCACAATTGCTCTTGAAATTTTAAACGACCTTGACAATATTGATGCAATTGTTGTACCCATCGGAGGAGGGGGCCTTATCTCGGGTATTGCCTACACAGCCAAACAGATAAGGCCTTCTGTCAAGGTTTACGGTGTACAGGCTGCGGGAGCTCCCAGTATGTATAACTCAGTTAAAGACGGCGAAATTGAAAGTCTTTCTTCTGTTTCTACCATTGCAGATGGAATCGCCGTAAAAAAACCCGGTGAAAACACCTATGAGCTCGTAAAAGAATACGTGGACGAAATTGCTCTTGTTACTGACGATGAAGTTTCAAGTGCTATTCTCGCACTTATAGAGAAGCAGAAGATGATTGCCGAGGGTGCAGGCGCAGTTGCGGTTGCTGCGGTTATGTTTAATAAGTTCAACCTGAAAGGCAAGCGGGTTGTTGCGGTGGTGTCAGGCGGTAACATTGACGTTACAAGTCTCTCCCGCGTTATCGACAGAGGACTTTTAAATTCAGGACGTTCATCCAGCCTTCTTATTGAGCTCATCGACAAGCCAGGACAATTGAAAGATATTTCACGTATCATTGCCGACTGTGGCGGTAACGTAACAGGCGTTCATTATGAGAAGGGCAATACCGAAAGCGTAAACGGTTGTTTCCTACGCATTGAAATGGAAACAAGAGATTTTGAACACGTTAACCTCATCACGAAAACACTTCGCGGTGAAGGATTTAAAATAGTGTGATTTTGAAAGGAGTAAAATATGAAAAACATTGAAACAAAAATGGCTCCGGCAGCAATCGGACCTTACTCGCAGGCAGTGTGCGTAGGTAATCTGATTTTTACCTCCGGACAAATTCCGCTAAATCCCGAAACTGGACTTATTGAGGGTGAGGGCATTACCGAACAGACACACAGGGTATGTAAAAACCTAAAAGCAGTGCTTGAAGCTTCGGGAGGCTCGCTGAAGAGCGCCGTTAAAACCGTGTGCTTCTTAAACGATATGGCAGATTTCACCGCATTCAACGAGGTGTATGCACAGTACTTTACAGAAAAGCCTGCACGCTCTTGTGTAGCGGTAAAAGCCCTTCCCAAGGGGGCGCTTGTGGAAGTGGAAGTAATCGCAGAAAAGGAGTAACAAATGATGGATTCAAGTAAATACAAAGCGGGATATTTTCCCGTTGATAAAAAATATAATAAGTGGGTAGAAAAAGACCACGTTGAAAAGCCTCCCATATGGTGCAGTGTTGATATGCGTGACGGCAACCAAAGCCTTGTAATTCCTATGAGTCTGGAAGAAAAGCTGGAGTATTACCAAACACTCTTAAGTGTGGGATTTAAGGAAATTGAGGTGGGCTTCCCTGCTGCAAGTGAAACCGAGTATGAATTTTTGCGAACGCTTATTGACGGACATATGATTCCTGATGACGTGACGGTACAGGTACTCACTCAATGCCGTGAGCATATTATCCGCAAGACCTTTGATGCCTGCAAGGGAGCACCAAGCGCCATTATACATTTTTACAATTCAGTCAGCGTTGCTCAGCGTGAACAGGTATTTAAGAAATCAAAAGAAGAAATCAAAAAGATTGCCGTTGACGGAGCAAAGCTTGTAAAAAAGCTTGCAAGTGAATACGAGGGAAATTTCCGCTTTGAATATTCTCCTGAATCATTTACGGGAACTGAGCCTGAGTATGCGTTGGAGGTTTGTAACGCCGTGCTCGACGTCTTAGAGCCAAGTGAGACCAACAACGTTATCATAAATCTGCCCGTTACCGTGGAGATGAGTCTTCCTCACGTTTATGCAAGTCAGGTTGAGTACATGAGCGAAAATCTCAAATACCGAGAGTTTGTCACACTCTCTCTTCATCCTCATAACGACAGAGGTACAGGCGTGGCAGATACAGAGCTGGCATTGCTCGCAGGTGCCAACCGTGTAGAAGGTACGCTGTTCGGCAATGGTGAGCGCACTGGTAACGTGGATATTATAACGCTTGCTATGAATATGTACTCTCACGGTGTTGACCCCAAGCTTGACTTTTCCGATATGAACGGGCTTGTGGAAAAATACGAACGCTGTACCCGAATGCACGTATACGAAAGAGCGCCATATGCAGGAGCACTTGTTTTTGCCGCATTCTCCGGCTCACATCAGGATGCCATAGCAAAGGGTATGAAATACAGAGCTAAAAACAAGCTTCACGAATGGAACGTTCCTTACATTCCAATTGACCCGAAGGATATCGGCAGAACCTACGATGCAGACGTGATTCGTGTAAACTCTCAGAGCGGTAAGGGTGGTATCGGTTATTTGCTTGAACAAACCTTTGGATACAACCTTCCCTCAAAAATGCGCGAGCATTTCAGTTACATGTGTAAAAACGTTTCCGACCACGAGCACAAGGAGCTAAAGCCCGATGAGGTTTTGGATATTTTCACCGCAAATTACTTAAATCTTGACAGCAGTATATCTGTTACCGATTTTGATTTTGAACGTGAAAACGAAACTGTAAAAATAAACATTACCTTCCTTAAAGACGGTGAAGAAACCGAGCTTGAAGCGGTTGGCAACGGACATCTGAGTGCAGTAAATAACGCACTTTGCGAATTCACCGGCGAAGAATATACCCTGCAGGTATTTACCCAACACAGTATGCAGGGAGAGGGCTCTCACAGCGTAGCGGCTTCTTATATAGGTCTTGAACGTGAGGACGGCACAATGTATTGGGGTGCAGGCACAGACACAGACGTAATTACCGCCAGCACGAAAGCACTTCTGAGTGCCTTCGCTAATATGACAAAGGGGGACAAATAAAATGGGAATGACAATGACGCAAAAAATACTTGCCGCAAAGGCAGGGCTTGACAACGTGGAAGCAGGACAGCTTATCAGCGCAAAGCTTGATATAGTATTGGGCAACGATATTACCACTCCCGTCGCGGTAAATGAGTTTAAAAAAGCGGGCTTTAATTCGGTTTTTGACAAGAACAAGGTTGCTATCGTGCTTGACCACTTTGTTCCCAACAAAGATATCAAGGCAGCAGAACAGTCCAAGACCTGCAGAGAATTTGCTTGTGAACACTGTGTAAGCCATTTTTACGACGTGGGCAAAATGGGAATTGAACATGCTCTGCTCCCTGAACAGGGAGTAGTAACCGCAGGAGACTGCATTATCGGTGCAGACTCTCACACCTGCACCTATGGAGCTCTCGGTGCATTTTCCACCGGAGTAGGCTCTACCGATATGGCGGCAGGCATGGCAACGGGTATGGCTTGGTTTAAGGTGCCTTCTGCCATAAAATTCAATCTGACAGGAAAGCTTCCAAATAATTGCAGCGGTAAAGACGTTATTCTCACCATTATAGGCATGATAGGTGTTGACGGTGCTTTATATAAGAGTATGGAATTCACAGGAGACGGTGCACACAGTCTTTCCATGGACGATAGGCTTTGCATTTGTAATATGGCAATCGAAGCGGGTGCCAAAAACGGTATTTTCCCCGTTGACAGCGTAACTCTTGAATATCTTAAGGGCAGAAGCGAAAGACCGCCCGTGGTTTTTGAAGCTGATGCTGACGCAGAATATGAAAAAACAATTGATATAGATTTGAGAAAAATCGTTCCCACAGTTGCTTGTCCTCACCTTCCCGAAAACACCCGTCCTGCAAGCGAGCTCGGTAATATAAAAATAGACCAAGTAGTAATCGGCTCCTGCACCAACGGCAGAATGGAGGATATGGAAGCGGCATATAACATCCTTAAAGGTAAAAAGGTTGCTGACGGTATACGCGTAATCATTATCCCCGGCACTATGCAAATTCTTCGTGAATGTGTGGAGCGCGGATGGTACACAGCTTTTATAGATGCGGGAGCAGTAGTTTCCACACCAACCTGCGGGCCTTGTCTTGGCGGATATATGGGAATTCTTGCCGCAGGGGAAAGGTGTATTGCAACCACTAACCGCAACTTTGTAGGCCGTATGGGACACGTAGACAGCGAAGTATATCTTGCTTCCCCCCACACCGCCGCCGCAAGTGCATTGACAGGATATATAACCGAATACAAGGAGGCGTAAAAATGAATACACAAGGAAAAGCGTTTAAATATCCCGATAACGTTGACACCGACGTTATCATCCCTGCCCGATATCTCAATACTCCCGATGCAAAGGAGCTAAGCCTTCACTGTATGGAGGATATAGACAAAAATTTTGTAAAAGAGGTTAAAGCAGGCGACGTAATGGTAGCAGGCTGGAACTTCGGTTGCGGTTCCTCACGTGAGCACGCACCCCTCGTTATCAAGACCTGCGGGACGGGCTGTGTTATTGCTAAAAGCTTTGCAAGAATTTTCTACCGCAATGCTATCAATATAGGTCTTCCTATATTGGAATGCGAGGAAGCGGCAGAAGAAATAAATAAGTATGACGAAGTAAAGGTCGACTTCGATACGGGAGTAATTACAAACGTTACTACGGGTAAGACCTACAAGGCACAGCCCTTCCCCGCCTTTATACAGAATATCATTAAAAGCGGAGGTTTACTTAAATCCTTGAAAGAAGGCGAAAATCGTGGTTAAAAATATAGCAGTTATACGCGGTGACGGCATAGGTCCTGAAATAGTAAACGAAGCGCTAAAGGTTATCGACAAAGTCGCTCAGCTTTTCGGACATACCTTCAATTATACTGACGTAGATATGGGCGGATGTGCCATTGACAAATACGGTGACCCGTTGCCCGAAAGTGAATTAAAAAAATGTGTTGAGTCAGACAGTGTTCTGCTGGGAGCTGTCGGCGGTAACAAGTGGAATGACGTGCCCGGCAACATGAGACCCGAAAAGGGACTGCTCAGACTCAGAGAAGGTATGGGCGTTTATTCCAACAACCGTCCCGCGAAAATATGGCCTCAGCTAAGCGATGCCTCTCCTTTAAAAAAATCAATTGTTGATAAGGGTATTGACTTTATTATTGTCAGAGAGCTTATCGGCGGTATTTATTTTGGCGAGCACAAGACTGAGGGAGACGTTGCAACAGACATGCTCAAATACAGCGAAACGGAGATTGAACGTATCGGCAGAATTGGGTTTGAAACTGCGCAAAAAAGAAATAAGAAGCTCTGTTCTGTTGAAAAAAGCAACGTTTTGGATTCAAGCAGACTTTGGAAAAAGGTAATGCACCGCTTGTCAGATGAATTTCCCGACGTAGAGCTTTCTGATATGTTAGTTGACAACTGTGCCATGCAGATAGTTAAGAATCCATCACAGTTTGACGTAATTGTAACAGAAAATATGTTCGGAGACATTCTCTCTGACGAAGCATCCATGATAACAGGCTCCATAGGTATGATTCCCTCATCCAGTCTCGGCGCCTCTTCATGCGGATTATATGAGCCTATTCACGGCTCGGCGCCCGACATTGCAGGCAAAGACATTGCAAATCCTATCGGAACCATTCTTTCGGCGGCTATGATGCTTCGTTTCAGCTTTGACATGAAAAATGAAGCGGATGCCATCGAAAGAGCCGTTTCAGAATACCTTGACGCAGGCTATCGTACAGCCGACATTATGAGTGAAGGAATGACTCTTGTAGGCTGTAAAGAGTGCGGTAACCTGATTGCTGGAAACTTGAGAAAGGAGTAAATTTATGCTTTTATCAGGCTCAGATATCTTAGTAAAAACCTTAATTGAACAAGGCTGTGACACAGTTTTCGGTTATCCGGGCGGGCAAATTCTCAACGTTTATGACAGCCTTTTCACTCATCAAAATGAGATAAATCATATATTGACCGCCCACGAACAAGGGGCAGCACACGCCGCAGACGGGTATGCCAGGACAACCGGCAAGGTAGGAGTTGTAATCTCCACCTCGGGTCCCGGCGCTACAAATCTTGTTAAGGGTATCGCCACCGCTTATCTCGATTCTATCCCCATGGTTGCAATTTGCGGTAACGTTCCTACTACGCAAATAGGCTCGGACAGCTTTCAGGAGATAGATATTACGGGTGTGACCTTGCCCATTACAAAGCACAACTATTTTGTGGGAAGGGTTGAAGATTTGGCAGACACCCTTCGCGAGGCCTTCAGGCTGGCGAAATCGGGCAGACCCGGACCAGTGCTTATTGACGTACCCAAGGACGTGCAAATTGAAAAATGCGAATACGTTAAAATGCCCGCTGTGGAAAAGGACGAGCCCTTTGCCGCCAAGGACGTGCGTATTGAAGAAGCGGCAAAAATCATCAATTCTGCAAAGCGTCCCTTTATCTACTTCGGAGGTGGCTTGATTGCCTCGAATGCGGAGGATGAGATGCTTGCTCTTGCCGAAAAAATTGACTCGCCGATTGGTTGCTCGCTTATGGGTCTTTCGGGAGTAGCAACCGACCATCCAAGATTTTTAGGTATGCAAGGAATGCACGGACACTATGCGTCCTCTATGTCCATGCACAACGCAGACGTGATTATATCTTTAGGTGTTCGTTTTAATGACCGTGTTACGGGCAACCGCCAAAAATTTGCAACGGGAGCCAAAATCGTTCATATTGACGTTGACGGTTCAGAGCTCAACAAAACCGTTAACTCGGTTTGCAGTCTTCGCGGAGACGTAAAGCTCACTCTCAAAAAGCTTCTTCTTCTGACAAAAGAAGAGAGAAAAGACGAATGGATGTCAAAGGTCAACGCTTTCCGCGCAGAAGAAGAAATCTATCTTGATAACCGCGAAGGGTTAACACCTCGCAGAGCAATTTTAACTTTGAACAAGTATCTCGGCGAAAATACTGCCGTCTGCACCGACGTAGGTCAGCATCAGATGTGGTCGGCGCAAAGTCTTCGATTCAGGAAGGCAAGACGGTTTGCATCCAGCGGCGGTCTTGGAACTATGGGTTACGGATTTGGTGCCGCTATCGGTGCGGCATATGGAACAAAAGAACGCAGTGTTCTTATTACCGGGGACGGAAGCTTTGGAATGAACTTGAGCGAGCTTGCAACGGCTGTGAGATATAACGTTCCTGTGGTTGTTCTTATTATGAATAACGGTGTACTTGGTATGGTTCGTCAATGGCAGACACTGTTCTACGATAAGCATTATTCCAATTCCGTTTTAGAGAGGAAAACCGATTTTACAGCTTTTGCCAAAGCCTTTGGCGGGAACGGTGAAGCGGTCACAACGCCCGAAGAATTAGACGAGGCACTCAGCCGTGCTTTTAAGACGGAAGGACCTTATATAATCGACTGCAAAATCGACAAGGACGAATTTGTTCTTCCCATGCTTCCGCCCGGGGGCAGTATGGATGACATCATTACAAAGCTGGAGGTGGAATTATGAACCGATATACCTTAGCGGTTCTTGTACGAAATCAATTCGGAGTACTCAACAGACTGACAAGCATGTTCCGCCGCCGTCAGTTCAATATCAGCTCCATTACTGCAAGCGAAACCGAATCGGAAAAATATTCCCGTATCACCTTCACCTTTGACGGTGATGAAAACGGGAAGCAGCAGCTTATCAACCAGCTATACAAACTGCCCGACGTTTGTTCCATCAAGGAGCTGACAAGTGACAATTCTCTAAGCTGTGAGCTGATGCTTATTAAGTTAAAAAATGACCCTAATTCCCGTGATGAAATTCATTCGGCGGCAGAGGCATTCAAAGCAGAGACAATTGATTATTCCCGTGACTCCGTTGTACTCAGGCTCATTGGCAACAGTAGCAAAATGGATGATTTTATCTCCCTTATGCGAGATTACACAATTTTGGAAATCTGCCGAACAGGTACGGCATCTATTGAAAAAGGCGGCGCTACGCTGCGACAGAATTTAAACATATAATTTAAGAAAGAGGTAATTAAAATGGCAAACAGAATTTTTTATCAGCAGGATTGTGATTTACAGAAGCTCAGCGGTAAGACCGTTGCTATCATCGGCTACGGCTCTCAGGGACATGCTCACGCGCTTAACTTAAAGGATAGCGGTGTAGACGTTATCGTCGGTCTTTACGAGGGCTCTAAGAGCTGGGCAAAGGCGGAAGCACAGGGACTTCGGGTTATGACATCTGCCGAAGCGGCAAAGACGGCTGACATTATAATGATACTTATCAATGACGAAAAGCAGGCGGCTCTTTACAAGGAGTCAATAGAGCCAAATCTCTCAGAAGGCAAAACTCTTGCCTTTGCTCATGGCTTTAATATTCATTTCGGCTGTATCAAGCCCCCCAAGAACGTAAACGTAATTATGATTGCTCCCAAAGGACCCGGTCACACTGTAAGAAGTGAATATCAGGCAGGCAAGGGTGTTCCCTGTCTTATTGCAGTAGAGCAGGATGCTACGGGTGATGCGCTTGATATAGGCTTGGCTTACGCGCTGGGAATAGGCGGTGCAAGAGCCGGCGTTCTCGAAACCAATTTCCGCACAGAAACCGAAACAGACCTTTTCGGTGAGCAAGCAGTTCTTTGCGGAGGTGTTTGTGCTTTGATGCAGGCTGGATATGAAACTCTTGTTGAAGCAGGCTACGACCCAAGAAATGCTTACTTTGAGTGTATTCACGAAATGAAGCTTATAGTTGACCTTATCTATCAAAGCGGTTTTGCGGGTATGAGATACTCTATCTCCAACACCGCCGAATACGGAGATTATATCACAGGTCCTAAAATCATTACTGAGGACACCAAGAAGGCTATGAAAGAAATCCTCAAGAACATTCAAGACGGCAGCTTTGCAAAGGATTTCCTTCTCGATATGTCAAATGCTGGCGCTCAGGTACACTTCAATGCTATGAGAAAGCGTGCTTCCGAGCATCCTTCCGAGGTAGTGGGTGCTGATATCCGTAAGCTCTACAGCTGGAGTGACGAGGATAAGCTCATCAATAACTGATTGGAGGCATTCATATGAAAAAGGAAAACGTTGTTGACGGTGTACATAATGCACCTCACCGCAGTTTGTTTCACGCCTTGGGACTGACAGAGGAAGAACAAAAAAGACCTCTTATCGGTATCGTTAGCTCTTATAACGAGATAGTACCGGGTCATATGAACATTGACAAAATTGTAGACGCAGTAAAAATCGGTGTAGCGATGGCAGGCGGTACGCCCATAGTATTCCCTGCTATTGCGGTTTGCGACGGCATTGCCATGGGGCACACGGGGATGAAGTATTCGCTTGTTACACGTGATTTGATTGCCGATTCTACCGAAGCTATGGCTCTTGCCCACGGTTTTGACGGTCTTGTGATGGTGCCTAACTGTGACAAAAACGTGCCCGGTCTTTTAATGGCGGCGGCAAGGGTAAACGTGCCCACTGTCTTTGTCAGCGGAGGTCCAATGCTTGCAGGCAGAGTGGAAGGTAAGAAAACAAGTCTTTCCAGTATGTTCGAGGCGGTAGGTGCTTACAATGCAGGTAAAATTGATGATGAAAAGCTTCTTGAGTACGAGTGCAAGACCTGTCCTACCTGCGGGTCTTGCTCGGGTATGTACACCGCCAATTCCATGAACTGTCTTACCGAGGCTCTCGGTATGGGACTAAAGGGCAACGGCACTATTCCCGCCGTTTATTCTGCAAGAATTGAGCTTGCCAAGCACGCTGGTATGGCAGTTATGGAGCTTGTAAGGAAAAATATCTGTCCACGTGATATTATGACAAAGGAAGCCTTGATGAATGCGCTGACTGTGGATATGGCGCTTGGGTGCTCTACCAACAGTATGCTTCATCTTCCCGCTATTGCCCATGAGTGCGATGTGGAGCTGAATTTAGATATTGCTAACGAAATAAGTGCAAAAACGCCAAATCTCTGCCACCTTGCACCTGCAGGACGCACCTATATGGAAGACCTCAACGAGGCGGGCGGTGTCTATGCCGTTATGAATGAGCTCACAAAGAAAAATCTTCTTTATACTGATTGTATGACGGTAACAGGCAAAACTGTGGGAGAAAATATTGCAGGCTGTGTAAATCTTAATCCTGACATTATTCGTCCGGTGGAAAATCCGTACAGCGAAACGGGAGGCATAGCGGTATTGAAGGGCAACCTTGCTCCCGAAGGAAGCGTTGTCAAACGCTCTGCCGTACTTCCAGAAATGCTTGTACACGAAGGTCCTGCAAAGGTATTCGACTCCGAGGAAGAGGCACAAGCAGCTATTAACAGCGGTGAAATCGTTTCAGGCGACGTTGTTGTTATACGCTATGAAGGACCTAAGGGCGGGCCCGGTATGCGCGAAATGCTGAATCCCACCTCTGCAATTATGGGTATGGGACTTGGCAACAGCGTGGCGCTCATTACTGACGGACGCTTCAGCGGTGCAACGAGAGGCGCTTGCATCGGTCACGTAACACCCGAAGCTGCATCGGGCGGTATGATAGGTATTGTGGAAGACGGGGATATTATCAGCATAAATATTCCCGAAAATACAATCGAGTTGAAGGTTGAAAAATCCGTTATAGAAGAGCGTATGAAAAGCTTTGTGCCAAAGCAAAAGGAGCTTTCGGGATATCTCAAACGCTATGCTTCCCTTGTTTCGGGAGGTGCTTCGGGGGCAATACTGAACTGATATGAAAGCATTAATACAAAAACTTCAAACGTTATGCATTTTCAGAGAGTTATTGAAGGACTCCGTCCTTTCTCTGC
This sequence comes from Clostridia bacterium, assembly GCA_017467865.1. Classification (GTDB taxonomy): domain Bacteria; phylum Bacillota; class Clostridia; order Oscillospirales; family SIG627; genus RGIG6353. The sequence goes on from JAFUKG010000016.1 coordinate 39,643, forward strand.
TCTGCAATTTCCTTGACTCTCCTACAAGCTCGGCTTACGCCGAGTTTGTAGCCGCTCTTTACAATGCGAACGGCGGAAATCTGGGTGAATATATAAAAGATCTTTGCTCCAACAGTGAAAACGTATATGTAAAAACGTTAGGTCTTGGCAAAGGTGTTCCCAAATATATGACGTCGGCGCTTGAAGCGGAGCTTGATACTTTGCAAGAGGTTTCCGAGCTCCAAAAGGAAAAGCTTTGCGCACAGCTTGAATATGAGGGATTTTTACCCGAATTTACCACAACCTCCTTGCGTTTAAAGGATATTTATCTGCACAGAGCAGAAAATATCGGTAAGTTTGGCTATGGCATTTATGCCAAGCACCGAATGTTTTACGTGGATGAAGAGGGGAGCATTGCTCCCGTACTGCATCCCGATAAAACCCAGCTTTCAGACCTTGTTGATTATGAGCGTGAAAGAGATATCATCATTAACAACACCAAAGCTTTACTACGAGGGAAGCCTGCGGCAAACATTCTTCTGACGGGTGATGCGGGTACGGGAAAATCCTCTACCGTAAAAGCTGTCGGCAATGCTCTATGGAATGACGGACTTCGCATCGTTGAAATACGAAAGGACCAGCTTCGCGCTATTCCGAAAATTCTCGATGAGTTATCTCTCAACCCCTTGAAATTCGTATTGTTCATCGACGACCTATCCTTCCTTAAGGATGATGATAACTTCAATGCTCTCAAAGCGGTGCTTGAAGGCTCGGTTACGGCAAAATCCTCTAACGTGGTTATCTATGCCACAAGCAACCGCCGTCATATTATCAAAGAGACCTTCTTTGACCGCGACGGCGATGAAATTCACCGAAACGACACCATGCAGGAGCTTATTTCTTTATCCGAACGCTTTGGAATACATATAACCTTCTCCAAGCCGACAAAGGAAACCTTTCTTCATATCGTACATCATCTGGCAAAAGAAAATAAAATTGATATGTCCGATGAAGAAATAGAACTCCTTGCTGAACGCTTTGCTTTGGAGCGCGGCGGAAGGTCTGCACGCCTTGCCAGACAGTTTGTTGACGGGCTTATTTCGAGGTGAAAAGATGTATTTTGATGATATTAAAATAGGAATGACGGCGGACATCTCCCCTGCCGTCATTGCAAAAGAAAAAATGTTGTCTTTTGCGCACGATTACGATAACATTCCTCTTCACACCGACGAGGAATATGCAAAAAAGACACCATTCGGAAAGCTGATTGCACCCGGTGTTATGTCCTTTATGTCGGTATGGGCAAAATATCTGGAAGCAGATTTCTTCGGCGAAGAGCTGATTGCGGGAAAATCCACCAAAATTGAATGGATAAAACCGGTGTTCGCCGATGACATATTGACGGGTAAAGCTACCATTACAAATCTTGTAAAGCGCAATGCTAAAAACGGACTTGCAGAAATCACAATTGAGGCATATAATCAAAATGGTGAGCTTGTTCTGACGGACGTCACCGAAGTAATTGTAAGACGCAGGAAAGTGTGATGGATATGACTAAAAGAGAAATTCTTAGGCGGTATTTACTTTTTGTCATCTGCCTTTTCTTTATGGGAATAGGTGTGGCTCTTACCAAGCACGGAGAGCTGGGAGTTTCCCCAATCTCTTCCGTTGCAAACGTTGTCAGTATAAAATTTACCTTTTTATCTTTTGGAACGTGGCTTACAATTTCAAACTGCGTTCTGCTCTTGGGACAGATTTTACTGCTGAGAAAGAATTTTAAGCTTATTCAGCTTTTGCAAATACCTTTATCGTTTTTATTTGGGTATTTTACGGACTTAGGGCTGTGGATAGCAGGTATAATACCAAACGACACTTACGTAGTTCAGCTTTTACTGGTTTTAAGCGGAATTGTTGTGCTTGGATTTGGTATAACTCTCGGCGTTATTGCAAACGTTATACTAAACTCGGGAGAAGCCTTTGTCAAAGCGGTGGCTGACGTCACAAAAAAGGATTTCGGCAATACAAAGATAGTCTTCGACGTTTCATGGGTGCTATTGTCTATCCTGCTTTCTCTCATTTTCTTTGACGGCAGACTTTATGGTACAAGAGAAGGAACTGTTATTTCGGCATTACTTGTAGGCGTCACGGTAAAGTTTTTTTGCAAAGTACTAAAAAAGCCACTTGACAAAATGCTAAAAAAGTAAACACAAACATAAAAAGCGAGGTGAATTTCACCTCGCTTTTTCTATGCATTATTTGAAAATTTGTTTTCCCAAGGTTTTATCGAAGCTAAACAAATCATTGTCCCCACAATAGCAATTATGCACCAGATAAGCAGAGTGAATTGCCAACCGATATTTTCTGAAACGATGGCAATTCCAAAAGCAGAAATCCCGCTTCCTACATACGCACAAGCATTTAATATGCCTGTCACTGTAGAAATATTACCGTATTTTTTAAAGAATGGCGGTACCATTGCAGTTAACATCGAGGAAACAGCATGCATACTGCCTGTAAGCAACGAAAAGCAGACAACTGATAATATAGCATTATTTCCTGAGGTAAAGTAAAGACCCACGGTGGATATTGTGCCTATCAAAAACATAATTGCAGAACATAGTACGGGACTTTTAAATTTTTTGCGATACAAAAAAGAAGCCGTCTGTGTACAAAGAATACTGAAAAGGGGAAGCACAACACCCGTCAGAATAGAAACTGCTGAACCTAAATGATAGGTATCTGCTATGTAGGACGGCATCCAAGTTGCTACACCGTCTCTTAGCATTCCTTGCAAAATAATTGAAACCATAATGGCAATAACAACAGGAGACAGAAGTATTTTTCTTGCCGACTTTTGAGAAGGGTTTTCTTTGTTTAAACTTTTCTGCGGAATATCCTTAATATGTATGCAATATTTGTTCCAAAGAATTATCATAAAAAATCCGCAACAAGCAGAAAATAAAAATACTGCCTTCCAGTTTAGGAGCGTTATCAAAACGGGAGCGATAAAATATATGATTATCGTTCCGTAGGAGCTCGCCCAAGATATTCTTACCGCCATTTTCTTGTATTGCTCTTCTGAAAAAGCGGAAACCATAATTCTAACTATCGGAGGCCACATAAATGCTTGTGCAAAGCCGTTGACACACCAAACTGTCAGCATCAAATAAGGACTGGCACAAAAAGGCATAAGAAAATTCATTATGACAGATATGATAAGTCCAGTTTGCACCAGCTTTTTAGGTGAGAATAAATCTCCGCATATTCCGCTGATAATTTGACCGACTCCGTAGGTTATAAAACTGCCTGTTACAGCTGTGGATAGCAAAGTCCTTGAAATTTGAGTGTTTGCTTCAATCTCCGATATTATTGCACTGAAATTTATTCTGGTTATGTAACTGACCGTATATGTGACAGTAAACAGAAGTGCAAGACCTTTTAATTTCTTTTCGCTAAGCAATTTGTTTCGCCCCTTAATTGTTTTTGTTTTATTATATCAGCAAAAATAAGATATTGAATTGACAATATTGAGAAAAATATGTATAATATTGCGGTAAGAATTAAAGGAGCACAAAAGATGAACAAAGGTTATACGAAACTTTTGTATGATGACAATTCCGGCTTTAGACTACATCATACAAAAGGTCGATTTGCGGCAGAATCTACAACAAGCTATCTCCACTACGACGTGGAGCTGTCTTTAATTTATTTTATTCATGGTATCGGTGAAATCAAAATTGAAGGTAAAAAATATACCATTGAGGACAACGACCTGATTCTTTTAAAACCATCGGAACTATATCATTGCAACGTAAAAGACGGCACATACCACGAAAGATTGGTGCTTTATTTTAGCGGTGATTTGTTTGAAAACTTCAAAGAATCGGGCAAAGCCTTACTCAAAGCCTTTTATAATCGACCTGATGGATTTGAAAATAAAATACCTGCCAAAATCGTTAAAGAAAATAAAATAGACATTGAGATTAAGGAACTGCTTAATCTTGTAAAAGACCAAAGCGAAGTAAAAAAAATCGTTTCGGTTTGTAAAACGGTTGAAATTTTGGCAAAACTAAGAAACGTGATTTCAAGCAGTTCGGAAGAACAATCTGCGCAAACGAGTGAAAATCCGTTAATCAATAACGTTATTGCCTACATAAATCAAAATTTCAGCGAAAATATCAGCCTTGAAGACATATCAAAAAGGTTTTATATAGATAAGTACTATATATCTCATCTATTTAAAGAGCAGGTTGGAGTTACATTGTGGAACTATGTAATTTTCCGCAGACTAACCGCGTTTAATGATTTGATTCGGGCAAACACCTCCATCGAAGAAGCATGTTTCAGGGTAGGTTTTAAAAATTATTCCAACTTTTTCAGACTTTATAAAAAACATATGCAAATGACCCCAACCAAATTTAAAAAAAGTATTAGAAAAGATTGATTATCAACTCAGCGAAAAGAAGTATAAATCTCCTTAATTTACAGATACTAACATCACAAATTTGTAATTTAAGGAGATTTTTGATATATGAAAGCAACAGGTATAGTTCGTAGAATAGATGACCTTGGGCGTGTAGTTATTCCTAAAGAAATACGCCGTACTATGAGAATTCGTGAGGGCGATCCTCTTGAGATATACACAGATAACAATGGAGAGGTAATTTTTAAGAAGTATTCGCCCATTGGTGAGCTTCACACTTTTGCTTCTTCTTATGCCGAGACTCTTAACAAGAGCTGCGGTTTAAAGGTAGTTATTTGTGACAGAGACAGTGTTATTGCTTGTGCAGGAGTTTCTAAAAAAGAATATCTTGAATCCAAAATTTCGGCTGAGGCGGATGAGCTCATTGAGACAAGGACTCAATACATCCGCAAAGAGGGTGACCCCGAAAAGTTTATCACTACTCGCTCGGGTGAAAAAATATCGGTTCTCTCCCCTATCATTTTAAGCGGTGACATTATCGGTGCGGTAGCATCTGTCACAAGTGACGAGGGTGAGCCCGAAAAAATAGAAGAAAAAATGATTCAGACAGCCGCATCGTTTCTGTCGAGGCAGTTAGAGGAATAAAAAAACAAGGGCATATGCCCTTGTTTTTTATCTATGGTGGTATAATTTTTTCGTCTGATACTGCGGTTCGCAGGTAAGGTTTATGCCAAGCTTTTGGAATACGTTTTCATCTACACGAGAGAGAATTACCGTTGAATGTGCTTCGCAGTTTTTAAGCTTGGGAAGCTGTTCCATAGCAATTGCTGCCGTCTTATCAGTTACTGCGCTGATAGAAAGGGCAATAAGAATTTCGTCGATATGGAGTCTGGGGTTATTATTTCCAAGGCTATTAACCTTAAGCTTTTGAATAGGCTCGATAACCGTAGGTGAAATAAGCATGGTATCGTGGTCGATTCCTGCAAGGGCTTTGAGCGCATTAAGGATTGCCGCCGCAGATGCACCAAGAAGAGACGAGGTCTTTCCGTCAACGATAGTACCGTCGGGAAGCTCTATGGCAACGGCAGGCCCGTTGGTTTCCTCGCTTCTTCTCAGAGCTGTGTCAACGATAGGACGTTCAAGCTTTGTTATACCAAGCTTATTCATTATAAGCTCAAGCTTCTTTATTTCGGTTTCTTCGGACATTCCCTGACGGACAGAGGCGCAGGTATTGAAATAACGGCGGAGTATTTCCTGTCTGGAAGCATCTGACACTGCCTCATCGTCGAAAATACAATTTCCTGCCATATTTACGCCCATATCGGTAGGGCTCTTATAAGGAGAAACACCGAGAATTTTCTCAAGCATTGCGTTAAGCACGGGGAAAATCTCTACGTCACGGTTATAGTTTACGGTAGTTTCGCCATATGCCTCAAGGTGGAATGGGTCAATCATATTAACGTCATTAAGGTCAGCGGTTGCCGCTTCATAAGCAAGGTTTACAGGGTGGCTGAGAGGAATATTCCATATGGGGAAGGTTTCAAATTTAGCATATCCCGATTTCACACCGCGCTTATGGTCGTGGTAAAGCTGAGACAGGCAGGTTGCCATTTTTCCGCTTCCGGGACCGGGAGCGGTGACGATAACGAGAGAGCGGGACGTCTCGATATAATCGTTCTTACCAAAGCCGTCTTCACTTACGATAAGGGGTATATCCGAGGGATAGTCGGGGATTATATAGTGTCTGTATGACTTAATACCAAGCTTCATCAGTCTGTTTTCAAACTGTACTGCGGTGGGTTGGTTATTAAAATGAGTAATAACAACGCTTCCCACAAAAAGCCCTATTCCGCGAAATGCGTCGATAAGTCTCAATGCATCCAAGTCATAAGTTATTCCCAGGTCTCCCCTTCTCTTGTTCTTCTCAATGGCGTCGGCACTGATAACAATAACTATTTCGGCGCTGTCTTTGAGCTCAAGGAGCATCTTCACCTTACTGTCGGGTTTAAAACCGGGAAGGACACGGGAAGCATGAAAATCGTCAAAAAGCTTGCCTCCGAATTCGAGGTAAAGCTTTCCGCCGAACATATCTATGCGGTCTCTTATCTTCTGGGACTGCATTGCTATATATTTGTCATTATCAAATCCTATTTTATACATACTTCCTCCAAAAAAAATCCAAAGCGTCTCCGTGACGGAGACGCTCTTTTCGGGTGCCCTATTTATTATATCACTTACGGCAAAAAATGCAATATGTAAAATATTACAAATTTGTGTCGCATTTATTGAACATTTTTTAATAGGTATGGAAAAGTCGGTAGATTGTGAGTACAGACTGCTCCTTTGTGTAGTAGCCTGCGGGGTCAAATTTTCCGTCTTCTACACCGCCCATAACTCTTGTTCCTTTATCGCTGAGAGAAGCGGATACAAAGAAAATTCCATCTTTGCCCCAATCGGCGAACTTTTCCTCATCGGTAAAGGCAAGCTTTTCGGAGTTGGGGTTAGTTACGCCCATAACCTTTGCGGTGCGGTAAAGCATTGTCGCCGCTTCCTGTCTTGTTATAAACCCTTCGGGGTCAAAGCAGTTGTTTTCTTTACCGTTAACAATTCCTAAAGCATTTGCAGAGAGGACGTTATCATCGGTAGTATCAACAAAGGCTGAATAGTTGAGGGTAACGTTCTTTTCTATAAGTATTTCCTCAATGCTCTTAGAATATTTCTTTGTGAGCATATTAATTACAAGATTACAAAATTCTTTTCTTGTTATTTTGTTTTTCATGGACTCATACATGCTCTTGAGGATAAGATCCTCTCCCAAAGCGCCCTTTACCTCTTCTTCCGCCCAGTCGGAAATACCCATTTTGCCAAAGGTAAGAGGTCTTTCAATCACAAGATGCTTAAGGGAAAGCATTTCTACACTTATGTCGAAATAGCGGTAAAGAGGATTTTCTTCTTCTCTCTTTTCGCCCATATAGATTTTGTTAAAGCTGTCCCAAGTAGGGTCCATAACAATCCAACGTCCGTCAACAAAGGCTTCCACCCATGCATGGTTAGGCTTTGTTATATCCTCCCCTGCCTGTGCCCAAGAATTTATTCTCTGGGCACCATCAACTCCGAGAGCGTAACCCTTTGTGACAAATGCAGGAATCCCAGCCGCATTGAGCATGGCAACGGTAAGATTGGAATATCCTTCGCAAACGCTCTTGCGTTCAGTAAGAACCTCTACGGGAGTAAGGGGTGTAACGTTGGTGGTTTTGAGAGCATAATTTTCATCGTAATAGATATTCTCTGCCACCCAGCGATGAATGGCTTTGGCTTTTTCGTAATCGGTCTCTATGCCCCTTATAACGTTTGAAGTAATCATTTTTACAGCAGATGGCTGTTCTATTTCAAGATGGTCTTTTTCATTAACCCAGCCCGACATAAGCTTTTCATTCTCGGGCAGAACAGTCTCGTCAAAGACAAACATGAACTTTCCGTCCTGCTTTTCAAGAACAATATCGTCTCCGTAAAATACACTTACGAAGGGCTCGGAAAGCTCGGTTCCAAGGAAAATTCCGATAGCAATCTTTTCGTTTTTCACAGCTGAAAGGTCGATAGACGTCTTGAACTTCATTTCGGTTGAAACGGGAAGAACGTACTGTTTGTCAAGAGTTATGGCAAGATACTGAAGCTCTTCCTTATCTATCATTCCCGAAACGGTAAGTACGTTTTCTTTAATCTCAAAGGAAATGCCGATGCTGTCATTAGTAGTGACAAGTGACTCTTTATAAACTGCGGCTGATGCGGTAATTGCAAATACACTTATTATCAGCAACAACAAAAACAACATTCTGAATTTTTTCATTATTTCTCCTTTCGTTAAAACGCCCAATTTCCGTTTTCAAAAATCTTTATTCTTTCGCCGTTTGCGGTAACACCAACCACTAACAGGTCGGGTGTGCCAATCATAAAGTCCTCATGAACCATAGAATCGTTGATACCGCGCTTATGGCACTCTTCAAGGGTGAGCTTTTCGTAATCAGCAAGGGTGTTTGTATATCCTGCACCAAGGGCAAGGTGGCAAGAGGCGTTTTCATCGAAAAGCGTATTATAGAAAATAAGCCCCGAATTTTGTATAGGTGAGTCAAATGGTACGAGAGCGCACTCACCAAGGTAAGCTGCACCTTCGTCCATTGAGATAAGCTGTTTTAAAAGTTCTTCATTCTTTTCTGCGTGAACCTCAACTGCTTTTCCCTTTTCAAATCGGATAGAAAAATTCTCTATCATCTCGCCGTTATATGCAAGAGGGCGAGTTGAATAGACAATACCCTCTGCTTCACCTTTTTTGGGAGAAGTAAATACCTCTTCGCTGGGAATATTTGCATTGAAGGGATTGCCCGAAAGTGTGGTTTCACAGCCACCCATAAAGGCCGAGCCGTCGCAAAGTCCCACTGTGAGCTTTGTGCCGTTGGAAGAAGAATACTCAAGGGTCCTTATATTAAGAGAATTAAGATAATCACACTTTTCTCTTATATTTCTGTTATGCTCCTGCCAAGCGGATATGGGGTCGGGTCCATCGGCGCGGGAGGTTTTGAGAATTGCTTCCCAAAGCTTTTCTATCGCTTGTTTTTTAGTAAGGTTCGGGAACATCTTTTTCGCCCAAGCTTCACCTGGTACAGCGGCTATACACCACTGATAGCGGTTCTCCATTTTGTCGCGGTAGGGCTTTATAATCTTATATCGCGCCTGAGAAGCCTTGGCGTATTTCTCCCTGTCTATTCCGTCCATACCATCGGGGTCCTCGGACAGAAGATATATCATACAAGGCAGAGTATTCGCACGGAGTGAAAGACGCTCTTCTTCCCATTTTTCAACTGTGGAAAGCACGTCAAGAGTACGATAGTTATAATGAATTTTAGACAACTTTTGCACGTCCCATTCAACTTCAACCTTTTTCGCGCCCGCTTTATAGCATTCCTCAACTACCATCATAACAAATTCACTCTGATCAAGGTCGGCTCGAATAACAACGTTCTGTCCCGGAACAAGAGTTATTCCCGACTTTACGATAAGCTTTGCAAAATTTTTTAAGAGAGTTTTTTTCATATAATCACCATTAAACCTTTATGAAATAATAGTAACATAAAATCAAGGTTTTTGCAATAGAAAAATGTGGAAGGAGTATTAATGAATAATGAATATGAGCGGGGGTTAAACAACCCCTCAGTTTTTCTTACAAAAAACAGCTCCCCTTACACAGGGGAGCCTTTTTTGTGCAACCTTGCTAATTTGTATTTATAACTGATAGGTTTTTCGACAGACTGTAGTGAAAAATTCAGAGTGCAGAATGCAGAATTAAGGTAACTTTGCCTTTTGGCAAATTATAATCAATTGTAAATTTCGGCAAAGCCGAAATTATCCACAATTCATCATTCTGCATTCATCATTCTGCATTCAAAAAGCGGACTCTTTCGAGTCCGCTTTTTAACTTTCTATCCCCAAATTACAGGGGGAAGCGCGTCACCGTCGTTATCTGTGAAGCTTACCGTTACGATATCTTCACTCTCGAAGAGTACTGCTTCAATTTCGGGAGATACGTAGATTTCTTTCATGTTACTGCGTCCTCCTTCTATTACTGTGCGCTGTATGCATCTGACTCTGCTGAGTATCTGTAAAGTGCCTTTACAAGATTCTGAAGCTTTGCATCCTCATCGTTAAGAGAGAGGTCAACGTAGTCAAGTGCTGAGAAGGTTACTGTGATTGCGTCACTGTAGCTTTCATCTGCGAACTTTACCGTTACTTCCTTTGCTTCGCTGAGTGCATTGGAAGGAATTCCTGCAACGTCTGTATATGCGTACTTAGCATCGCTTGTTGACGTTGCAAGCGCAAGCGCACTGCCTCCTTCTACTTTATACGCAGAAAGGTTTGATTTTGCATTTTCCTCAGACATTGTGTCTCCGCCTACTATCTTGAAGTAATGACGGATAGTTGTATTATCTTCAAGAAGAAGTGAAGTAGAATGGAAGGTAAGTCCGAAATTGGTCTCTACGTCTTCTGTCTCTACTCTTGCGCGGGCTTTAGCTTCGGCAAGTCCTGCAAGCTCTTCTGCTGTAAGGTCTGCAAGTGCTTCTACCTCTGTAACGGTTGTGTCGAAGTAAGCTTCTGCCGCCTTGTAGTAGGTTTCAAGGGCGTTGATAAGGTTAAGCTCATTTGCGTATGCAGCGTCTGATTTATATCTTTCTACCAGACTTGCAACTGAGATGGTGCCTCCAACGTTGGACATATTAACCTTAACGTCTTCTGCCGTATAGTAGATAAGCTCGTTTTCATAGTTAAGGTCTGCTGCTTCCTTAGCAAGGAAGGGAACGAGAACGTAGCCCATACCCTCGCCGTCAAGAACGAACTGATGCTCTCCTGCTTCTCCAAGACCTGCAGTGGTGCTGCTACTGTCAGGATTTACGTAAACGTGACCGCTGGCAACGACGTCAGTGTTATAGTTGAACACAACCTTAACGCCGATGTTACCGTCGAGTACAAGCTGTAATCCTTCAACTGCAACTGCTTCGGAAGGAAGGTTTGACACCGCAGCGATTGCTTCAAATCCGCCGCCTGCAAGACGTCTTACCCAAATATACTTAGAGCTCTTGGTTGAAGTAACTGTATCTGAGGTAAGTGCTGTCCAGCCCTCTGTGGGAACTGTTACGTTGTCGTCACCGTAAGCGTATTCATACTCAAACATCGCTGAATAGTTTGTAACGGTGAAAGTATTTGTCTTACGTGCTACGTTGCTTGTGTCCCAGCTGGGAACGTACTCATATTTTTCAACAACGGGGGTGAGAACGCTGTCAATAAGCGAGTAATAATCTTCTCCGTGACAGAAATATATAAGCTCACGGGTCTTGTCGCTTGTGTAATTAGCAACTGCTGTATTATAACCGAAAGAAATATCTCCTACTTCACCTATATCAGCAAAGGGATAAATTGTAAAGCCTACAAGGTAGCCTGTGTCAGGAAGTGCCTTGTTCCACTTGCTGTCGTCGATAAAGTCAACTGTTACAAAGTCACTGCCATTAATGGAAACACTAATTCCGGTCTCTGTGAAGGAGTAGGTTTCAACGTTTCCTTCTTCATTCATAACGTACGCGTCAAAGCGTGAAGTTACGTTTGAGAACCTCGACTGGTTAATTCCGCCAAGGTTTGTAGCTATGTTAATACCATAGGTATATTTTACTACCTCGTTAACGGGAACTATCTCAGCGGGAGTATAAGCATAGTTATACTTACGTGCTTTTGCTGTTTCTTCAATATCCGCAAACGCAGCTGCCTTAGCAGTTTCATCTGCAGCATCCGTATACGCTGTTGCCTTGGTATAGCTTATGAGAGTTTCTGCGGTAGTACCATAAGCGTACGAGAGGTCAACGTTAGCGGTAGACTTGTTATAGAAGCTATGTGTGCCTGTAACGTAGCCGGGAACAAATTCAGAGCTTCCATACTTAGTTTGTAATACGTCTGTAAGCGTCTCTGTATCATAGGTTTCCATAATGTCGGCACGTGCCTCATAGTCGCCCTTGATATATACAAGAACTGCATTGGAGTCAGCATAGTCTGCGCTGTCTGATGCAAAGTAAATCGCATAGAGACCTACGGGGCTGTCAAATACGGTTGAAATATCGTATTCTTCAACGCCTGTAACTGTCTTTACGTCTGCATCTGCACCTGCAAGGGTGTATGCTGCTACAGAGTAGGTCTTAGAGCTGTCAAGTCCCTTGAAGGTTGTACCTTCAACTGTAATACCTGTGGG
>JAFUKG010000017.1 GCA_017467865.1 Clostridia bacterium
CGCCGATTTTCAAGGGAACTTTTTGTAAAAAGAAATATCAACTCTTAATATAAAAGAAAGCTATTGTAAAAAAGGAGAACAAATGATATAATGAACTAACGTAGTTTTTATAGGAGAGAAAGATGAAATTATTTATTGCATCGGATATACACGGCTCGGCAGAGTATTGCCGTCGGCTCATAAAGGCAGTTGAGCGAGAAAATCCTACAAAAATATTGCTCTTGGGAGATTTGTTATATCACGGCCCCAGAAACGATTTACCAACGGAATATGCCCCCAAAGAGGTGACCGAGATGCTGAATTCAATCAAAGAAAAGCTTATTTGTGTAAGAGGTAATTGCGACAGCGAGGTAGACCAGATGATGCTGGAGTTTCCCATTTTGGCTGATTATGCTTTTCTTTGTTGGGAGGGAATGACCATATATGCCTCTCACGGTCACTGCGATTTTCCCCTTTTGCAATCGGGAGAGTACGTACTCTCAGGGCATACCCATATTCCCGCAGATTATGAAAAAGAGGGAGTTCGCTACTTAAATCCCGGCTCGGTTTCAATTCCTAAGGAGAACTCCTGGCACGGATATATGGTGCTGGAGGGCGGAGTATTTACTTGGAAAAACCTGGACGGAAAAATTCAGAAGCGTTATGAAAGATAAAAAAATTAAAACGTATAAATATTTATTGTGGGATATAGACGGAACGGTATTGAATTTCCTTGCGTCTGAAAGATATGCAATACGAACTTTGTTCAAAAAGTATAATCTTGGTGAATGCAGTGACGAAATGCTGAAAACGTATTCCCAAATTAACTCAAAATATTGGCAGAAGCTTGAAACAGGGGAACTGACAAAGCCTGAGATTTTAGTTGGCAGATTTAGTGAGTTTTTTGAGATAATAGGGGCGGATGTAACCGTAGTTGAGGATTTCAACCGCGATTATCAGGTAACGCTTGGCGACCATATCGAGTTTGTTGATAACGCTCTCGAAATACTCCTTTCTCAAAAAGGGAAATATATCATTGCGGCAGTTACCAACGGCACTAAGGTTGCTCAGGAAAAGAAGCTGCGCCTTTCGGGACTTGATGAGATTTTTGATTATATTTTTATATCCGAGAACGTAGGTGCGGAAAAGCCTAATGAGGAATTTTTTGACTACGTCTTTGAAAAGATGAAAATAAAGGATAGAAAAGAAGTATTGATTATCGGGGATTCCCTTACAAGCGATATAAAAGGGGGAGCAATTGCAGGAATTGACGCCTGCTGGTTTAATCCCTTGCATGAGAAAAATACCTTGAACGTTCCTGTTACTTATGAAATAGACAGACTTGAGAAAATTACAGATATTGTTTGAAAAGGAGATCTACAATGTACCATAATAATTATACAATGCTTTGCGACTACTACGAGCTGACAATGGCAAACGGTTACTTTGAAGCAGGGAAGAAGGACGAGATAGTTTACTTCGACGCCTTTTTCAGAAGTATCCCCGACGGGGGCGGATTTGCTATCGCGGCAGGTCTCGAACAGCTTATAGACTACATTAAAAATATAAGATTTACTGAGGAAGATATTGCCTTTTTGAGAGGTAAGAAGTGCTTTTCGGAATGCTTCCTTGAATATCTCAAAGACTTCAAATTTACGGGCGATATTTGGGCAATTCCCGAGGGCACACCTATTTTTCCGGGCGAGCCTATCATTACCGTCAGAGCGCCTGCAATTGAAGCGCAGTTTATCGAAACCTATCTCCTTCTTGCTATCAATCATCAATCCCTTATAGCCACTAAGGCTAACAGAATTGTAAGAGCGGCAAAGGGGAGACCCGTGGCAGAGTTCGGCTCAAGACGTGCACAAGGAGCCGACGGCGCAATTCTCGGAGCCAGAGCGGCTTATATCGGCGGCTGCGGTGCTACGGCTTGTACTATCTCGGATAAGGAGTACGGTGTTCCTGCAACGGGCACAATGGCTCACTCTTGGGTGCAGATGTTCGATAGCGAGCTTGATGCCTTTAAAACCTACTGTTCCCTTTATCCTGATAATGCAACTCTCCTTGTGGATACCTACGACGTTCTTCACAGCGGTGTTCCCAATGCAATAAAGGCGTTTAAAGAAGCAGGAATAACTAAGTGCGCTATCCGTCTTGACTCAGGCGATATTTCATATCTCACGGCAAAGGCAAGAAAAATGCTTGACGAGGCAGGACTTCATGACTGTAAAATCGTAGTGTCCAACTCTCTTGACGAGACCATTATCCGTGATATTATATTACAAGGGGCGTGTGTTGACTCTTTCGGCGTGGGAGAGCGTCTTATAACGGCAAAGTCCGACCCCGTTTTCGGCGGTGTATATAAGCTTGTTGCAAAGGAAAAGAACGGCGAGATTATTCCTAAAATAAAGATAAGCGAGAACACGGGCAAGATAACCAACCCACACTACAAAAAGGTGTATCGCATTTTCTCAAACGAAAGCGGTCAGGCGATAGCCGATCTTATGTGTGTTCACGATGAGGTGATAGACGAGAGTGTACCTCTTGACCTTTTCGACCCCGTGGATACTTGGAAGCACAAAACTGTTACGGGCTACACTGCTAAGGAATTGCAGGTGGAGGTATTCAAAAACGGTGAGTGCGTGTACGACACACCTTCACTTTCGGATATAAGAGGCTACTGCAAGGAGCAGATTTCACATCTGTGGGAAGAGGTAAGGCGTTTTGAAAATCCTCACCGCTACTACGTTGACTTATCCGAAAAACTATGGAACATCAAGCATCAGCTTTTGAAGAGTAAAGGAAATTAGCTTTTATAATTACAAAAAAGGGGAAATGCTTTTGAAGTCAAAAGCACTCCCCCTTTTTAATCCCCCATGAAAAAACTTCTTAAAATACCTTTTTGTTATGGCTTTCGGGAGGGAGTTTGAGGGAGTGTACTTTTGACTCAAAAGTACACTCCCTCATAATACAAATAATCTTAAAACAGTCCGTGAATTACGCCGTCTTCGTCAACGTCAATTTTTTCTGCCGCAGGAGCCTTGGGAAGTCCGGGCATAGTCATAATGTCACCGGTAAGCGCTACAATAAAGCCTGCACCTGCCGAAACCTTAACCTTCTTGATGGTAACAACGAAATCCTCGGGTGCACCAAGCTTTAAGGGGTCGTCGGAGAAGCTGTATTGAGTCTTTGCCATACAAACGGGGCAAGACTCAAAGCCAAGCTCACGAAGCTTTGCAATCTCTTTTTGTGCCGAGGGAAGAATGGTTATGTCCTTGCCTCTGTATACGTTCTGAACTATGGCACGAATTTTATCTTCAATGGAAAGAGAGGAGTCGTAAGAGAAACGGAAGTCGCCCTTTTCTTCCTCGCAAAGACGAACAACCTCACGTGCAAGGTCCTCGCCGCCTTTTCCACCCTCTGCCCATACGTTTGAAAGCACAACGTTTACTCCGAGAGCACGGCACTTTTCAATAATAAGCTTAACTTCAGCGTCGGTGTCTGTGGGAAAACGGTTAACGGCAACGACAGAAGGCAGTCCGTAAACGTCTTTAATGTTGGAAACGTGACGCAGAAGATTGGGAATACCCTTTTCAAGAGCTTCGAGGTTTTCGTTGCTAAGCTCGGTCTTGAGAAGTCCACCGTGCATCTTGAGAGCACGAATTGTTGCAACGATAACTACCGCCGATGGGGTAAGCCCTGCCATACGGCACTTTATGTCAAGGAACTTTTCAGCACCAAGATCAGCACCAAAGCCAGCCTCGGTAACAGCATAGTCGGAAAGCTTCATAGCCATCTTTGTGGCAATAACAGAGTTACAGCCGTGTGCAATGTTTGCAAAAGGTCCGCCGTGCACAAAGGTGGGAGTACCCTCAAGGGTCTGAACAAGGTTGGGCTTGAGAGCGTCCTTCAAGAGTGCCGCCATAGCGCCGTCAGCCTTCAGGTCACGAGCAGTAATAGGCTTTTCATCATAGGTGTAGCCTACGATTATTCTGCCAAGGCGCTCTTTTAAGTCTGTAATAGAAGATGAGAGACAGAGTACAGCCATGATTTCGGATGCAACAGTAATGTCGTAGCCATCCTCACGGGGCACACCGTTTACTCTTCCGCCAAGTCCGTCGGTAACGAATCTGAGCTGTCTGTCATTCATGTCAACGCATCTCTTCCATGTGATGCGTCGAGGGTCGATATTGAGGGAGTTACCCTGATATATGTGGTTGTCAAGCATTGCCGCAAGTAAATTGTTAGCGGCACCGATTGCGTGGAAGTCACCTGTGAAGTGAAGGTTGATGTCCTCCATGGGCACAACCTGAGCGTAACCGCCTCCTGCCGCACCGCCCTTTACACCAAACACGGGGCCAAGGGAGGGCTCACGAAGAGCAATCATCGCCTTCTTGCCGATGCGGGAGAGTCCGTCTGCAAGACCGATGGTTGTTGTGGTCTTACCCTCACCTGCAGGGGTGGGAGTTATGGCAGTTACAAGAATGAGCTTGCCGTCCTTCTTGTCTTTAAGTTCGTTCAAAAGAGACAAGTCTATCTTTGCCTTGTATTTTCCGTAAGGCTCAAGCTTTTCTTCGGGCACACCGGCAGTCTTCGCTATTTCACCTATGGGGAGCATTTTCGCCGCCTGGGCTATTTCAATATCTGTTAACATAGTTTTATTCCTCATCTGTCTTATTTTCTTTAATTATATAATAGATTTGAAAAATTTTCAATAGTTACTTGATTTAAACCCTGCTTTATTATAAAATATGGTAAAAAGGAGAGTGACGATATGTCAAAAACAGCGGAGCTAAATTGGATTTTTACAGGCGGAGAGCTTAATGAGTTGCTGATAGTAACAAACTTAAACGAAGCTGATGCAAAGCTATCCTTTGACGTTTATTTTGAGGACAGAGAGCCTATAAAAGGACTGACGTTAG
>JAFUKG010000018.1 GCA_017467865.1 Clostridia bacterium
GTTACCCGCATCGGCAAGGCCGAAGCGAGCTGCCGCGTGAGCGGAATCACGGAACACATAGGATGTGGTGGCGTAGATCGGCACGGCACGCGCATCTGTTGCGGGATCGGGCTGCTCCTGACCTACGTGGAGCTGAAGTGTTTCAAATTTATACTTATTAGACATAATAGATTTTCCTTTCGTTATTAAGAATATGTGATGTTATTGATTTTGTACTTAACTTCTAAAAAGATACATTCAACATCGACGCATTCGCCCAAAACGAAAGTTTGCTCTCACAAGCTGCTCAAAATAATTTTGCATTGGAATTCTCCTTCTTTCACATACCCGATTGGTAGGTATAACACATTATATCACCAATTACCTACCTTGTCAATAGGTAATAAGAATTTTTTCAAAATTTTATTATCTGACTCCTTACAGCCCTTGTTTCAGACACGAACTACTTACAGATACTTTTTGAAAATAACGAAAAAGCGGAGAACAGACGACTGAAAATTTCAAAATTCCCCTAATAATTCAATTATTTAGGTTCAAATCCTTCCCCACGCACCATTTTTGCCAAAAGGCAAAAAAAGAAGGCTTGTTTTTCAACAAGCCTTTGGTTGCGGGAGTGGGATTTGAACCTCACGACCTTCGGGTTATGAGCTGATAAAGCAGTCTATGCTTTGGCTTCGAAAGCCTTGCCAGCCCTGAGTTTTCAGCCACAAAACCGTAGAAAAAACCGACCGACACACTGAAAAACCGACAGTTTAAATTTACTTTCTATGCCTTCTTCAGCATGATAGCATCTAACTTTGCGGCGGCATCTATATCCATTTCGGGGAGCACGTGAGTATATGTATTGAGAGTGATGTTCACGTCTGAGTGACCGAGTCTTTGCTGTACCACTCTTGGATTGACACCTGCCTGTATCAATGCCGTTGCATTGCTGTGACGGAGATCGTGCAGACGGATGTGGGGAAGGTTGTTGTCCTTAAGAAATCTTGACCATTTTCTTGTCATAGAGTCAGGATGTAAGGGAGAGCCGTCCTCTTGCCTTATCACGAAGTTAAGATTTTGGAAGCCATAACTATATGATAACATATCTGTCATATACTGCGCTCTAGCTTTCCTAAGTTCAGCCATTACCTCATCGCCTACCTTGATATCTCTGATACCTGCCTCGCTTTTAGGAGCTTTTATGATAATGCCGTTCTCTCCGTTTACCATATTCCACCTGACTTTTATAGTGTTGGTTTTGAAGTCTATGTCATCCCAACGCAGAGCAAGCATTTCTCCACGTCTTAGACCTACCGTTACACCGAGAAGGATAGGAAGGTACATATCCGTCCCCTCTGACGTCTCAAGCAAGGTGTGTATCATTTGATTATCATATACCTTAGCTCTGTATTTTTTTAGCTTGGGGAGCACAACACCTTCGCAGGGATTGTAAGGTATTAGTCGAAGCACCACTGCCTTCTTCATAGCGGCATTGATGTTGTTGAAGGTATCACGGATATTCTTAGGTGCTAACCCTCTTGCCAACATATCGTTAACCATCTTCTGTACATGCTCTGCACGTAAGGAGCATATTTGTATATCTCCTATTGCAGGTTTGATATAGCACCTTAGTTTTGTTTTATAGCCGACTCTGGTGGTCTCTTCTACGTTAGGAAGGTATAAGTTAATCCACTCATCAAGCCACTCAGCCACACTCTTGTGGTTCTTCTTGACAATCTTATTTTGCTCCATATCGTTAATCATACGGTGCATTATCTTTCTTGCTTCTTTCTCACTACAGTTGACTGTCTTATATACTCGATTACGCCTTCCAGTCAAGGGATCACGTGCCCCTTCTACTGTTATTTCATATCGTCTCTGTCCAGACTTAGTCTTTCTTTCTACAATATTTCCCGATGCCATTTTTTATTTCCTTTCTATTATTTGATATACAGGTCGATGTAGTATCTTCTTTTTCACAACCTTAGTAGGATATAAGAACTCGTCAAGCTTGCTTTCAAGCACTCTGTACTGTCTGCCGAGCTTTACGCTCTCAACACCAGAATATTTGACAAAGCCGAGTGCAGTATCGTAGGATACCTTGAATTTTGTTGCTATATCTTCAACAGTTAAATAGTTGTCTTGCATTGTTTTTACCTTCCTTATGTAATAATATGTAAATAAAACTTGTCTAATTGCGTTATTTTAGAAGGTTGCCACCTGCAACCAACCTCATTTTACCCTTGTAAGTCTGGGCAAAAATATGATTGGTAGCAGGCGGCATTTTTACCTACTCAACAATATCATCTTCAAACCATGCAGGGTCAATATGGTTAGGTTCTCTTTCCACGATGTTTCCCCAACCGCTTTGTGAATACTCCATTTTTATGGCTTCTATAATGCCAATAAGATCATCGCCACTAAATTTCTTAGGAAGATTGTTAGCTTTCATAGCATTTATAAACTTGCGCTCTGAATCACTACCTCTTTTATATCTCTGCTTGATATATAAATAATTCACGGAAGCTATCTCTTCTTGTTCATATCTATACATTTCTCTTTTTGTTAGAAGCTTATGAAAAACATCGATACAATCTTCGCCTTTAGATGTTTTGTCGTTTCTTACACCAACGATCATAGAATAATACCAATCCTCAGGAACAACATCCTCTTTCGGATATATATATTTATCAAATTCATCACATTCAAATACTACTGTTGATTTGTCTTTGACATAATCTTCTATCCTCATATCTAATAAACTCATTTTTTTCATCCTTCCTTACCACCTGGCACAACCGTAGGTTTACCTATGTAACGTTGGGCAAAACTGCCGATTGCATCAGGTGGCAAATTTCTCATTTATTTTTGTAAATTTTAAGGTGAGTGCCGTCGCTGAAGGTATCGTCAAAATTTGCGACATATCCTGCGGCTTCTAGAGCGTTTCTTTCTCTTCTAAGCTTACGACCAAAATGGGCGGCATTGGGAGGGAGATCACCTCGATTTCCCGAGTAGTTAGCACGAATTTTCATAAACAAATTTTTAACTGTATCTTCAATACCTCTACCTTTTACAGCACCACTCGTCATGAATTCAACCACCGCTTGAACTACTGCAATACCTGAACGTTCTTTGTCTATCTCAGCAAGGTTTGCAAAGTAAATCCTCTCAAACTCGCTTTGAGAAACACCAAGAGCTATAGCTATTGCCAAAAGCTCCTTGTAAGGCTCAGCCATGCGAGGAAGCCTTGTAGGCGACAATGTCTTGATAATCGTCATAGCATCTGACAAGGCATTGAAAATTGCACCTAGTATGTCAGGCAGACTATTGACAAAAATATCCTCTATCTCACTCTCGGTCTTTCTAGTCTGCTCATCTATATGCTTAAGCTTCAACAACAAGCATCGGCTAGCCAAGTCGCTTTGACTGGGCAAGATATCTATGCCGTTAAGAACCAAGGTATTGTGAAGCTCAAATACGCCTAGCTCGTTTGTGCTATAAAGCTTTCTCTTAGCCATCGTTGCGCCAGTTACCGCTGAACAGAAGATGTCACTTATCTCCTTGGATAGCTCATCTGTGTTGTCAAAAGCCAAGAAATAAGAATTGCTTAAAAGGGTGAAAAGATCGTCTTTTTTAGTCGGCATGGTATCTGCCTTTAAATTAGATGGGTCGACTACACGCCTCGCTATCTTGGTAAGGACACTCTTGCCACTACCTTGCTCAGCCATGATCAGTAAAGCCGAGTGAGAACCCACACAGAACGCTTGCGCCAACCAGCAGGAAAACAGTACCAAACTATCTCTGTCGGTGTTCACTAGTGGTTTTAGAAGATCAATCAAATTCTTATCTGTATGTACTGGGCATGCCTGCGATCCAAGGGTGTTTCTTTTAAGAAACTTAGCCTTGTGACTTGAAGAGATCTTCCAACCTTTGGAATTTACCTTTACATATTGCCTGTCGAAGTCGTTAAGGTCGTACTCAATCCAACCGTGCCTCAGCGTACCAGCGGTTCTGTATCGAGGAGCAACTCGATCAGGGTTGCCCCAAAGCAATATCTCGTCCTTCACCTCTTGAAGAAGTTCCGTAACGGAAACATTCTCCTTAATGTCAGGAAGGATAAATCTTCTAATGAATGCTTTTAGACTATCGTCGTCTATATGTGCAAACATCTTATATGGTGGACGTTCATCCTTAGACGGAACAGTAAATTCCGCATATATCACAGTAGGATCGTGAATGTCAGAAATAAAATCAATATCTTCTAAATAGCCTTCGATTTTCATTTTAAACTCCTCTCTGAGGGGCGGCAGTTAACCGCCCCCTCTGTTTTCTTACTCCTCGTCTTCGTCGAGAAGCAGGTCATCTTCGTCATCTTCATCCGCTTCAAGCAGCGAGGCTTTCGTTGATAACTTAGCGGGACGATTGGCTTTGCTACTCAAATAGATGCGCCCGCCAAGCGACGAGGGCTTGTTTGTAGGTGGAGATGATGACACCGTAGATGTAGCGAGCGCCCTGGCTGATATGTAGACATACTTTGCACTTCCAGGACGGTGGGAGATTGTTACACTCTCCTCTAGTGCGTCGAGGGCTTCCGCCATTGATCCTTCAAACTTATATTCAGCCATTTTTTTGCGTAAAGCAGTAGTTTCTGTCGGTGCGAAATAGCGGAACTTGACAATCTTAGTATCACCGTTTACATCAGTAAGCTGGTGAATGCAGTCTATATAGGGCTTGCTGTCATAAACGCCTTCGCTTACCGACACAATTTTACTGATGTACATACCAGTCGGTAGTAAATCTGCGTACGGGAGAATCACATCTGTGATGTCATTCTGAGTACAAGTCGAAGAAACTAAAGTTGATAAAATCGAGCCAGGGCTCTGGGTTGCACCCGTGGTGCAAGAATTAGTTTTAAGCATATTTTTATGCCTCCTTTAATTTATATTGACAATGTTCGTGGATTTTAGTATAATTGATGTAACCTAATCGCACTGCATCATCTGTGCCCATTTTACATTATTAGCGTAAAAATGTCGATTCAAGCTAACTTTAGCTGGTTCACATTTTGTAGGTTTTATCGACTATATCGAGGCGAGGATTGATTTCAAAGAAGAAAAAAGGATGAATTATGTCAAAACAAAGCATATTTGTTCAGCACTCCCATAAGTTACATAAAAAAGGGGAGAAGTGTGTTGACAA
>JAFUKG010000019.1 GCA_017467865.1 Clostridia bacterium
TCAGATGATGTTCGGTGCGGTTATGTCCATCACCTCTTCCTTCGGCTTCGGCGCCATCATTACAGCTCTTGTCGGCTTCCCCAGCCCTGAGTACTGTGCTCACACAATCATGCATCATCTTGATGACTACGGCGGACAGAGATTTGAGATGGGTTACGCCTCAGCAATCTCAACAGTCCTCTTCTTCATGATGATAGGAAGTAACATGTTAATCAAAAAACTTTTGTCGAAGGTAGGTCAGTAGTATGTCAAAGCTTAGAATTAAAAAACATAATCATGCTCTTAACCGTTCTTTCGCAGGAGACCTGAGTATCAACGGAGTTTTGTTGGTGTTCGGTGTATTTATGTTCTTCCCTATGTACTACACCATAGTACAGGCTCTCAAGCCCTTGAACGAGTTATGGATGTTCCCCCCCAGACTTTACGTTGTTAACCCCACAATGAAAAACTTTTCCGACCTATTCCAGCTGATGTCTACCTCTTGGGTTCCTTTCTCAAGATACATATTTAATACGGTATTCATCTCAGGTGTAGGTACCTTCGGAAACGTTATGCTTTCTTCCTTTGCGGCTTACTCACTTGCAAAGATTAAGTTCCCCGGAAGAAAAGTGCTTTTCAACATTATCGTTTATTCACTGATGTTCAATACAACAGTTGCAGGTATTACGAACTTCATTACAATGTCAGCCTTCAAAATGATTGATACCTACTTCGCAATAATTATTCCTGCGATGGGTTCGTCTATGGGGCTTTACCTTATGAAGCAGTTCATGGAAACCTCAGTTCCCGATTCAGTACTTGAATCAGCCCGTCTTGACGGTGCTTCTGAATGGCACATTCTTTGGACTCTTGTAATGCCTATGGTTAAGCCCGCGTGGCTCACACTTATCATCTTCTCGTTCCAGGGTCTCTGGAATCAGGGCGCATCTGTATATATCTTCAGTGAGGAGCTTAAAACTTTCCCTTACGCTATAAGCCAGATAGTAACAGGCGGTATCGCCCGTGCAGGTGCATCTGCTGCTTCAACAGTTGTAATGATGATAGTTCCCATTACAGTATTCGTAATTTCACAGAGTAACGTCATTCAGACGATGTCATCTTCAGGTATGAAGGATTAAGGAGGAGAGAATATGAAAAAATTAAAACTTGTTCTGCTCGCCCTCCTTATCGCGGTAATGCTTGCACCCAGCGTATTCGCTGCAGTGCCTTACGCAACATATACCTATGATATCGACGGCTTTATGGCGCTTTCTCCCGATGCATACGTTCCCGACAAGCTCATTGACTCAACCGACCTTACCCTTGCTACTGCTCTTGACAGCCCCAAGGACATTTTCGTTGATGCCCATGAGATGGTTTACATTGCAGATACCAAAAACAACCGTATCGTAGTAGTAAACGAAGATTGGGAAACACAGTTCGGTATTTCAGACTTCTATAACGACAACGGTATTTACGACTCACTTTCGGCTCCCGAAGGTGTATTCGTAAACGAAATCGAAATCTACGTTGCTGACTCACAGAACCACAGAATAGTAGTGTTCAACAGAGAAGACGGCTCCTTTAAGAGAATTATTCCCGAGCCCGAAAGCGACGTATTCCCCGAAGGTCATATTTACACTCCCGTTGCAGTAGCAGTAGATACGGCAGGAAGAATTTACGTTGTATCCTCTACCACAACCTACGGTGTAATCTCCATGAACTCCGACGGAACCTTCCTCGGATTCCTCGGTGCTCAGAAAACTACTCCCTCTGCCTTCGATATCTTCTGGAGAAGATTCCAGACAAAGGCACAGAGAGCACAGAGCACACAGTACGTACCCACCGAGTACAACAACCTTACAATTGATGAAACAGGCTTTATCTACGTAACAACTTCCACTATCGATGCAACCTCTCAGCAGAACGCTATCGAAAATCAGGACAAGTCGGCTGACTACGCTCCTGTTAAGAAGCTCAACCCCTCGGGACAGGACATTATGAACAGAAACGGCTTCTATCCTCCTTCAGGTGAAGTTAAGGTTGAGATGAACGAAATGGAAGGCTACACCATTACAGGTCCTTCTAAGGTAATCGACGTAGCCCTCGGTCCTGCGGGAATGTGGTCTATCATCGACGAAAAGAGAAGTAAGGTATATACCTATGACCAGGATGGTAATCTTCTTTATATCTTTGGTGACAAAGGCTCACAGCTGGGTAATATCGCTAATATCCAGTGTATCGCGTATAAGGGCGATGACCTTGTAATTCTCGATAAGTCCAACGATACAATCACAACCTACAAGCGTACAGAGTACGGCGACCTTCTGGTAGCGGCTCTTCAGAATACCGAAGAGAGAAAATATGACCAGGCAGTTGTTTATTGGAGAGACATTCTTCAGCGTAACTCTAACTTCGATATGGCATATATCGGTATAGGCGACAGCCTTTACCGTCAGGGCAATTACGAAGAGGCTATGAGCTACTACAAGTCAGCTCACGCGGTTGAAAAGTATTCAAACGCCTTCAAGCAGATAAGAAAGGCTTGGATGAGCGACTGGATTCTTGTAGTTCCCCTCGTAATCATTATCTTCTTCGTAATCGTTGCTAAATTCTTCAAGTATGCAAATAAGGTAAACGTTGCAGGTCAGAAGATGAAGGCGAAGAGAAGCCTTAAAGAAACTTTCCTTTATGCCTTCCACATAATCTTCCATCCCTTTGACGGCTTCTGGGATATGAAGCACGAAAAGAGAGGAAGCATGGCAGCATCCCTCATAATTGTTGCAATCACAATTTTCGGATTTATTTATAAGTCATCAGGTACGGCTTACATATTCGCTCCCGAAGCAGAGGGCATCAGCTACGTCGGAGAAACTCTCGGAGTTCTTATGCCTTACATTCTTTGGTGCGTTGCCAACTGGTGTCTGACCACCCTCTTCGAGGGTGAGGGAAGTATGAAGGACATATTTATGGCGACAGGCTACGCTATGTTACCTATCCCCATGTTTATGATTCCCGCTACTGCTATAACAAACGTCCTTCTCTTTGAAGAAGCGTCGATTATCACTCTTCTCAATTCGCTTGGATTTGTTTGGGCAGGCTTCCTTATCTTCTTTGCAATGAGCGTTATCCACGACTACGCACTGGGCAAGAACGTTATTATATGTATCGCTACTATCGTCGGTATGGCAATAATCATCTTCCTTGGTGTGCTCTTCTCAGGACTTGTTACAAAGATAGTTTCATTCGTATATAACATTTACGTCGAGCTTTCGTATCGATTATAGTAAGAACAGGAGGAAAGAAATGAAAAACGTTAAAATCATTGCGATGATGCTTTCTGTCATCATGATGCTCACAGCTATTTCATCTGTAATCACTCTTCCTGTACTTGCTGACGGTGAAGAAACCACAGAAACTGCAGAAACCACAGAAACTGCAGAAACCACAGAAGAGACAACCGAAGAGGAAGAAGAGGAAACAACAACTACTACAAAGACCTCTGTTCTCTCTGAGGATTATGAAACTAAGAAGTACTCCACAAACGAAGATAAGCTTGCTACAATGGAGCTTGTTTATTCAGATTTTGGATACGACCTCTATTATCAGAAGGAAACCGGCGAGGTGCAGATAGTTAATACTGCAACAGGTCAGTACCTTTCCACTAAC
This sequence comes from Clostridia bacterium, assembly GCA_017467865.1. Taxonomy (GTDB): domain Bacteria; phylum Bacillota; class Clostridia; order Oscillospirales; family SIG627; genus RGIG6353. Next base: position 3,649 of record JAFUKG010000019.1, read on the forward strand.
CCTTACGACGTTGCCGATACTAAAAACAAGGCAACCGAAAGAGAAATGCTTCTCAGCCAGATTATCGTAAACTATAACGATAACGGCGAAGACAAAGCCATGAACTCTTATGCAAGCGCTGCTGAGCTTAGTCAGATAAAGATGAGCAAAATCAGGGGCGGTATAAGAGTAGAGTATACTATCGGTCAGGGAACTACCAAGCGTACACTTCCCATGATGATAGAAAAGGAAAGATTTGAACAGTTTGTCCTCGCACCTCTTGCAGAGTCGGGCGAAACAGATATGTACAACCGCTTCAAGTCCTACTATCTTTTGAAGGACGCAAGCGACCCCTACCTTTCAGAGAACGAAAGACAGACACTTTACAATACTCTTCCCATCACAAGACAGATGGCGGTTTACGTTATCGACCCTACTGTTGCAAACGTAGAACGTGAGCTTAAGATGTTCGAGAATTTCATTCTCACCTACACAAGCTACACATACGATGACGTTCTTTACGACCATGACCTTACAGGATACACCGGCTCAACAAAGAACCCCGCTGTATTCCGCATGGCACTTGAATACTACGTAACAGAGGACGGACTTGAGGTAAGACTTCCTGCCCGCGGTATCCGTTACGACGCTAAACAGTATTCACTTACAAGCATCAAGGTGCTTCCCTATATGGGCGCTTACAATCAGGCTGAAAAGGGCTACGTTGTTATCCCCGACGGCTCAGGAACTCTTGTAAGATTTGAAGATACCTCGGCTGACATTGCCACAACAATCACCAACCGTCTCTACGGCGAGGACTACTCCTTCTATTCTCAGAAATCCATAGCGAATATGGAAAACTGGATTCTTCCCATCTATGGTATGGTAGAAGAAACCGCAGTAGTTTCTTATGAGTATGAAGCGCAGGAAGATGGAAGTGTACAGAGCGTTGAAGTAGTAAACTATGACCCCAAGGGCTTCCTTGCAATAGTTACTGAAGGCGACTCTCTCACAGAAATTACTACTGCATCGGGCGGTATCCTTAATAAGTACTTTGCAACTTCTATCAACGTATATCCCAGACCCAAGGATACTTATCCTCTTGACGGTATCTCGGTATCGGGACTTACCGCAACCTGGACAGTTGAAACAGATAAGAAGTACACAGGTAACTACCGTATCAAGTATATTATGATGGACGGCGAAGAAGCAAACTATGTAAATATGGCTGCTCTTTACCGCAACTACCTTGAAAAGAACGGCGTTCTTGAAAAGAAGGACAACGAAGAGGACATCGAGCTTTATATCGAAACGTTCGGTTCGATTGACTCCACACAGAGAGTTCTCGGCGTTCCCGTAAACGTTAAGAAGCCTCTTACCACCTTTGATGATGCAAAAACTATCATCGAAGATATGGAGAAGGACGGAATTACAAATCTTTCTATCAAGTATACAGGCTGGGCGAACGGAGGCCTCGCGGCAACCGCTCCCACAAAGGCTAAGGTAGAAAAGACACTGGGCGGAAAGAACGGACTCAAGGAGCTCGTTAAGTTTGCAAACGATAAGGGAGTTAAGATATTCCCTGACTACGATTTCGTTTATATCTCACACTTCTCAAACTTTGATAAGTTCGATATCAAGAATGATACAGTCAAGACAGTTGATAACCGTTCAGCGGTTCATAGAACCTACGACCCAGTTTATCAGTCATTCCTTGACGACAGAGACCTTATGATATCTCCCTTGAAGCTTACAGAATTCTACCGTCTCTTCAAGGAAGATTACGCAGAATTCAATACAGGCACAATCTCACTTGGAACAATAGGCTCAGACCTCAACTCCGACCACAATAAGGAAGACTCACTTAACCGTGAGGACTCTAAGGAAAGAGTACAGGAGTTCCTTGATGAAATTAAGGCTGACGGCTATGACATAATGGTAAATCAGGGTAACGCTTACTCACTCAAAAACGTAACAGATATCCTTGACGTTCCCCTTGACAGTAGTAACCGTTACGTTGCAAGTGAAGCTATTCCTTTTGTAGGTATGGTATTCCACGGTTATAAGAACTTTGCAGGTTCAGCAATTAACCTTGCAGGTGACTATAACAACAGCGTTATGAAGACTATTGAAAACGGAGCAAGCCTTTACTTCTTGTTGTCATATCAGGAAGACAACATTCCTCTTCTCAAGGAAGATGAAGAGTATAACAAGTACTACTCCATCAGATACGAGATTTGGAAAGATGATATGGTTGAAACCTATAAGCTTGTAAACAAGGTTCTTGCACCCGTTCAGAACGCAGTTATTACCGCTCATTCATTCATTGCTGAAAGAGTAGCTGAAGTAGTTTATGACAACGGTATTGTTATAACTCTCGACTACAACATTTCAACAGTAACAGTAAATGACACAGCGGCAGAATACACGATAGATCTTGAGAATAACACAGTAACTACAAACGACGGCACAGTAACACTTGCTGAGTTTGTAGCAGAATAAGGAAAGGGAGGAAAGAAAATGAACGCAGATGCTAAAGTTTTAGTGGCACCGGCTAAGAAGAAAAAGAAGCCGGCATCCCTTGACAGAAAAAAAGCGCGTGCGGGCTGGTGGTTCGTCCTTCCCTTCGTAGCGATTTTCATTGCAGTATACGTACCCATTATTTTCGACTCAATAAGATTCAGCTTCCACGAGCTTGAAATTCAGGCAACCGGTGGTTACGACCTTATCTTTATAGGCTGGGACAACTATCAGGAAGCACTCTTCGTCGATGCAGGCTACGTTACAACACTTGCAGCAGGTATAAGACAGCTTATACTCGACATCCCCGCAATCGTTATCTTCTCGCTCTTTATGGCGGTAATGCTTAACGATAAAATGCCGGGCAGAACACTTTTCCGTGCTATCTTCTTCATCCCCGTTATTCTTTCAACGGGTATCATCGACTCCATAGACCAGTCAAACTCAATGATGACTTATATGGGCTCAACGGAAGGTATTTCCACGGGAGCTGAAGAAAGCCAGACAACAGCAAATGAAATCATTTCTGCCATGGATATTCAGAAGCTCTTTGCAAACATGAAGGTTGGACAAGGACTTGTTGACTACGTTGTAGGACTTGTAAACGATATCTATAACATAGTTAACCGTTCAGGTGTACAGATGCTTATCTTCCTTGCAGGTCTCCAGTCTATCAACCCTGCGATTTACGAATCCTGCCGTATAGACGGTGCTTCCTCTTGGGAAACATTCTGGAAGATAACCTTCCCCATGATAAGCCCCATGATTCTTGTAAACACAATTTACACAGTAATCGACTCCTTTACGTCTGAGTCGAACCAGGTTATGGCTTACATCGACAATATATATAGAACAGCGGCAAACGGACAGGTTCTCAGCTCCGCAATGAGCTGGATGTACTTCCTGATAGTAATCCTTATGATTGCTCTCGTTGCAGGCCTTCTGTCAATGTATATATTCTACCAGAGAAGAGACTAAGAAAGGAGGAAATAATAAATGGACGCACCAAAGGTTTTAAAAGATAACAAGCGCAAAATCAAAGTAGAATTTGAGCGTACAAGCCTTGCTGAAAGAATGAAGGTTAAATACCTTTCAGGCTCTTTCGCAGTAAAGCTTATATGGAAGATTTTCAGATATCTGCTTCTTATTGGTATTTCTTACATTATTATTTTCCCGTTCTTCGTCAAGATTTTCGGTTCATTCATGAGCCGTGATGACCTTGTAGATGCAACAGTAAGACTTATACCTAAATATCCCACACTTGATACCTACAAGTATATTATCAGAGAAAATAGCTATTTCACCGCATTCTTTAACACATTCGTTCTTTCAACGCTTTGTGCCTTCGTTCAGACAATTATCTGTTCAATCATCGGATACGGTCTTGCGAAATTCAAGTTCCGCGGAAATAAGCTTGTATTCATGGCAGTAATTCTTACTATGATCGTACCTCACGATACTATTAAGCTTTCTATGTACATGAACTTCAAGTTCTTTGATATCTTCGGTATCTATGGCGGAATAGCGGAATTATTAAATCTCGAAGCAACAAGCATTGACCTCATTAACTCGTATTGGCCCATGGTTATTCTTTCTATCGGTGGCATAGCCTTTAAGAACGGTCTTTACATATTTATGATGAGACAGTTCTTCAAGGGAGTTCCCGATGAACTTGAAGAAGCGGCTTATATCGACGGTGAGAACGTGTTTGGCACCTTCGTAAAGATTATTCTACCCATATCTATTCCTATGATGATTACAATTTTCCTCTTTGCCTTCTCATGGCAGTGGACAGATAACTTCTATACAGACCTCTTCTTTACACAGTCGGGTGCAATTCTGATGCCCAGAATTGTAAAGGTTCCCACTACCCTTGCCGATGACTCATTCGCTGCACAGGGACTGTACGAGTCTTGTATAAAGAATACTTGCGGACTTCTCATTATTCTTCCCTTGCTTCTCTTCTACAGCTACCTGCAGAAGTATCTGATTCAGGGTATTGAGCGTTCCGGTATCGTAGGCTGATATTCAAAAGAGCTTTCCATTGCGAGACTTCTCATAAGGAAGTCTCGCAGTTTTATTCGGGCTTTCGCCGAGTGGTATTAGCTTTGCGAGTTTTGGTGGCGAATAAAATAACACTGAAACGAAAAGGTTTCAATAACACTATTGCCACAAGGCAATAACACCACTTCGACAAAGTCGGAATATAACTTGAAAGAACTATGATTTTTATGTATAATAAATTTAGAGGGGATAACTTTGGCTGATAGCATTTTAAGAGATAAAGCAAAAGAGTTTGCAAAAACTGTTGTTTTTCTCTGTCGTGATATGAAAGAAAATCATAAGGAGTCCGCTTTAATAAATCAACTTCTTCGTTCTGCTACTTCAATCGGTGCAAATTTACACGAAGCACAGTATGCACAGGGAACAAAGGCTTTTATTTCTAAACTTGAGATTGCACAAAAAGAGTGCTATGAGACTGAATATTGGCTTGAACTACTATTTGAAACTAATTGTATGAATGAGGAAATTTATAAAGCATTGCAAAACGATTGCGGTGCAATCCGTAGAATGTTAATTTCTTCGCTCAAAACCATAAAATCCAAATAAGGGTTTGGGTTTAGCCCTTGGTAACATTTGTACATACAAATGCGATGCTGGTTCTATCCGAAAGGAGAGAAATTTTTGTGAACGTAATTGAGCATTATGATAAACTAATTGATGAAAATAATGACCCCGTATATGACGCTGAACCCTTGAAAGAATATATGAATAAGTGGGACGGTCAGGTGTTTATTGATGCAATGAAAATTGATAAACATAAAACGGTCTTGGAAATCGGTATTGGTACAGGTAGGATTGCATTAAAAACTGTACCGTTATGTAAGAAATTTTTTGGTATTGATATATCTCCAAAAACAATAGAAAGAGCCTCGCACAACTTATCGCAATATCAAAATGTTAAGTTAATATGCGCTGATTTTATAACTTGTGATTTTAACACCACTTTTGATGTTATATATTCCTCATTAACTTTTATGCATATAAAGGAAAAACAAAAATGCATTAACAAAATCTGTTCTCTCTTGAACTCAAAAGGGTACTTTGTTTTATCTATTGATAAAAATCAAAACAAATATATAGACTATGGGGACAGAAAAATCAAGATATACCCCGACAACCCTAATAATACAAAGGAATATTTGACGAAATCCGGTCTAAAACTATTAAATTGTATAGAAACAGAATTTGCATACATTTTTGTGAGTTTAAAAGAATAGAAAAAAGCCGACAGATTCAACTGAATCTGTCGGCTTTTAAACATCCTTATGACAAGCAGCCTTTTGGAAAGCTCTTTTCTACTTAAAAAGTAGAAAATTCATATTAATACATAGAAAATTTCTATTTATTATTTTTTTTAGAGTGATATAATTATCATAGAAAAGATACTGTGAAAGGAAACAGAAATGCTTAAAAATATTACCAGATCACTCAAAGACCTTTTGGGTGCCGAGTATACCGAAGCAGTAAAATCGGTAGCAGTTGAAATTAACGGCATGGATTCCGCCGAAGCAGATGCCCTTGTCAACGAACAGGTTGAATTTTTCCCTGATAGCTTCGTTTCGCGTATGCACGATATGGCGAAAAAGACGGGAACAAAGGTTGTTAAAGGCTTTACCGATATAACCCAGGGTGCTCCTACCGAGGCCTTTCGTAAGGCTACCCATCTTGATGCCGCACCTATCGGTGGTATAGGTTGTACCCGTATAGGACAGGATGGAAGAGCTTACATTATTGCCAAGAGTGAGCACTACCATACTTCTCTCGGTCACAATTTTCCCGGCTATAAGCTTATAACTAACGCAAGAAAGCTTGGCATTCTTAATGCCACACACAATAATACAAGAGGCTACATAACAAGACTTGCTGAACGCAAGGTTGTTGCTGCTGCTAACGGTATTAAAGATACCGACCTGAGACTTGAAGAAATACTTTCTTCAAAGGCTCCCCGTATCCTTAACAGAATTATTAACCTTGAAACAGGAAGCCTTGCAGTTGAAGCAGGTATCAAGATGATGCTCTCACGCTTCTACCGCCTCGACTCAACCTTCGACGCTCCCAAATACAGCGGAAAAATCCCCGTTTTCCTTGTAATGGAGGATAATAAAGAAGGACTTACCGCTAACTATCACGGCACTACAACTTTCGCACAAACCCTCAGAGGAATGTGGCCCGACTATTACAAGAAGTGTGAAGACAACGAGCTTTACAAGGTGGTAAGCGTCAAGAAGAACGATATTACAGATTTTGAAGAAAAAATTCAAAAGTACAACAGCGGTAAATATAAGACGGCAGGTTTCTTGCACGAAATAATTCTTATGAATTACAGCGGTATACGTTTGACCGTTGAATTTTTGAACGAAGCATATAAGCTTTGCCACAACAGCGACACCTTTACTCTTTGCGATGAAATTCAGTCTTGTATGTGGTATGACGGAATGTTCCTTTTCCGTCAGTACGGTCTCGACCCCGATTTTGCTATTATCGGTAAGGGCTTCCCCGGCGGTGAATATCCTGCAAGTAAGGTAATCACAACCTACGAAACCGACTCTCTCAATCAGTTTGGCGCTCTTGTTACCAACGGTCAGGAAGAGCTTGCAAGCCTTGCTTACATAATCACAATGGAATTTGTAGGCGAAAACGGTGATGAAATCACAAGAATGGGCAAGGTGATAGAAGAAAAAACGGGAGCTCTTGTAGAGAAATTCCCCGCACTTCTTGAAAAAACCGAAGGTCTCGGACACCTTATTGCACTTCACTTCAAGAAGGTAGAAAAGGCAGCCGAGTTTACAAAGATTATAAACTCTAAATGCGTAGATATCAGTGCTCAGCTTTATAAGGCAGATTGCCCTCCGGGAGCACTCCTTAAGCCTCCGCTTATTGCAGATGAAACTGTTATCGACGTAATGATAGAAAAAATTGAAGAGGCTATAAAAGAATTATAGACACAATAAAAATGGGGCGATGTAGGCATCGCCCCTGCTTTTTATAATTAAATGCTGTGAAATAATTTTTACAGCATTTAATTTTTTTCAAAACTGTTGCAGTTTTTAACTCTTTGGTTTATAATTATAAAAAAGGGGAGTGATAGCTTGAAAAGACAGCCTACAAAATACTTTTACATATCAATTTATACTATTTTGACCATTACCTTCAGCGCTCTTATAGTTTATCTTATTTTTAATTTCTCTAACATCTGGGGCGCTATCAGTAAATTTATCTCAATTATTAACCCGATTCTTATAGGTTTTGCTATTGCTTACCTTATTAATCCCGTGGTTAATTTTTTTGAAAAAAAGGTTTTCTCCTTTAAAAAGGCAAAGAAAGATAAAGCCCGCGTCAGACGTTTTTGCTCGGTATTCACGGCTTACGTTTTGGTCCTTGTTATACTTGCGGCACTTTTGTGGATTATTATTCCTCAGGTTATAGATAGCGTTGATATATTTGTTGGGAATTTAAGCTCATATCAAAGAGCTCTTGAAAAGTGGGCAAGCTCCCTTCCTGATGCTTCAAGTAAGTATTATGGTATTGTCCAAAAGTTTGTAAGTGTACTGGACGAATTTGTTGATATGGCGGTAAAGTATGTTACCGAGCTCGTCCCCAAAGCCTTCGTGCTTATTAAAGACGTCTCCGTTATAATTGTAAATCTTATTTTGTCTATCTTCGTTTCCATTTATATGATATCCCGTAAAGAGCATCTTTTAGCTCAGTCAAAAAAGCTTATCTGCGCCTTCTTCAATACAAAGTGGATACAGAGAATATCCGACTTTATGGGGCTTCTTGATGACTCTGTGGGCGGATTTATCAAGGGTAAGATAATAGATTCTGCCATAATCGGTGTACTTTGCTACGTAGTTATGACAATACTCCGACTGGACTACTCAATGCTTATCAGCGTTATAGTGGGAATAACCAACGTAATCCCCTTCTTCGGACCCTTCATCGGTGCAATCCCCAGTGCATTTATTCTCCTTATGGTAAATCCCAACGAGGTAATACCCTTCCTTATAGCAATTCTTCTTATCCAACAGCTTGACGGAAACTTTATCGGACCGAAAATCCTTGGCGGTTCAATGGGACTTTCGGCATTCTGGATACTTGTTGCTATTGTTATTATGAGCGGACTGTTCGGCTTTGCGGGAATGATTATAGGTGTTCCCATCTTCTCGGTTGCTTACGTGCTTGTAGAAAGACTTGTTGACAAGAAGCTTGCAAATAAGAAAATGCCCGTGGAAATTGAAGAGTACTTCCACGATATCCCCGAACCCGAAACTGAAACAACTGAAGTAAAAAAAGATTAAGCATTGTGCTCAATCTTTTTTGTACTATTGACTTTTGCATTCATTATGCTACAATTAAATAAAAAACATACTATGAGGTGCTTTATGAAAAGGGTTAAATGGGGGATAATCGGTTGCGGAGGTATCGCAAGAAAAAGAACTATTCCGGGCATGCTTATGGCTGAAAACTGCGAGATAGTCGCAGTTCAGGACGTAAATTTGAAAATTGCCGAGGAAGTAAAGCTTGAAGCAAAGGCAAAATACGCTTTTTCTTCCTTTGAAGAGCTTTTGAAAATCGGCGAGATAGACGCAGTATATATTGCATCTCCTCTTTTCTGCCACAAGGAGCAGGTAATAGCGTCAGCTAAGGCAAAGAAGCACGTCCTTTGCGAAAAACCTCTTGGACTTAACTCTGATGAAATAAAAGAGATGATGGTGGCTTGCGAAGAAAATAACGTAAAATTCGGTACAGCCTTTATGGCAAGATTTCACCGCTATCACGTGAAGGCGAAAGAGGTTGTGGAGTCGGGCATTCTCGGAGAGCTTGTCAGCCTTAAGGCACAGTTTTCCTTTGAATATCCCGAGCTCAACGTTTGGCGTCAGGACATAAAGCTTGCAGGTGGCGGTGGATTTATGGACGTGGGAACTCACGCTATTGATATTCTTCGCTTTATGTCAGGACTGGAAGCTCGTGAGGTAGTTGCCATTACGGGCAATCAGTTCTATAACTATTCGGTAGAGGATACCAGCCACCTTCTTGCAAAGATGAATAACGGCGCGGTTATGTACGTTTCGTCAAGCTATTCTACCAACGCCGAGCCCAACCGCTTTGAGATTACGGGTAAAAACGGCTCAGTTTACGGATACGATACTCTGTCTCAGACGGGCTTTGACGCAAAAGCTTATATAAAGATGGTGGGCGAGGAAGAAAAGCCCCTTACCTTTGAGGGCGACCACGTTAATATGTATACTGCTGAAACGTCAGCCTTTGCCGATGCCATTATCAATGATACGGAAGTGCCCGTCGGCGCCAAGGAAGGACTTGCGGCACAGCTCTTAATAGAAGGAGCATATAAGTCTGAAACAGTAAAGCTTTAAAAAATAAAGGAAAGGAGTTTTCTCCTTTCCTTATTTTTTCTGATGTTCACAGCTTCCGCAATTTTGACAGCTTGCACTCGACAGACAGTTGAAGCTTTCTTTACCGCTTTTAACTGTTCGGACAATTATAGCATTGTCCCCGAGATTTGGACAAAAACGCTGTGTCACCTCTTGAAAATTTCTCGTTTGCTTATTGTTCTCCATGACAGCCTCCAAAAAATCATACTGCTGTCAGTATATGCAAAAACTCAGTTTTCATTCACTTTTTCAAGGGGTGAAATCCGCTTATTTCGGCGCGCTGTATAGCGCCGAAAATTTTATTCTTAATGTCGGGTATCTCTCTTTGCAGGTCGGCAATTCTCTTTTTCATATTTTCACGCTCGGTGTTTCCGTCGGCAGGGCAGGGGCTCTTAAAGACGGGTAGGTCGTGCTTTGACGCAAAGTATCTGATATCCTTTTCAGGTACGTAAATAAGGGGTCTTATACACGTTATCCCCGAACGGTCAAGGTAGGTAACGGGGGAAAACGTACCGATTTTGCCCGCATAAAAAAGATTGAGCATATAGGTTTCAATAACGTCGTCCATATGATGCCCGAGAGCAACCTTGTTAAAGCCCAGCTCATCTGCCGCGTCGTTGAGGGCACCTCTCCTCATTCTTGAACAAAGGGAGCAGGGACTTTCTTCCTTACGGACCTTGAAGATGATTTCATATATCTGAGTCTTTACTACCTTAAGCTCAACTCCAAGCTCGTCACAAAGCGCCTTTACACCCGTGTAATCTGTTCCGCCCTCAAAGCCCATATCAATGGATATGGCAACAATTTCAAAGCTTTTCGGATAGAATTTTTTAAGATGGGCAAGAGCACATAAAAGGGTAAGGGAGTCCTTACCGCCCGAAATACCTACGGCAACCTTGTCTCCTTCTTCTATCATATTGTAGCTGTCTACCGCACGTCGGGTATAGCTGAGTATAAGTTTAATATCCATATTTTTTACCTCTTGCTGAGATTATACAATTAAATAGTGTTATTGTCAACGTAAAAACATAATTTTTCGAGTGAGGAAAAACGAGAAAAAACGAGTAAACGGGAGAAAAACAAAGAAAGGTCAAAATAAATTAAAAACTTTTCAAAAATGTGTTGACAAAATTCCTCTTCCTCGTTATAATATTGAAGTAAATTAAAGAATTAAACGGAGGAAAATGCAATGTCCACATTTATGGCAAAAGCAGAAACAGTTGAGCGTAAGTGGTACGTTATCGACGCTGAAGGCAAGACCCTCGGTAAGGTAGCGGTTATGGCTGCTGATATACTTCGCGGCAAGCACAGACCTGAATTCACACCTCACGTTGATTGCGGTGAATACGTTATCGTAATCAATGCAGCTAAGGTAAGACTTACAGGCAACAAGCTCACACAGAAAACTTACAAGTATCACACAGGTTACATCGGCGGTCTTAATACTATCGAATATAAGACTCTTCTTGAAACCAAGCCCGAAATGGCAATCAGACTTGCAGTTAAGGGAATGCTTCCTCA
>JAFUKG010000020.1 GCA_017467865.1 Clostridia bacterium
ACTGTAAGAAGCTCGTCTACGGGGATGATTTCATCTGACGTGTAAGCATAACTTACGTAGTAGTTCTCAAGTATTGTCTTAACCTGCGTTTTTATCTCGGATGATGACTTGCCTGTATAAGTAGTGTCATTATTTGTCTCTGCCGTTATTGCGTCTGCAAGAGCCTTGGCGGTAGGAATAAACTCCGCTCCGAAATAAGAGGTTGTCTTTGAACCGTTAAATGCATATGCGTTACAGAATTTATTCGCCACTGCATAGCCTTTTTTATTTACACCGAAATAATAGCCCGACTTCCATTCAACACCGTTCCTGTCACGGGTTGTGTTTATCACACCGTCGGTCTCTGTACCAAGGTGTGCTCTGTCCTTGTATGAGCCCTCTACGTATATGATGTAAGGATCTGAAGCCGAATTTGCTTCGCTTGCGTTAACGCTCACACCCCAAAGACCTGCAGTGAGTGCTGTAGCGGGCTTGTATGTTGTACCTTCCGTAGTGTAGGTTGTACCTGTTCCTGCACCAAGAACGTCGTAAGGAGCAAGAGTGTAGGTTGTACCGGAGGTGAGTCCTGAAATTGTGTTAGTGCCCGCATCGTACTTAACACCTGTGGGTGCTGCTGCCTTGGGCTTAGCTATAACGTAATAATCTGCCATAGCAGTAACACTCTCATCATAACCTACTCTAAGGTTGAAGTCGTATATTCTTCTGCCCTCATTACCTGTGCCTCTTCCTGTGGAGCCCACAGTAATAGCATCTTCACTGATATATCCTACGGGATAATACTTGAATGCCACTATCCAGCCCTCTTCGGGAAGAGTGGAAATAGACTGAACGTCTATTGTCTCTTCGATAATCGTCGAAGCATAGAAAGTAAGCGCTTTGCTTTCTCCCGTCCAAGTATGCTCGGTTACGTTGCCATCTTCATCCATAACAAGGAAAACAACCTTGGAAGTGATAGGACTTATCTTAAAGTTGTCATAGTTACCTCTCTTGGAAACACCTATCTTCATAGTAAGAAGCTCGTTTACCGGTATAATCTCATCAGAGGTATATGCATAGTTCAAGCTGTAGCTTTCAAGCATAGCTTTAACCTGTGACTGAATTGTTGCAGATGAAGGTCCTGTGTAGGTTTCATCATTTGCCGCCTCTGCATCTAATGCCGCCTGAAGTCCGGTAGGAGTGGGCCATGGGTCATAATAGCCGTAAGGACTGTTATTTCCCTTCCAATAAGCAGAACTGAATACGTAGTCTGTCTGAAAAGCAGCTCCTACGCTGCCCGAACTTTCTGAGCCATATGATGCACCATAGTAATAGCCTACCTTGAATACGTCTGCAGCGTTTGCTCTGTCTCGGGTAGCGTTAATAGTTGTCGTGCCCTCGGCAGTTGTACCAAGGTGCTGTCTTCCCTCTAAGCTGCCCTGAACGTAAATAAGGTCAGACCATGTTGTAAAGCTGTCGGAGCTTACAACGTAGAGACCTGCAAGGTTTTTATTGCCTGCCTCGTCGAGAGTTACAGCGTCACCCATTGTGTAGCCGTTGCCTGCCGTATTGATTGTGACGGGCTTTGCTTCATATGTTACGCCCTCTTCAAGTCCTATGATTTCTCCTATACCGCCTGCAGGAGCCGCGAGGGTATTAAGTGCAAAAAGAACTGTGAAGAATGTTGCCATTACCATAAAGTTAAGGTAACGGTAAAATTTCTTTTGTGCCATAAGAATGCCTCCATTTTAATTTTTCCGTCTCAAAACTCCTCGAAAACATCGTTAAACCTTATGAAAAGTCTTCAACGGTTATTATAATACCCTACCCTAAATCCAAAAAATGGATATACCACGGGCGAGTATAGAATGTTTAATTTTATATTAATTAAAAAAGAAGTGTTTATCAAGTCATATCTTGTGGGGTTGTTGAACAATATTGCGGCCTTTATTTAATAGGAAAGCAAAAGCCTCTATATCAAGTTATATCGCTTCGCAGTTATATTTGTGCTGAGGTGAATTATTATAGGGCTTTGCCATAACACCCTTGAAAAAAGCTTTTCCTAAATATCAATTAAGAGAAGATTTGCCAAAGGCAAATCAACAATAATTCTGCATTCTTCATTCTGCATTCTTCATTCAAAAAAAGAGCACCCGAAGGTGCTCTTTTATCATTTAGGAAGTAAAACCACGTAAGTTTCACTGAAGTTATTAAAGGTTACCCAGCCTTCAAAGACTGTTGCGGTTTCCACCTTGCGGAGTCTGTCGATAATTTCAAAATACGACCTGAGCTCAAGGTCTGAACCGCTGTACTCTTCACCAACGTAAATCATAAGCTGAGCAGATTTGAAGGGAAGGGTTTTGGAGGACTCGAAGTACACTTCGGTAAGATATCTTTCTCCTGCCTTTTCGCGGAACATATCATAAAGCGTATCGTGACGGCTTTCTCCGTCGAAGGATACTGCCATGTTGTAATAGTGAGACTTGCCGTCAGCGGGAATTTGTACGTTCTTAGCTGTTACAACTATCTTGTAGTCCCCTCCGTCGAAGGTAATAGTAGACTCGGGAGACAGATATTTGATGTTTTCAAGGGTGAGATATGACACCCAATTCTTTACACTTACGTCCATAGTGTAATCGGCTTCCAGCTCTGTGTAGTCACTGGGGAGATGAATTTTCACTATCTCGCTGTTAAAGGACTCATGCTCTGCATCGTAGTCATAGACCGTAACTTCAACAATATCCGACTTGCCGTGACGGGGTGTATCCTTAACCCTCACTCTGTAATCGCCTGACTTAGTTACCCTTATTGCCGTTGAGCCTGCGGGGACGTCCTCCCACCTCGACCACTCTCCCGTTTCGATGTCATACGTCTGTATTTCGTACTGATACTGGGCGGATAATCCGCCTATTTCTCCATATCCGCCGGGAATTACGGGGAAGGTGGAAATCTCGGGAGTAGCACCGTCTTCCTTTATTGTATAGAAGTCGGAATACTGAGAGCCCATTGCGAAATAAAGCTCGTACACTCTTGCGGAAGACGTGGGATTATTTGAGTAGGTAGTAATTTGCGACGGGTCAATATCCTGCATAGGATAGTACTTGAAGCCTACAATCCAGCCATCTTCGGGAAGGTCGATGTCATCCTGAACGTTTATGGTGTCGTACACCCAGCTGTTACTGTAATAATTAACCGCTCTTGTTGCACCGATATAGCTATACGGCGTTATATTTCCATCGGGGTCCATAACGAACACGTCAAGTCTCGGCTTGGAATTGGTGACCATAAATCCGTCAAAGGCACTCATCTTCACCAATCCTATTTTAAGGGTAAAGAGCTCATCCGCGGGGATTATTTCATCGGATGTGTAAGCATAGCTTACAAAATAGTTTTCAAGAATGGTCTTGACGTTCTTTCTTATATTTTCGGCTTCCTCGGTGTCATCCGCATTCACCGCATCGAAAAGAGCCTTTGGTGTAGGTGACATATCGGCGCCGAATATACTTATAACGTTGTCTGCTTTAAAGGCGTAGTTGTTACTCAGCTTGCCCCCGACAATACCTGCACCATAGAAATATCCAAGCTTCCACGTGTCCTCGGGGCTCTGTCTGTCGCGGGTAGCAAGAGGTGTTGTCACACCTTCCTCATACGTACCAAGCGCCTTTCTGTCATCGCTCTTTCCCTTTACGTAGAAGAGAGCGGGGTCGGAGGTAGCGAACTTGTCATCGGCGGCGAAGCTTAAACCCCAAACGCCCGTTCCTATATCCGAGGGAATAGCATAGCTTTCGCCTATGCTTGTAAAGAGAATTTCGCTGTCGTTATTTCTGCCCATGACGGTATACTGTGCCATAGCATAGCTTGTATCGGGCTTGAGACCTGAAAGAGTCTTGGTCTCATCGTCATAGGTAATGCCCGTGGGCTTATCTGCCTTGGGAACGCTTATTTCGTAATAGCCCTCGTAGATTGAGCCAACCTTCAGCATAAACTCATAAAGTCTGTCAGACGTGCTCGTTGCAGAATAATGCGTAATTGCATCGAGGGACACTTCCCCAACGGGATAATATCTGAATCCTACTACCCAGCCCCTGTCTGGGAGAACCGACTGTGCGTCAACTGTTTCTTCAACAAAGTTTGAGTCGTAATAGCCAAGAGCCTTACTTGTACCCGTCCAGGTGTACTCGCTGACCTTACCCGTTTCGTCCATAACGGCGAAAACCACCTTAGGTGTTACGGGTGTAACCTTAAAGCCATCGAATGCCGAAAGCTTTGCTCTTGCCACCTTCATAGTCAAAAGCTCAGAGGCAGGTATAATCTCATCGGATGTATATGCATAGCTTACAAAGAAGTTTTCAAAAGCGGTCTTTACCGCCGTCTTTATCTTTTTTACGGTTTCTGTATCGCCTGATGCTTCGGCATCAGCGAGAGCCTTCTGTGTGGGAACAAGCTCCGCGCCAAAGATATCAACTGTCTTAGTTGCGTTGAAGCCGTAGTTATTGTAGAACTGATAGGTTGACGTGTATGCTGCGCCGTAGAAATAGCCAAGCTTCCAATAATCGTCAACTCCCGTTCTGTCGCGGGCAGAGTTGATTACACCGCTTGTATACGTACCAAGGTCTGCTCTATCCTTGTATGCACCCTCAACGTAGAAAACGATGGGGTCGGACTCGGAGTAGGATGTGCTTGCCGCAACTCTGATACCCCAAAGACCTGCACCGAGAGGTGAAGAGAGTGTGTATGTACTGCCGGCGGCAGAAACCTTTACCTCACCCGTCTTTGATACGCCGAGGACTGTGTAAGGTACAAGAGAATAATCGGTTCCAGCTACAAGACCCGAAAGGGTATTTGTATCAGCGTCATACGTAATGCCCGTGGGGGTTTCTGCCTTGGGCACCTTTATAACGTAATAACCGTCATAAGCCGAGCCTATCTGCATAGTAAACTCATACACTCTTGCAGAAGTGCTTGTAGTTGAGTAGTAAGTTATATTGTCAAGGGAAACTTCCCCTGCGGGGTAGTATTTAAAGCCCACTACCCAGCCTTTATCGGGAAGCACACTCTGAGCATCAACGGTATTTTCCACAAGGGTACTGTCGTAATAGTTAAGTGTCTTTCCGCCGTCGGTCCATACGTGCTGTGTTACGTTGCCGTTTTCGTCCATTACGTAGAAGACAACCTTAGCAGTAACCGAGCTTATCTTAAAGCCGTCATACGCTGAAAGCTTTGCACGGGCGAATTTCATACTGAGAAGCTCTGAGACGGGAATAACGTCGTCGGGTGTATATGCATAGCTTATGAAGTAGTTTTCAAGAATTGTCTTGACAGCCGTTTTAATTTTAGTTACCTCGGCGGTATTGTTTGAAGCAATAGCATCCGCAAGAGCCTTCTGAGTGGGAACTATTTCCGCACCGAAGATACTCTTTGTGTTGCTTTCGTTAAAGGTGTAGTTGTTACAAAATCTCGTTGCGGCAGAATATCCGTAGCGCGTGCCGAGATATACACCTGCCTGAAAAGAGTCTGCCGCATTTGTTCTCAATGCAGTCTTAAGCTTAGAGGCAGCAGAATCATAAGTGCCAAGGTCAGCACGCTGGGAATAAGCTCCCTCAACGTAAATTATCTCGGACTGAGTCTGAAATCCGTCGAAGCTTACAACGTAGAGACCTGCAAGATTTTTATTAGTCTCGGGGTTCAAATCAAAGGCGTCGCCAAAGGTGGCGCCATTGCCTGCACTGTTGACGGTAACGCTCTTCGCCTTATAGGGGAGAGAAGGGTCGAGACCCGTTATAATCCCTTTTCCTCCCGCAACGTTATCAGCAAGGACAGGGAGTGTCAACAGCAATATGAACACTATTGTCATAACCGCCGCTCCTAAAAGACGGGAAAATCTTCTTTCTGCCATGTTGTTTCCTCCGTAAAGTGAGATTGATCAATATTCTAAAAATCAATTCTTTATTTTTGCAAGTATTCCACCGCATACTCGCCGTCTGCCGCCGCCGAAACTGACAAAAACGGCAACGGCATTAGGTGAATACAATTCGGCTACTATAATGTTAATTTAAAAGAGGCTTTTTATCAAGTCATATTTTGTGCCGTTATTGAACAATTTTGCGACAAAAAGCGGGGGTGTAAAAACTCTGTTCGAGTTTTTACACCCCTTGACGCAAAAGCACTTTGATTTACTTCCTTTTTTTGACGGTCTGGACTTTTTTACATCTCCTTTTTTAACACTTGTGACAGGGGATATACAAGAAGTCCCGCCACTAAATTCCCCGCTGCGTGTACCGCGTCCCAAGGAAAGCCCGCTGCTATCCACATAAGCATTCCCTTGAAATCAAGTCCGAAAAGGAGTGCCTGGGCAGGTGCGTAGAGCGTTCCGAAGGAAAGACCGTGGAGAGAGCAGACGATAGGATAGATAATATGTGCTTTTTTCTTTGGCAGATTTTGAGGTAAAAGCATTGTAATTCCCCACAAAACAGTCCAGATATAAAGATAAGGTATCCACCAGGTGGCAAAACCCGCCCACACGCCGTTAATGAAAACGTAAACGTATATGGGGATAAGGGCTTTTTTTCTGAACACCACTGTATACACCATTGTAAACATTCCGAGGAGGTGTATGTTAGGGAGTATTTCAAGTATTATCTTAGAGGTAAACATCAAGGCGCCCAGCATTGCGAAAAGCACGGTTTCCTTGATGGTAAGTACTTTTTTCTTACTTCGTTCTGACAAGCTCATAATGCTCTGAGTCAGCTATTTCGGTGGAGTCGGCACCCGTCATAAGATACTCGCCGTTCTTTAAAAGTGACCAGTAATAGCCGTCTATATCGTAGTCGGCTAAAATTCCGTTGACCTTCTTTATATAAATTCCATAGGCGCTGTCCTCGCCCTCGATAAGGCTGTGCTCAAGGAGAGCGTCGGCAAGAGTTTCGGCGTCGGTATTAACAGTAAAGGTTATACTCTTTTCGCCTGCCTTCACCTCAACCTCAATCTTCTTTTTCCCTTCTCCGAAGGTAGTATCCTCAAGGAATAAGGCATCCTCCCATAAGGGGTCTGACACGTTTCCTTCAACGCTATCGGAAACGTTATTTTGTGTGTCTGTGTCAGGCTTTTCTATTTCGGTCTTGCAAGAAGCAAGAGTGAAAAGCAAAACTAAAATTAAAAGTAAACTAAGCTTTTTCATATTGTATTTCCTTTCTTTTAAAAAAAATAAAACGCCCTCGTCTGAGAGCGCAACAAAAGACGGATACCGCGTATCCGAATTTCGACGGCCTCCCCTTCGTCTGCCCAAGGTTTTAGACGTCACAGTCCGATAGGCATTCCGGCTATTACGGCAATGGCTGTTGTCACGGATTTGCACCGCAGTTTCCCTATCCCCGGGCATATTGCCCGGGAACGAAATTTCGATGAACTGTTACACTGTGATGTTATCACAAAAATTATAAAAAGTCAATAGTTATATATGTGCTCCTACAACGCTTGACACAGCCACAAGATTCCCCATTTCGTCCTTTACCAAAACCTCGTAAAAGCAGTTCCTTTTGCCGTCCTTTAAAAGTCTTGTTTCGGAAACGATTTTATTTCCCTTAACCGTTCCCATAAAGGAAATATTCGTAGATACCGTAACGGTTATGGGGCTGTCGGGGCGGTTGGCGGCTACCGCAAAGGTAAAGTCTGCAAGGGTGAAAATTGCCCCTCCCATTACTTGATTTGCGGCGTTTTTGTGCCTTGAGTCAAGAGTGAGAGAGCACTTCGCCCATTTCTCCCCTATTTCTTCAATAACCGCACCCGTACTAAGGGTTGCATAAACGTCCCCTTTAAAAAATTCTCTTACCTTTTCAAGCTCTGTCATAGCTCTTTACTCCTTGATTTACTCCTAAGTTTGTAGTATACTGTTAGCATAACAAACTCACGAGGTCTGAATTTTGAAAAAATTAAGCTTTATTAATATTATTCTTTCCGTCCTCGGTGCCTTTATTATGGCATTCGGACTTTACGAAATACACTCCTTTTCGGGTGTAACCGAAGGTGGAGTGCTTGGCGCCTCTCTCCTTTTAAAGAACACATTTTCCCTCTCCCCTGCCGTAACCAGCTTTATTATGAACGCTGTGTGCTACTTTATAGGCTTTAAAATACTTGGAAAGAAGTTCCTTGTATATTCGGGAATAGGAGCTCTCTCCTTTTCTCTTGCTTACAGCCTTGTGGAAAACACCGAACCTCTCTTCGACCTTTCTCCCTACCCTCTTGCAGCAGCAATTATAGGTGCGCTCTTTATCGGTGTAGGGGCAGGCCTTTCAGTGAGAGCAGGGGGCGCTCCGAGCGGTGACGATGCCCTTGCTATGGCGCTGTCAAGAAAATTAAAATTGAAGATTGAGACGGTATATCTTGTCAGCGACCTGACGGTTCTCGCGCTCTCTTTGACGTACATCCCCATAAAGAAAATTCTCTTCTCTCTTCTCTCGGTAATTCTGTCGGGAAAAATCATAGGAATTGTAGAAAGATTTAAGAGAAAATAACCTTATTTCAAGTCGTTCTTTATTGCTTCCTTAAATTCGCCAAGGTCAATTTTTATCATTGTTTCCACCTGATTTATCTTCCAGATAAGGTGCTCCTCGTCGGCAAGGTATTCCATAGAAGGCTCCCAGCCAAGTCTTGAATTGAGCCTTACAAGAGGTATTGCCGAGCGGGTGTTTTCTATTTCATCTCTTGCTATCCTCTCCATTTCGCAAAGATGCTCACTTATTTTGTGTACGTCCTCTTCAGCATAGAATTTTGTTTTTTCTGTGCTGAATTTTTTTGTGTTTATAACGGTTCTCACCGAGCATCTTATATACTTGCCAAGGTCGATAAGCTCCTCTAAACTATCGTTCTTATTTTCTATCTTTTCAAGGATTTCTATACCCTCGCTCAAAAGCTCCTCCATCTTCATAAACGACCTTGTCTCGTGAGGCATTCTTATCTGAGGCATACTGATATCCGTGTGCCCCGTTCTGCCGTAGCCGATATAGTTGGGAACAAGAACGCTGGTTCTCGACCCGAAATGAGCGTGATGTGCACAAGGGGGAGTCTGAGTTCCCCAGAAGCAGAGAGGATAACCCGGACCTATTCGGAGTCCTCCGTATTGGTCGGCACCCGTAGCTATCAGATAAGTGACCGACTCACTCCATTTTTTCATCGCCTCGTTGACAAGCTCAACGTTCTCTCTTCCAAAATCCGATGCAAGAATATCGAGGAGGATATTTTCATTTTCCTTGGTGGAGACGGTGAAATTAGCCTTTGCAAATCGACTTATAAACGAGGGGTAAAATCCGTAGTGGTGAGATTCCATAATACCGCAGAGTCCATACTCTTCACGGCATTTTTTCATATTGTCATATCTCTTCTTCCACTGATAGGGGAAGGGCTCGTAGGGAGCAGTACCGAAGTCCCAGGTAAGACCTCCCGTATTTACCATGGAATAAAGGCGTATTCCGTTCTCCTTTGCCGCCTTTGCCTCGGACAAAAAGTATTTACCAGGACCCGTCAATGACAGTGTATAGTCGGCACTTCTTTCTGTAACGCCATCCCTGACGTAGCTTTCGTGCATTTCAAAGGTAGCAAGAAGAGACACGTCGCGGGGCATATTCTTTATGAGGTTAACTCTGTACTCCTCGGGCGCCCAACCCCAATTGTAGCTCCAAAGCACTATGTCGGCGTCCTTATTGTACTGTCTTATGATACCCTTTATATACTCAAGCCATTCGGGGTAATCCGAGCAAGGCCAGAATGATGAAGAAACGTTTCTTTCCTTTAACACGGGGTCACGGCTGGGAAATCCCACCGACTCTCCCACAAGGACAACGCCCCGAAGGCTCGGGCATCTTTTGAAAAGCTCACCGTAGGTAGAGTTGTAGTACTCCTCAGCACCCTCATCCTGAGGATGAAATTTACTCTTTATGTAGCTATATGCGTATACGTCAATGCCATATTTTGCGGCGCGGACGATAAGCTCGTTAAAATCAAGAAATCCGCAGGTGGTAACGTTCACCTCTTTGGTGAATACAAGAATTGAATCCATTCCGCTGTGGGCAATTGCTCTCAGGTGACAGTCTGGGAACTGGTCGATACCAAAGCCTGAATGTATCATTCTTGGAGAATACATTGCCTTATTTTCAATTACCTCTTTAGTAATGAAGGGGGCTTTTTTCAAGGTCATCATATCCTCAAGAAGATAAAACGCCTGAGCCACACCTCTTTCGTCAAAGGCGTCAATGACAATGCCCTCATCAAAGGACAGCTTATATCCCATATATCCCCGTCCAACGTCAAGCTTGTCGGGCGCAATAGACACTGAAATTATGCCCTTACCCGAAACGCTTCCACGGGTGTCAATGAGGACACTTACCCCCATTGAAATGAGAAGATAATCCTGCAAATCCTTTGCCGCAGTAAGAACCACGTCGGTATTCACCCTTGAAATATCAATAATAAATCCGTTCTTTATTTCAATTTCGTTGTCGGTGGGAACGAGTGAAAAATCACGTATATCCTTTTTGTGAATATCAAGCATCTTGTGTCTGAATTCATAATTCTTTTCAGGCTTTCTCATAATATCCTCCAAAGCTTTCTTTAACTATTATGATATCGTTTTAACTTTAAAAAGTCAATATAAAAAGCACAAATAAAAGTTTTAATCAAAGATAAAAAACATCTTGACAAAACAGAAAAAACATAGTAGAATAGTAAAGCTGTCAAACAGCGTACGTTTATGTTTGCAGGAATATCGAAACGGTCATAACGGGTTAGCGAGACAAAAATAATGCGGTGCATTATTTTTGGCGAGTGCTTAACTAAAATCGCGAGCTTTTGAGCTAAACTTGTTTTGCGAAATAAACGAACTGATTTTAGGAAGGGCACGTTGTCTTGAAAACCGTTCCATCGGTTTCCTAATAGTTAAACTTACAATTTAATATTTTTGTTTGCAGGAATATCGAAGTGGTCATAACGAGGCGGTCTTGAAAACCGTTTGGGTGAAAGCCCACGGGGGTTCGAATCCCTCTTCCTGCGCCATAAAAAAGCGTAGATGCCGAGGGTGTCTGCGCTTTTTATTACAAAGAATGGAAAAGGATTTGAACCTATATGGGGGATTTTCGTAAAAAGCTGTGAAAACTTATTAGTTCTCACAGCTTTTTTTATACATTTTATTATATATAAATATTGCAACGAATATCGAACTGAAGCCCGACACGAGCTTTCCTACTATAACGGGGAAAACGTACGAGGGGTTAATAGACATAGTAAAAGCAAGATGACCTGCAAAGGTGAATGCACCCGACACCGAGAAGGCAAGGTTTGCTATTCTTCCCTTTTTGGACATATCCCCTACCATAAGATAGCTTGTGGCGACGGTTGCCATTGAGGAAACAAAGCCTATTACCGATATTTTATCAAAGCCCGTTTTCTTACCTATCCAGAGAAGAGGTCTGTTTAAAACTCTTGACACCACATTTATAAGGGGGAAGGCTCCCGTCATAACGGCAGAAGCGTTTATAACCACGTCCATTCCCTCGGACAGGGGGGCAAGCCCCTTTATAATGGCTTTTCCCGTGAGAAACTCGAATATTCCGAGAGCAAGACCGAGGATGATTACGATACCAAGCACCTTTCCTATCATGGAAAATACCTTGACGCAAAGGTCTGGCACCTTCAGGAGTGCAATCATTACAACCGCTGAAAAGAGGGTAACTGGTATCAGGTCAACGAGCAGCGCCACAATTGGAAGCTTCAGCATAATACCCGACACAAGACAGCCGAGAGGTATTGTAGCAAGTCCGCAAAGCATTCCCACGAAAACGTCGTCGTGATACTCCTTATCTATGGTCTTGAGAGCAAAGGGGATACTGAAGGAAATAGTAGCACCCATCATTGCACCCACCACAAGACCGTTGAAATATCCTATCTCCTCGCTTGAAGCAAGGGAAAGGGAAAGAGGTGCAGCACCCATATCGTTTGCGATAAGCATACCCATTATAACCGACGGGTCAAAGGGAGTGTGTCTTGAAACAAGAGAGGTAACGGGTAAGAGAAGCTCTGCGAAAAGAGGAGCTGCAAGCAGCATTCCCACCATAGAAAAGGTGAGCGTTCCAAGAATCATTATTCCCTTTTCAAACTCTTTTCCCATACCCAAATGATTGCCCGTAGCTCTGTCAAGGGCAGCGATAAGGGAAAAGCACGCCATAACAACATAGAGTATATTCATATAATTGCCTCTTCCTTAAATCCGTCCTTTGTGAGAATGGCAATATTTTTAAATCCGCAAGAAATAAGTCTTTCCTTCGCCTCGTTATAAGAGACGTCAAAATAGCTTTTATCGTGGCAGTCGGAGGTTATACACACCTGACAGTCAAGTCTTTTCAGCTCTTCGATTATAAAGGGAGCAAGATAGGGACTTGAACGGTAGCCTCTCGGCACACAGCCGGTATTTATTTCAAAGACCCTTACCTTTTCGGCAATAGCCTGCAGGGCTTCAATGGCAAGGGCTTTATACTCCTTGGAGTTTTCGTCGAAGATGCCCGTGGTTTCCGAGTGCTTTGTCACAAGGTCAAAGTGACCCACGATGTCAGTTTTGAAATCACCGATTTTTGTGCTCTCCTCGTAAGCCTTCTTTACGAACTTAAGTCCGTCGCCACCGAAATATTTATCCACCATATTTTTAACCTCATCGGCACTTCTGTCAAAGGCAACGTACTCGCCGTCAACGTCCATATAGTGAACAGAGGTAATTATATAGTCGTAAAGGTCGGTGTCCTCGGTTGAATAAAGGTCAAATTCTGCACCGCAGAAAATATCAAGTCTGTCTCCATATTTTTCTTTCATTTCCTTTGCTTTTTCAAAGTATTCGGGAATGAGATGGGGCTTGACAAAGGGGGAGTCGTAGAACATATTAGCGTGCCTTGAAAAGCCGATAGAGTCAAAGGATAATTCTATGGCACGCTGACACATCTCTTCGAGTGTATTCTTTCCGTCACAGTATATTGAATGTGTATGAAGATTTTGCAGTTTCAATGTAAAAGTCTCAATCCTTTCGGGTAATGATTTTTTATTTGTCCGTTTACCGCCTTGCCTCCCCCGACGGGAACGCCCGACGCAGTTATTACAACGTATCCGTTGTCACAGTCGGCGAAAATACTCTCTCCTCGAAGATATGCGAGAAGCCTTTTATCGTCGGCAGGTAAATCTATCCTTCTCTTAAATGCCCCGCCCATTGCTGAGAAAAGGCTGTGGTGAGGCTGAATATATCCTTTTTTTACCTCTCCCACCGTCACTCCCGCAGAGTAGCTTATTTTTTCGGGCACGGGAATTTCGGGGTCTATATATACAACGTTATCCTTGAATTTGAAGAGAAAATCCTTATTGTAAGAGATGAGCGTATCATCAAGGAACCTTTCGCATTCCATCCGCTCTTCCTTTGTGAGAGGTGACAATGCCGATTTCCCGCGATATTCTCCCCTCTCCCCCTCTTCCTTTTTCATAAGGGCGGTGAACTGACCCTCACCCGGAGCGATATGAGGGTAAAAGCGTCTCATTCTCTCATCCCCTATTCCCGAAACGGTAAAGGGAATTATTCGGGGATTGGGGCTGACGAGTGTAAATTCGGGATGCTTTTCAAGGAAGAAATTCACTACGTCCTCATTTTCTTCCTTTGCAAAGGTGCAGGTGGAATAAAGAAGGTATCCGCCCCCTGCCACCGCTCTCGATGCTTTTTCAATAATATCTCGCTGACGCATGGCACACGTTTGAATGTTCTCGGGGCTCCAATCCTTCAGGGCGTCGGGCTCCTTGCGGAACATTCCCTCTCCCGAGCAGGGTGCGTCAACTATAACAAGGTCGAAAAAGTCCACAAAGTCACGAGTAAGCGTTTCAACGTCACATGAGGTGACAACGGCGTTTTTAAGTCCCAGCCTTTCAAAGTTTCCCGACAGTATCCTTGCACGCTGAGGGCTTATTTCGTTAGAAATAATAAACCCCTTCTCCGAGAGAAAGGATGCCGCCTGAGTAGACTTTCCGCCGGGGGAAGCGCAGGTATCGAGAATTTTAAAGCCGGGGGCAATATCAATGCTTGCCACGGGCACCATAGCGGCAGGCTCCTGAACGTAAAAGGCACCTGCATGATGAAGGGGATGCTGACCTATTCTGTCATAATCGAAATAATACCCGTTTTCACAGTAGGGTACTGGTTCAGTATCAAAGGGTAAGGTATCGGGCTTTTTCGCGGGGTTTATACGAAAAGCCCTTTTACACTCTTTTTCAAGCTCTTTTTCGTACTCCTCAAAGCCTTTTTCACCAAGTAAATTTTTCATTCGTTCCACAAATCTTGGGTCAAGCATTTTATCCCTCCTTTGACGCTAACAATTATATAACAAAGAGAAAATAATATCAAGATAAATTTAAAACTTTCACAAAAATCGTATTGACATTAAGAGTTTTTTGTGATATACTTCTAAGGCAATGCGAACTTTGGAGAAGTACCCAAGGGGTTAAGGGGGCAGTTTGCTAAACTGTTAGGTCGGGTTTCCGGCGCGCGAGTTCGATCCTCGCCTTCTCCGCCAAAAAATCTCGTTCTTTGGAACGGGATTTTTTTATCCAAGCCACAGGCTTGGCATATCATCACCGCTCGAAGGGCGGTGTATATAATCAGCCCTTTGGGCTGCATCTCATCACGCGTCACGCGTGTATTCTACTGTGGCTTGATGATATGCAAGGCTCACGCCTTGGTGATATACAATGCTCCGCATTGATGATATACACGGCTTTGCCGTGATTTGGAACGTGTTCGTTAAAAGCGAGGGTTACTGAACAAAAAAAGACTTGTCTCTCGACAAGTCTTTTTCTTTACCACTTAAGAAGAGGCTGTGTATGGTCGTCTCTCAGCTTCCAGGTATCAACGAAGTCGAAGCCTGCAAAGCTTTCGGGTTTTGCCATTTCTTCGGCTGTGAGAGGTGTCGCTCCCGTATAATCAATTCCTGCGGGAGTTGCAGGGCCTATTGAATCGAGGTAGTAGCAATCCTCAAAGCATTCCTCACCGTCATTAATACCGCCTGCCAAGGCACCGCAGTGCATGCCGCCTGCGATAACGCCCATATTATAGCAGTGCTTCATGCCCATTTCATAGACGTCCTTACCCATAATTCCGCCTGCATACTGAACTGCAGAAATAGTACCCATATTATAACAGTTTGTTATAGCATCATCGGAGTCATCGTTGACACGTCCCGCAATTCCACCCACAAAGTGCTCTCCTACAACCTCTCCTCCGTTCCAACAGCCGTTAATTCTCACGGTGCTTCCTGCGTGTCCTACGATACCGCCTGCGCAGTAGCTTGCCCCAAGAGCAAAGCCGTATTCCTTCGTTGCGTCATAGTCAGAGGTCCAATCGCAAGTTACTCTTCCGATGTTGTAGCAATTCTTTATATCAGTAACAAAGGTCCATGAGCCGTAGTTATAGCCGAGAACTCCTCCGCTGTAAACCGAGCAGGCTCCGTTGGCACTTGCCTTTATATTACCCGTGTTGTAGCAATTCTCTGTTTTATCGTAGAAGTTTCCGCCCTGAATACCTCCAACCTTTACGTCGATGGAATAGATATTGAAGGTATTCTCACAAGTAGCATGAAGAGAAATATCCCCCGTATTATAGCAGTTTATAATGTCGGCATCTTCTCCGCATATACCGCCAACGCTTCCGCCCTGTCTTGTCTTGATACTTATATCCGCTTCGTTATAGCAGTTAGTCATCTCAGCACCGTCGGCAACGCCAATAAGTCCGCCGAAATATCCCGAACGGCAGGTGATATCTATGGAGCCCTTGACAAAGCAGTTGTCAATGTGGCTTCCGTCGCCGTTGTTCCATCCGTTGAGACCGCGTGCAATAGCACCGAAGCTATATTCCGTGTCATCCGTGTCCTTAGTAAAGTTTATCTCAAGTCCGAGATTTTTTATAACCGCACCGCCGATAGTTTCAAACAAAGACTTATTGAGTCCCCTCATCGTGTATCCGTTTCCATCAAGAATTCCGTAGAAGGCTCCCGCGCTGTCAAAATCGGCGGGAAGTGTAATATCGTTCATGAGAATATAATTTGCAGTATTATACTCGGTCTCAACGTCATAGATTGAAGTAATAAAGGCGTCACTTGGACAGCTATCGGCAATCTTTCTGAAATCGTCGTATGAATAAACTCCGATATATCCCTCGGGAACGGTGTCTTTCTGCTCAATTTCCACGATAAAGCCGTCGTGAAGCTCAAAACCGCCCTCAACTACAAACTTCTCGCTCATGAGCCTTTCAAAGATGTCCTCCACCATATCATAGTACTTCTCACAGCAATCCACCTGAGTATTGTACCACTTCTTGATGCTTTGGTTTTCGTTTACAATATTCTGGTCAAACCACTTTGTAAACGAAGAAAGTACGCCTGCATCGTTATAGTTAAGGCTATATATGAGATATTCACCTCTGAGGTGAGTTGCAATAAGCATTTTATAGAACTCGCTCTTGGTGCGTATAGCGTTATATAGGTTTTCGGCGGGCATATCGGGAGAAACCTTTATCTTGGAGTACTCGGCGATGATAGCCTGGGCTATATCCGCCATAGTGCTCATTTCGTTGTGACGGCGGAAGGTGTTGGTGGTACCGAAAAGCAGATCGCCCCCAATCATTACCGTCTTGAACACTGCTTCACCCGTTGATATAAGTCTGTCCAAAGCCTTATAAGCCTTTTCGCCATAGTCAACGTAGTCCTTGACAAGCTGATCCTTTTTATATTCCTTGAGATTTTTGAGTAACGAGAATGACAAGTCCGACATGAAATTCTTTGCAAGAAAGGTACCTGTGGAGTCCACGCTCTCGGCTATGTACTTACATCTTTCCTTGAAGAGAAGCTCGTTTACGTTTCTCAGCTCCCCTGCCGCTTCGGCAAGCATTTTGTTGTCGGAGTTTTCGTTCACCGCCTTGAGAAAATTCTCGGCGTTAGCATAATTTCGGATAGTGAGCTCATAGTACTTTATCTGCTTCACGTTATCAAGAACAAGGTCGATACCGTCGGAGGCAACGCCCACTGCCTTGGATATCCCGTCAAGCTCATCGTCAAGTCCGATAACGGTAGCGCCGATATCCACCACGTCGAGAGCGTATTCGCCAAGGTTCTTCATCTTGTCGAACTGACCTTGATTTTCTATCTGCTCTGCGGTGTCGTACTCTAAAAGCGCTATCATATTTGTGAGCACTTCGGTATAATACTTTTCGTCGGGCTCTTCACCAATAATCTTGGAGGACACGTCGATAAGCCAGCTGCCCACCTTTTTGTCCTTCATATCCTCGGCATAGGTCCAATAAGCAAGTCCGTCGCTTTTGCCGAACACTCCCTCAACCATGCCCGACACGTATTCAAAGTCATAATAAAGCTCTTCGATATCCTCACCCGAATAGATAAAGGAAGCACTTTCGGCTGAAACTGCGGGAACAAGCACCGAAAGAGAGATAAAAATAGCAAGTAAAAGCGCTGTTATTCTCTTCATTCTGCTCCCTCCAAATCCATAACGGCATTAATAGCCTTGATAAGCTCTTTTTCCACAAAGTCCTTTACGGTGTCCTCGGAGTTTACTACCTGCTCCCCTGCCACAACACTGACGGGAACAGTTCCCTCATATTTGATAGTAGTAAATTCCTCACGTCTTATGGCTTTTGCAAGAGCCTTAGTCATATCCTTTTCACCGTAAACAGCCACAAAAAGCTCGGTGTAATCGGGAATGGTTGCGATGATGGCGGCGGTTCCCTCATAATCGTTCCACATATTTACACTCTTTACTTCAACCTCTATTCCCTCTGTACCTATGGAGCGGATAGTCTCGTAGTATCTTTCCGCCTTTTCCTCGGGGGTAGACTCCTTTTCTTCCGCTCCGCTTTCCTTTGCACACGAAAGAGAAAAAACCAAAAGGAGAAGAAGCATAAAGCAAGTTAATATCTTTTTCATAAAAAACCTCCTGAAAAAACTACGTTGAGTTTATCACACAAGCAGTATAAAAGTCAAGTGATTTTGTCAGCATAAAAGTGTTGAAAAGTTCAAAAATATGTGATAGTATTATTAGTAGAGGTGATAAACATGGCAATAAGACTCAATGAGGACAAGGAAACAGTCAAGAAAATCCGCGAAGGACTGATAGCAAAGGGGGGCTTTTGCCCTTGCAGAGTTGGTAAAAAGGAAGAATTCAAATGTATGTGCGAGGAATTCAGACGTCAGATTGCCGACCCCGATTTTGAAGGCTATTGCCACTGTATGCTTTTCTATAAAACAAAAGACTAAAAAGGAGATAAAAAATATGCTTGAAATAACAAAGGATAATTTTGAAAACGAAGTACTAAAGAGCACAAAGCCCGTTCTTCTCGACTTCTGGGCAACCTGGTGCGGTCCCTGCCGAATGATTGCCCCCGTTGTTGAGGAGATAGCGAGCGAAAATCCAGACGTTGTTGTAGGCAAGGTCAACGTAGACGAAGAAGAAGCCCTTGCAGTACAGTTCGGCATCGTGTCAATTCCCACTCTTGTAGCAATAAAGGGCGGCAAAATCGCAGGTCAGCTTGTAGGAGTAAGACCTAAGGAAGAAATTTTAAAGCTTGTGAAGTAATCGAATGGGAGAACTTTTTTATAAAAAAGTCCTCCCATTTAATCCCTCTCAAAAAATTTTATTGTTAAAACAGCTTTGCTTTTGCGAAGCTGTTTTTATTTAAGCAAAGCTTCTATTTTCTGTGCCTTCTCTTCATTGGTTATCAATCCCATTTCTGCCTGCTGTTCAATTTTTCTGATAAGTTCAAAATTGTCAACTTTCTTTCTTGCCAAAGTAATTTTTATATCGTAATCATCTTGATTTATGATATCCATTGCCAAAGCTTTGTCAAGCTTGTTCTTCTCCTCAAGGAATTCTTCTTCCACTTTCTGCTTTTCTCTCAAAACGTTCTTTTCTTTTATTTCTTTTTCAAGTTCAATAATCTTCTGTTCAAGTTCTTGCTTCTTTGTCATTTTGGGGTCTATAAGCTTTAAAATATCACTAATATCTATACCAGGCATTTCACCCGTCTGTATTACATAATCTACATATTTTCTGCCAATTTGGATATATGAAGCATTAAGTTCTTCTTCAATTACGTTAACTTGTGATTTTAAAGACACAAGCTCGGCTTGTTCTCCTGCGGCAGTTGTTACATTTGAACCAACCGTCGTAGCTGTTTTAAGTACACTGTTACCTACGTTTGTCGCTGCTTTTGCTACCTTATCAAAAATTCCCATAATATAAATCTCCTTATTTTATTAAAATTTGTAACCACAGGATTTACACCTGTATTTTTTCCCAATGTCTCCCGCTCCTAAAATACCAAAAACTCCTACCTTGACCACTTTTCCAACGTTTGAAATTTTGTCGAGCATATTGGAATGACAAATAGGGCACCTTGCTTGTATTACACTTTCGTTATACTCTGATACTTTTTTTGCCACTCTATCATCTTTTTCAAGCTTTTTTGCCTTTATTATATCGTCCCTTTTCAAAAAAGCTTCCTCGCTGTACTCTTCACAGCCTCTTATCAGCTCTTCAAATTCCTGACGTTTCTCACGAGATTCAAACATAAACTTGCTTTCGGTTAGATATTCGTCAGGCACCTGAAACATTGGTATTTCACATGCATCACAAATGGGCTTCTTGCTCTTTGTGTTGTGTATCAAACCACATCTTTTACAATATACAAACATTTTCTTCTCCTTTCAAATTTATTTGTGAACCATGAATTTTCACTCAATATTTATCACATGCTTCAATTATACTCAATATATTGAGTATTGTCAATAGGTTGAGTATGATAAAATTTAATTGGTGATGAAAAAATGATAAGCTATAAACCTTTTTACAATACTTTATTTAAAAAAGGAATAACCGAATATCATCTGATATTCAAAGAGGGCTTTTCTGCAAACACTTTGTATCGAATAAAAAAAGGAGAAGCCATAAGCACAAAAACGCTCGATGCTCTCTGTCATGTGCTTGACTGCCAAGTTGAGGACGTTATAAAATTTGAAAAAGAAGAAATATAAAAAAGATTTTGCTTTGCAAAATCAACCGTAATTATTCAATCTTCAATATTCACTAAAATAAAAAAAGATTTCGGACGTTAACGTCCGAAATCTTCTTTTATTCTTCAAACAAGGGTGTTGAGAAGTAGCGCTCTGCCGTATCGGGAAGAACGGTTACCACCGTCTTACCGCGTCCAAGCTTTTTCGCCAGCTTTATTGCCGCCGCCACGTTTGTACCGCTGGAAATTCCGCACATGATACCCTCTTCAGATGCAAGTCTCTTCGCGGTGGAAATTGCTTCCTCGTCGTTAATAATACATATGTCGCTGAAAATATCCTGATTGAGTATTTCGGGAATAACTCCGTCGCCTATACCCATCTGAAGATGTGTTCCGATAGAACCGCCCGACAGAATTGCGGCGTGCTCGGGCTCAACCGCCCATATTTCAATATCGGGGTTATATTTTTTTAGAGTTTCGCCTATGCCCGTAATAGTTCCTCCTGTACCTATTCCCGAGCAAAAGCCGTGGATAGGTCCGTCAACAGCACTGATTATCTCTATTGCGGTGACCTCTCGCTGAATACCGGGGTTTGCAGGGTTTTCAAACTGTTGGGGAACAAATACGTTCTTGTCCTCTTCCTTCATCCGAAGGGCGGTCTTCACGCACTCCTCGATGCATTCACCTATATTTCCTGCATCGTGAACTAAAATCACCTCGGCGCCGTAATGACGTACAAGCTTGCGTCTTTCCTCGCTTACAGAGTCGGGCATAATAATCTTTGTTTTATACCCTCTGACAGCTCCAACAAGGGCGAGTCCGATGCCTTGATTTCCGCTTGTAGGCTCCACGATTATGGTATTTTTATTTATAATTCCACGCTTTTCGGCGTCAACTATCATATTGTACGCAGTTCGTGTTTTTATTGAACCGCCTACGTTAAGCCCCTCAAATTTAACAAGAATTTCGGCGCCGTTTTCAGGTGCCATCTTCGAGAGCCTTATCATGGGAGTGTTTCCCAAGGCTTCGAGTATATTGTTAAAAATCATATTGCCTCCGATTTTCTTCTGTCTTTAAGTAAAAGATATATTGCAGTCAGAACGCCCACAACCATAAGTCCTGCCCACACTAAGATGAGGTTGCCCCAACCGATAGTGTTCACCGAGTTTGCAAAGAGTGTGGAGGATATACCTGCCGCCATATAGCTGACAAAGTCTAAAAATCCCGTAGCGCCCGAAACAACGCCCGTATCCTTGAGAGAGTTACAGTAAACGCTCCAAAGGATAGTGGTGGCACAGTTGGAGAAGAAGATACCCATTATCATAAGCACTACGTTTACCACAGGAATATGGAAGAAGTACATACATACAAAAGCTATGGCAGACACCGAGAACATAAGGAGCAGAGGCTTTGACATAGTTCTCTTCATACGCTCGTATATAAAGATGGAAACGAAGCTGCTTGCACAAATAACAAGGGTAGATGCCGAGTAAACGCTTGTAGATACCTTTTCGGAAAAGCCGAGGTACTGATTGAAATAAGTAGGCATCCAGAAAATAACGGTAGTTCTTATTACACCCGTAATGATAGAAACAATAGTGAAAGCAATGATATCTCTCTTAACGAGCTCTTTTATTGCTCCCTCTTTCTTCTCGCCCTTTTTCTTGTCAAATCTGCCGTAAACGACGATTTTCTTCTTTTCCAGTATCAAAAATGAAACAAATGTTACGGCACCCATAACCCAAAGGGATATACTGCTGACGGTAAATACGCTCTGCCATACCATAAAGGATGCAAGGATGCCTGCAACGGGAGAGCCGAAGAAGGATGCGAAGGTATAACCCAGCGAACAGCGCACTGCATGGATGGGCTCGGTATTTTCGGCTACCACCTTTGTCATGGGAGCGTATATCATTGAAAGGCAAAAGCCCATAAGTCCGTAAACCAGAGTAATCGAAACGTCACCTTTTATGTAAGGAAAAACAAAATTAAAGACACCTGCAAGTATAAGTCCGAAGGACATCATGTTTCTTGCGTTTATCTTCTGACCGAGAATTCCGTTGATAAGCTGACCGAATGCATAGAAATAAAAGAATGCCGATGAAAGAGTGCCTATAAACTGCTCTGTATAAAGTCCGCTATTTAACATTTGAGGTGTTACTGCACCAAGAACGTTTCTTGCAATATATACCGCCAAATATGACACTGAGCAAAGAACACCCAACAATAAAGCGTTTCTTACTTTTTCATTTTTAAACAAGATTTTACCTTCTTTCAAAATTATACTAACTTATTCATAATACAACCCACAAAGGTTTTTGTCAACAATTAAGATGAAACTTCTACTATTTTTTCATAAATATAGGTGTTGTCATAGGCTCCCGCAAAGGTGTCCGCCTTAACACCTTTAGCCCAGAGTCCCACGGGTGATGCAGTATGGTAAAAGGTAGTAAAATCAATTCCTGCGCGGTGGGAAAGAAGTCTCAGCACCTGAACGGTGAGAGGCGTCTTATCGGAAAAATCTACCCAATCACGTTTAGTATATGCCCCTGTACCCGCCTTTGTTAACTCATAGGCATAGGAAAGAAGCTCTTTTTCATATGCCGTCAGGTCACTAAGCCCGAAGAGATAAGCTATATCCGAGAGCACCGCCTCAAGGTCGGGCTTCTTTTCAAGGTAAACCGACACGTATTCGCTTTCAAAACGGCTGTAAGATATTTTTTGATTCAAGAGAACCTCGGGATACATTTCATATTCGGTAGGGTTATACCCCAGAGTCAATCCGCCCGTTTCGTGGTCGGCAGTAACTATAATAAGTGTTTCATCGGGGTGCTCACCGTAAAATTCGAGAGCAATTTTCACCGCCTCGTCAAAGGCTTCTATTTCACGGATTGCAGTATATGCGTCGTTCATATGGCAGGCGGAGTCAATTCTGCCCCCCTCGCACATTATGAAAAAGCCCTCTTCGGAGTATAGCTTTTTAACAGTCTCTTCAAGGTAATCGGCAAGGGATTTTTCATGGGGCTTTCTATCAATCTCAAAGGGCAGAAACCCCTCGCCGTTTGTTAAAATGCGCTCTCCTGCCATATCATAAAGGTTTCCCTTGTCCCCATCGGGCTCAAGGAAGCCTGCCCCCGCGAAAAAGTCTACTTTTGACTCACAGAAATCAAGTCCTATTTCGTAATAATTGTATCTCGACTCATTATGAGCGTAAAAGGCGGCGGGTGTTGCGTGATTTACAGCTTGTGAGGAAACGAGCCCCACCTTCATATTCTTTTTCTTGAAAAAGTCTGTGAGCGTTTTTACCTTTTTACCATTGCCGTCAACACCTACGTAGTGAGATTTCGTTTTTTCTCCCGACGCCATGGCGGTAGCGGAAGAAGCGGAGTCGGTAATCTCGGAGGAAAGGTTATGAGTAGTCACCGAGCCGAAGGTATCGAAATCGTTAAAGGAGAGGTCAATGCCTGCATACTCGGTAAGAGCAACTGCATTCATCCCCATACCGTCGCCCACAAACATAAATATATATTTCGGTGTCCCCTCTCCCACATCGTTACATGAAGAAAGAGG
This sequence comes from Clostridia bacterium, assembly GCA_017467865.1. Lineage (GTDB taxonomy): Bacteria > Bacillota > Clostridia > Oscillospirales > SIG627 > RGIG6353. Next base: position 23,630 of record JAFUKG010000020.1, read on the forward strand.
CAAAATAAATATAAAACATAAAATAAGCGCTATTATTTTTTTCATAAAATTCTCCTGCAAATTCCGTCAGTAATTTATATCGCTGAGTTTGCCTTGCAAACTCATTCTATCACAACCCATCCGCATTTTCAACACAATTTTTTCGACTTCTATTGACAAAGCTACCCTTCCGTTATATAATTGAATGATGTCTGGTAAGTCTTGAGCACAACCGCTATGCAAGATTTGGTTCAGAAAAATTAAGTCTTGCTTATGCAAGGCTGTTTTTTTAGGCTCTACCAAAAAAATTAAGAAGGAGATTTTCTTATATGAAACTCATCTACAACGTTAAAGACAAACCCTCGTTCGGTCAGATTATTGTCTTTGCCATTCAGCAGCTTCTTGCTATTATGGCGGCAACAATCGCAGTTCCCGCAATCGTAGGTAACGGTATGACCGCATCGGCAGCACTCTTCGGTGCAGGTGCAGGTACTATTATCTATCAGCTTTTCACTAAGTTCAGAAGCCCTGTTTTCCTTGGCTCATCCTTTGCATTTATCGGCTCAATGGTAACAGCCTTTGCAGGAGCTATGTCGGCAGCACTCGGATTCCTTGGAATTATCGTCGGTGCTATCCTTGCAGGTCTTGTATACGTGGTTATCGCTATCATTATCAAGCTTGTAGGAGTTAAGTGGATAAACAAGCTTATGCCTCCCGTTGTTATCGGTCCTACCGTTGCACTCATCGGTCTTTCCCTTGCAGGCGCGGCTATCAAGGACGTATTCTCCTACGGTCCTCAGGACGGCAACGGCTCATTCATCATGACCTCTAACATCTGGGTTTCATTTGTATGTGCCCTTGTTACATTTGCAGTTGTTACTCTTTGCTCGGTTTACGGCAAGAAGATGGCACGTCTCATCCCCTTCATCATTGGTATCCTTGCAGGCTATGCAGTAGCTCTTGTGTTCACTCTCATTGGTAATGCAACGGGAAATGCATCTCTTTGCATCATCGACTTTGCTCCCTTCAAGGCACTTGTTGAGGGCGGCGTTACACTTTCTACCTTCCTTGCAGTTCCCGAATTTACATTCATTGAAGCACTCAAGGGCATCAAGGAGATTGACGGCTCATACTTCGCAACAGTTGCAGTTGCTTACGTCCCCGTTGCTTTCGTTGTATTCGCAGAGCACATTGCAGACCACAAGAACCTTTCATCTATCATTGAGTCTGACCTTCTCGAGGATCCCGGTCTTGACAGAACTCTTCTCGGTGACGGTGTAGGCTCTATGGTTGGTGCATTCTTCGGCGGTTGTCCCAACACTACCTACGGTGAGTCAGTAGGCTGTGTTGCTATCACAAAGAACGCTTCCGTTGTAACAATAACTGCTACCGCTATCATGTCAATGCTTATCGCATTCATCTCACCCTTCGTTGCATTCCTTGATTCTATTCCCGGCTGTGTAATGGGCGGTGTATGTATCACTCTTTACGGCTTTATCGCAGTATCGGGTCTTAAGATGATTCAGAAGGTTGACCTTGAAAACAATGCAAACCTCTTCACAGTAGCAGCTATCCTTATCCCCGGTATCGGCGGTATGGCTATGGCTATCGGTAAGGTAACAATCACTTCTATCGCTTGTTCCCTTATCCTTGGTATCCTTACAAACGTAATGCTTTCCAAGAAGAAGGCTGACACAGAGGAATAATTCTTCCTGTCCATAAAGATTAAGGCTTCGGTTAAAACCGAAGCCTTTTTTGTTTCTTATCTATTCTTTTGTCCTCTTAAATCCTTGCCCTCGAAGAAATACAAATCGTATTCTCCAAGCAGTCTTGACGCAATTCTGTTGTCGTAATTTGCACTAATGCCCTTGCCGTCAAGGTTTGTGGAAACGATGACGGGCTTACCCGAAATGAGTCTTGTGTTTATAAGGGTGTAGAAATAGGAAACCGAGTTTTTAGTGCGCACCTCGGCACCAAGGTCGTCAATAATAAGTAAGTCACAGTCAAAATATCTGTCGCTGACGGGCTTTTCGTCATCCCTTAAAAAGCGCTCTCTTTCAAAGGTGGAAATAATATTCTGTGCGCTGTCGTAATAAACCGAAAATCCCTTTTCTATAACTACCTTTGCAACTGCGGCGGACAAGTGGGTCTTTCCAAGACCTGTTGAGCCCATAATAATCAGAGACTTGGTTGTACTCTCCGAGAACTCCTCGGCGTATTGCTTTAAGCCCTTAAAGTTCTTAGCGGCTAAGTTTCTCTTTTCTCCGAATTCGTAAAGGGATAAGTCAAAGTTTTCAAAGGTGTGGCTTTCAAGATATTTTCCGATACCCGAATTTTTATAGCTTCTCTGTCTGACGGTCTTTTTCAGGCAGTCACACATCTTTATACCCACATAGCCTGTGTCCGAGCATTTCTCGCATTCGTATTTCACGTCGGTATAATGCTCGTCAAGTCCGAGGGCGAGAAGTCTGTCCTTCTTTTCGGCACGAAGAAGAGCGAGCTTGTTCTGAAGCCTCTTGTATTCCGCTTCTCTCTTTTCGTCGCCAAGCAGAGCGGCACCGAAAATTTCCATGCCTATTCCCGACAGCTCTCGGTCTATTTCTTCTATTCTTTTGTCCTTTGCCCAAACGAGCCTTGAGCGCTCATCGGCGTCATTTCTTGCTTTCTCCGCCTTGTTTTTATATAATTCAAAAACGCTGAGCTCTGTTTTATCACTCATTTTTAAAACTTCCTTTTATCGGTTTTTTGCCTTTTCCAAGGCAGCCTTGAAAAATTCATCGGGGTCAAAGCCGTCGCTGATGACAGAGGGTTTCTTATCTCCCGTCTCTACCTCGCCCACCGACTCAAAGCCCGAGGACTTCCAGTTTTCAAGAATTTTGTTCATATAACTCATATTCGGCTGGCTTTTTGTGCCCTCAACAGTTCTTTCAAAGGCGTGCGTTATCATATCCCACGAAAAGCCCATAGCCTGCCAGGAAGATACAAACACCTTTTCCTTTTGGGTCAAGGCTCTCTTTCCAAGTCCGAAAAGGTCTCTTATCTTTCCTTCAAAGCCAAGATATTTCTTTCTATTCATTATGTACTCTTCGGCTTTTTCGTAAGTATTTATATCCTTATCGGCAAAATCCATCAAAAGCTTTTCAACGTATCTGAGCGACCCCTTACCCTCGGAGGCACAATGCTCGATTGTAAGCATTATCACGTCATAGGGCATACAAAGATATTCATGGAAGGAGTAAAGCGTTGCTATATCAGACTGGTTTAAGGACTTGCCAAGTCTCCTTGAGGCATACTCGTAAAGCTCCTTGAATTCTCCCTTTTCACTAACGTCTGCAAGCTCCTGCGCCTTATATGAGGGACGGGCGGGAACGTGAGCGCTTAGGTCTGCCTTTTCACTCTTTCTTGAAGAGGGCTTTTCGATAAGTCCTGCACCTCTGAGGAATGCAAGCCCCTCGGAAAAATCCGACTCGGTCAGCCCAAAATCACGAACCTTTTCAAAGAGCTCTTCCTCGGAGATATAGTCCTCTCCAAGCTCAAGAGAAGAAAGAACTATAAATATTTTCAGCTCTCCCTCTCCCGCTTCCGAAAGCCTTGCCAAAAGCTTTTTGGGCAAAACGAAGGTATCTGACATAAGCTTGTTTTTTATTCTGAAACTGCTTTTGGAAATGCTCACGTTAACGCTCCTTAAAATTTAGTATATCTATGATAACCCATTTTTCGCTCTAAGTCAAGATTGAGTTTTTTTGAATAAGAGAAAAAACTGCGAGTAAACTATTTTATGAGGTGATAGTTTTGAAAGCAGTAATTCTTGCAGGCGGTGAGGGTCAAAGACTCAGACCCCTTACAAAAACCCGCCCCAAGCCCCTTATGCGCATTGGTGACCGTGCCATAATTGATATAATGATAGAAAGACTTGCCCTTCACGGAATAAAAGAGACGGCAATAACTCTTGGCTACAAGGGCGAGGACATAAAGGCAGAACTTGGAGACAGCAGACACGGCGTAAAAATAAGCTACTTTGAAGAAAAGGTGCCTCTCGGCACGGCAGGGTCAGTGAAAAACTGCCGTGGCTTCGTCGAGGGAAATACCCTCATTCTCAGCGGAGACGCTCTGACAGACGTGGACTTTACGTCGCTTCTTAGCTTTCATAAGGAGAAAAACGCCCGTGTTACCCTCACTCTTACCCCTCGGCGCAATCCTTCCCTTTACGGAGTGGTAAAGCTTAGAGAAGACGGTAAGGTTTCAAGCTTTCTCGAAAAGCCCCCGCTCCCCAAAAACGCCGAAGCACTTGTGAACTGCGGAATATATATCATAAAAAAAGATGTGGTGGAAAAAATTCCCGAAAACACCTTTTACGATTTTGCCCGAGACCTTTTTCCCAATGAAGAAGAGCTCTACGGCTTTATAACAAAGGACTTCTGGTGTGATATAGGCTCCTTTTCGGAATACCGCCGTTCAAACCTTATGACTCTCTCGGATACCTTTTTCGTTCACCCCGTCATAGAGGAAAAACGAAAAAACGCCACCGTTACCCGAAGCGTCATCGGACAGCACTCAAGAATAATGAAGGGTGCAAGCGTCAGAGAATCGGTGGTAGGCAGACACACAAGAATAGGAGAACGCTGTGTCCTTGACGGGTGTATCCTGGGCGACGGCGTGACAGTAGGAGAAGGCGTCACCATCGGACGTGACACGGTGGTGGGCGACTTTGCCGTCCTCGGCGACGGCGCCATTCTCACACAAGGACAGAGAATAGAGCCGTATAGCGTCTTTATGGGATAGCCTAAAAAATGCAGAATGCAAAATGCAAAGTTAAGAATTAAGGTAAAAAAGGTGCAGGAAATTCCTGCACCTTTTCTTCAAATTTTGACAAAGGTATTAAAAAAATGAGTCAAGTGATATATAATATCCGCAAGGTAAGACTTGAAACAGTGTAATAGCTGGGCGGTTATGCCATCATCTCTTTAAAAGGAGGTGATAGCTATGGATGAAAATTACATAATAACTTTTATGATAATTTTATTGCTTTCGTTAGCATTGACCATAAAAAAATAACGCCAGCCGACCAAAGCAATAGCGTTATTTTTTAATAACAAACGTTTTGGCATAACCGTTGAAGGTCTTGCCTTTTTCTGTCTTTATTGTAAACCATAAAAAGAGTTTTGTCAACCGATTGGAATAAATTTAATGTTGCATTGTTTTAAAAGGGTTTCCGTTATGAATTTAGTTCCAAAGGATACACCCTCTATAAAAGCATCTTTTTCCAATTCGCTTTGCAGGGCATAAATGCTGTCGGTAAATTCATTAAAAAAAAGCTTTTGATTTTCATTTAACATTTCTAAAAGCATATCAAATTTTGATACAATTATACTTTGCATTCCCTGATGCTTTTTGGAAAGGATAGCTGATTTTTCTATTTGATAGTCAAACCATAATTCTTCAAGCAGCGTTTTCATAAAATTAACTCCTTTTCTTTTTAATATTATTATAGTCCACATATGAACTAAAGTTAAGCGTTTTTAGTCTATTTGTGATATTATCTTTATAATAATAGTTTTAGAATTATAAGAAGAGGCTTATTTTATGAATAGATATCAAAGATTAAAAGACTTGAGAGAAGATGCAGAAAAAAGCCAAAAAGAAATAGCTGATATAATTGGAACAAGTCAATCCTATTATGCGCAATATGAAAAAGGCAAAAGAGCAATACCTTTTGACAGAGTTATAATATTGGCAAAATATTACAACGTATCTCTCGATTATATAGCAGGACTTACAAATAATAAAAATGTATTATGAAAAGGAAGAGTTTGAACAAAAAGTTCAAACTCTTCCTTAATTCTGCATTCACCACTCTGCATTCTGCATTAAAAAAAGCATTCAAAGTCTCAGGACTTTGAATGCTTTTTGTCAAATCTGTCATATGCTTCTATAATCTTGGTGACGAGGCTATGACGCACCACGTCCTTGGAGGTAAGGTAGGTCACCGAGATACCGCTTATATCCGACACGATGTTAAGTGCTTGTTTCAGTCCCGAGCTCTTGCCGTCGGGCAAGTCTATCTGGGTTATATCGCCCGTTATAACCGCCTTTGAATTAAAGCCGAGACGGGTAAGAAACATCTTCATCTGCTCGGGTGTGGTATTCTGGGACTCGTCGAGAATGATAAAGGAGTCATCAAGTGTTCTTCCTCTCATATAGGCAAGGGGTGCTATTTCGATAGTGCCCTTTTCCATATGTCTCTGGAAGCCCTCCATGCCAAGCATTTCGTAGAGAGCGTCGTAGAGTGGGCGCAGATAAGGGTCGATTTTCGTCTGCAGGTCGCCGGGCAAAAATCCAAGCTTCTCGCCTGCTTCAACGGCGGGGCGGGTAAGGATAATGCGGTTGACTTCCCTTTTTCTCAAAGCCGTTACCGCCATTGCAACTGCAAGATAAGTCTTTCCCGTGCCTGCAGGTCCTACGCCAAAGGATATAGTGTTATCCGTTATTGCCTTCACGTAGTTTTTCTGTCCTACGGTTTTAGCCTTAATTGGCTTGCCCTTGGGGGTGATGCAGATGCATTCACTAAGATTGGGCTCAATTTCCGAAAGTCTGCCCTCAAGGCACATAGTAATAGCATAGGATACCGTCTGCTCGCTTAAATTCTCACACATTGCCGCCGACTTTGCAAGGTGCTTTATAAGTGCCTCGGCTTTTTTTACGTTGTCGGAGTCAGCCCCCGATATCTTCATTTCAAGGTCGCGGTTGACGATTACAACCGAGAGCTCCTTTTCAATGAGATTTACGTGCATATCCGAGGGACCGAATATCCTTGATATTACGTCGGTATCGTCAAGAAAGACGGAAATTTCGTTTGCCATATTTTTTCACCTTTAATTTATATTGATTTTTTGTTTTACCGCTATGTTCTCTATTGCCACAACCTCTGCCGTCAACGTCATTTTCTCTTCATCCTCTGAAAAGACAAGCTTTTCACCAAGCACCGTTCCCGAGTCAAGCTCGGTGGAAAGATATCTCTTATAGCTGTCAAGAAGCTCTGCCCTCACCTCCAAGGGTGAAAGCGTGCTTTTTTCATTCTTATAATACGACGCTTTGTGCTCTTCGATACTGAAGGGCAGAAGAAATCCGAAAAGACTCGCCTCTTTTTCACTTGTGCTTATATCGTAGCTTCCGCTGTCGTCTCCTACACTCTTTCCAATACTGTGACCGAGTATTCTTATTTTTTTCGTTTTTTCTTCTTTAATTAGTCTTTTTTCAAAATATTCAAAGGGAAGAGAAAGCTCTATTATTCTGGAGGTTCTTGCGTACACCTTGCCCTCTGCCTGCCTGAGTCTGAAGCCCTCGGCGGTGCTGTCCACAATTCCGCTGACAAGAAGCTCGCCCTTTGCCACTGTGTCCCCTACCTTGAACATAGCTTGACCGTCGAGAATGACCGATGACACCACCACGCCGTCCATATCTGCCACAAGATTATATGGAACGTTTCTTTCGGTGGGAATCACGGTTGTTCTTCTTTCGTGAACTACTACGTCGGCAACCATGCCGTGGACGTTCACCGAGAAGAAAGATAGCTCGTGGCATCTTTGAAGCACTTCGTTTTGCAGCTCGTTTATATCCACTTCGCTCTTTTTTACGCCCTCAAAAAATCCGCACTCCATCATCACTGTTTTTATGCGGGCATCGCTTAGCTCTTCGTTCCCTTCTATTCTAACACTCCATACATAAAAAGTCGAGAGGTAAATTAAAAAAAACGATAAAATGCCCCCGAAAACCAATCCGATGCGTTTTTTAAGGAAGAAAAGCCTTGACAAAATCCCCTCTGCCCTATGCGTCAGAGGCAAGCCTCTCTCGTCAGCAAACCGTGTAATCTTCTTTTTGGCAAAAAAAGGAGCGCTGAAGGAAATTCCCTTTTCTTCTTTTCGGGGAGAAGAAAAGTCAATACCCGAGGTTATGAGAGCGGTGAGGGTCCTCTCTTTTTTCTCGGTTTCAAGGGTATATCTTCTTGAAAGGAAAAAGCTCATCTGCCCCTCTCCTTTAAAAAGAAAATTCCTTCTATTCTCCCCTTTACAAGGAGTGAGTCCATTGATTTATATTCTATTTCGAGTCTTTTGCCCTCAATTCTCACTCTTCTCCCCGATATCATTTCAATGCACTCACTGTCCCATCTGACTATCCTTTTTACCCCTTCAACGAGAGCCCCCTCGGGGCCTATAAAAATATAAGGGTGTAAAAATAAGCTAATCGTTTCCATCTTTTCACCTCAGAAAATCATATGTGTGAATATTAAAAAATATAATATCTCGGAGGTGATGCTTTGGAAAAAATAACGTCTGTTTTTTATATTTTTACCGCTGTTTTGTTTCTTTTCTTTCCCAAGGCAAGAGGTGAAAGCGCCACCGTTGCCCTTCTTGCCCTGAAAAACGTAGTGCTTGCCACTCTCTTTCCCATGATGGTGCTCACCCGCGCCATATCGGGCAGTGCTCTTATGGATAAGCTTGGAAATATTATAGGGAAAAGCAGGCTTTGGAAAAGGCTTTCTCTCTCACCCGCTCTTATTCCCGTAGTGCTCTGCGGTATAATATCGGGCTTCCCCGCCTCGGCAAGACAGATAGAACGCATGGTAAATGAAAAGACCATAACCCCCGAGGAGGGAGAAAAGGCACTCTGCCTGTCCTCCGCGCCCTCTCCTGCCTTTGTAATAGCTGTGGTAGGGAGAACACCTCTTCACGGAAGCCTTCTTTTTCTCTTCTCTCTTGCCATTTCTTACCTTGTGACCTGTCATAAAAAAAGCAAAGCGAGTCCCGCTCCGCCCTGCTTCTCATCGGTATCACTCTCATCTGCTCTCACCTCCTCGGTTACCTCGGCGGTGGCGGTTGGTGGAAGCATTGTATTCTTCACGCTCATCACCTCTCTTTTTAATTTTCTGCCCTATCCTTTGCCCCTTATTATATCTGCCCTGAGCGAGCTTGGAAGCGGAGCGGTGACACTTCTATCCCATCGTATACTTCTTTCCTTTCTTACGGGGTGGGGCGGGATTTCGGCACTCTGTCAGATAAAGAGCGAGGCGCCGAGAGTGAAAACGGGGCTTTACGTGAGAGTGCGTTTATTCTCTGGTACAGTCCTCGCTCTTCTTGAAGGGCTGGGCTTTTCTCACTTATTTTGAAATATACTGCTTTTTTATCAAAAAAACTCTTGAAAAAAGAGACTCTCGGCTATATAATTGATAAAAAGGAGTTGTTAGAGTGAAAAAGAAGAATATCCCCGAAAAATCCTGTGCTTTTTGCGAAAACGGGCAAAGGCTTATTGACGACGAGTCTGCACTTTGCAGACACAAGGGAGCGGTAGCTCTCGACTCTTGTTGCCGTAAATTCGTTTTTGACCCCTTAAAAGCCGAGAGAAGCTCAAAGAAACTCATATTAAATACTAAGATTGAGACGTTATAGTTATGTTTGAAATAATTGAAAAGAAATTTTTAAATCCCACCGTTGTTAAAATGACGGTGAATGCCCCCCTTGTAGCTAAAAAGATAAAGCCGGGGCAATTTATTATACTTGTAGCTCATGAAAAGGGAGAACGGGTACCCTTTACCGTTGCCGATTTCGACAGAGAAAAGGGACACGTTACCGTTATCTATCAAATCGTGGGCGCTACAACTATGCTCCTTTCCGAAATGAATGAGGGAGACTGTCTTTCCGACTTTGCAGGGCCTCTCGGAAACCCAACAAAGCTTGAAGGCGTAAAGAGAGCTGTGGTTATCGGAGGAGGTCTTGGCTGTGCCATCGCTTATCCGCAAGCAAAAGCCCTCTCGAATAACGGCTGTGAGGTTGATATAATCGCAGGCTTCAAAAACCGTGACCTTGTAATCTTGGAAGAAGAAATGAAGGCGGTGTCGAATAACCTTTATATCACCACCGACGACGGCTCCTACGGTGAAAAAGGACTTGTAACAGATAAGCTCCGTCTTTTGGCAAGCAAAAAGAAATACGACCTTGTAATTGCCATCGGACCCGTTATTATGATGAAGTTCTGCGAAATGGCGGCAAGAGAATTCGACCTGCCCATTATCGTCAGCCTCAACCCCATGATGATTGACGGCACGGGAATGTGCGGAGGCTGTCGTGTCAGAGTGGGAGGCGAAGTGAAGTTCGCCTGCGTTGACGGCCCCGACTTTGACGGACACCTCGTAGACTTCGACTCTCTTATGAAGAGAAACAGAAGCTACGCCGAAGAAGAACAGAAGGGTGTGGCAAAGCACAAATGCAGAATTGGAAGGACTGAACCGTAATGGCTAATATGCAACAAAATAAAACACCTATGCCTCTGCTCTCCATTGAGAAAAGGTGTACCACCTTTGAGGAGGTGGCACTGGGCTACTCGGCAGAGGATGCGGTAAACGAAGCAAAAAGATGCCTCAACTGTAAGAATTCTCCTTGCAAAACAGGCTGTCCTGTTGGAATTGACATTCCTGAATTTATATCTCAGGTTGCTGAAGGAAATTTTGAAGAGGCTTACAATGTAATTCTTAAATCCAACTGTCTGTCGGCTATAAGCGGACGAGTATGTCCTCAGGAAAGACAATGTGAAAAGCACTGCGTCAGAGGAATAAAGGGCGAAAGTGTGGGTATAGGCAGACTTGAGCGCTTTGTCTCCGACTATATGAGAGCAAAAAAGAAGGTATTCCCCAGGAACGATAAGACGGGAAAAAGAGTTGCGGTGGTAGGAAGCGGACCTGCAGGACTTACCTGCGCGGGAGAGCTTCTGGCTGAAGGCTATAACGTCACTCTTTTTGAAGCCTTTCACAAGGCAGGAGGCGTTCTCATATATGGAATTCCCGAATTCAGACTGCCTAAGAAAATAGTTGAAGAGACGGTGAACTCTCTGAAGGAGAGAGGCCTTAATCTTGTAACCAATGTGGTAATCGGCAAGACGCTGACTATTGACGACCTTTTTGAAGAGGGCTATGAGGCTGTCTTTATCGGGTCGGGAGCAGGACTTCCCATGTTTATGAACATACCCGGTGAGGACCTTATAGGCGTTTTGTCGGCAAACGAATATCTGACAAGAAACAATCTTATGAAGGCTTACCTTGACGACTACGATACCCCTGCTGTTAAAGGCAAGAAAATTGCGGTTGTAGGTGCAGGAAACGTAGCAATGGATGCGGCGCGCTCGGCGGTAAGGCTTGGCGCTGAGGAGGTCAGCATTATCTATCGCAGAGGGGAGGATGAAATTCCCGCCCGTGCAGAAGAGGTTGAGCACGCTAAGGAGGAGGGAGTTATATTCCGACTTCTCACCTCTCCCGAGGAGATAATCGGCGACGAAAGCTCCCGCGTCAAGGCGATAAAGTGTTATAGAACAGAGCTTGGAGAGCCCGATGCTTCGGGCAGAAGAAGTCCCGTGAAAATTGAGGGCTCACAGTTTGAAATAGAGGTTGACACCGTAATTATGGCGCTGGGCACATCTCCCAATCCTCTTATTAAGAACACCACTCCCGGTCTTGACTCGGACAAGCGGGGAAGAATAGTAACAAGCGACGGCATCACTACCACAAGAGAAGGCGTTTTTGCAGGAGGCGATGCTGTAACGGGTGCGGCAACCGTAATTCTTGCAATGGGCGCAGGAAAAGAGGGCGCAAGAAAAATAAAAGAATATCTGGAGAAAAAGTGATGAAAAACGTAATATACACAAGAGATAAAACCGCACTTCGCACCTTTACCCCTTCCCTTCGTGCACTTGTAAAAAGAGCGGTAAACGAGACCTTGAAGTTTGAAAACGTCACAAGAATATCCGAGGTGTCTGTTACCTTCGTTGACAAGGATGAAATTCAGACTCTTAACCGCGACTACCGTAATAACGACAAGGTTACCGACGTTCTCTCCTTCCCTACCCTTGACGATGAGTCGGAGATTGTACCCTTTGACAACGAGGCGATAGCACTGGGTGACGTTATTATCTGCGCCGACAAATGCCTTGAGCAGGCGGAGGAGTTCGGACACTCCATTCAGCGTGAGGTAGCGTATCTGACAATCCACTCAGTCCTTCATCTTCTCGGCTACGACCATATGGAAGAAAGCGAAGAAAAGGAAATGACCGAAAAACAAGATGAAATTATAAAGAGAGTCACACTGTGACTCTCTTTGATTATTTAGTTGAAAGTTGAAAATTAATGAAGATTTTGCCTTCGGCAAAATCAACCGTAATTTCTAATTTCTCATTCCTAATTCCTAATTTTTCAAAATCCTTTCATCATTTTTTAAAAACCTATTGAAAAACCGACAAAATTTGATATAATATATTTGAAAATAAAATATAATATGAAACGGAGAGTACATATGATTTCACACGGCAGAAACATTCAGTTGTTTTGTGCAAACGCAAGCAAGAGCCTTGCTATGAGAATTGCGGCTCAGCTTGGACTTCCTCTTTCACAAAACGAAGTAAGGACCTTCTCAGACGGAGAAATTAGTGTTTCCCTTTTTGACAGTGTAAGAGGACGTGACGTTTTCGTTGTTCAGTCTACCAACTACCCTGTTAACGACAACCTCATGGAGCTTCTTATTATGATTGACGCTCTCAAACGTGCAAGTGCAGGCAGAATTACTGCAGTTATGCCCTACTTCGGCTATGCACGTCAGGACAGAAAAGCAAAGGCGAGAGACCCCATCAGTGCAAAGCTTGTGGCTAACCTTCTTACCGTTGCTGGTGCTGACAGAGTTCTTACTATGGATCTTCACGCTCCTCAGATTCAGGGATTTTTCGATATTCCCGTTGATAACCTTAAGGGTGAGCCCCTTCTTGCTAACTACTTCATCAAGGAATTCGGCGATATGTCAAAGGATACCGTTGTAGTATCTCCCGACCTTGGCTCCGTATCACGTTCACGTGCGTTCGCACAGAGATGTAACGCTCCTCTTGCAATTATCGACAAGAGAAGAGCAAGAGCTAACGTATCCGAGGTTTGCAACATTATCGGTGACGTTAAGGGCAAGAGATGTATTCTCGTTGACGATATGATAGATACAGCAGGTACTATCTGCAACGCAGGTAAGGCGCTTATCGAGATAGGCGGTGCAACAGAAGTTTACTGCGGCGCTACTCACGCCGTTCTTTCAGGAGAGGCTATCAACCGCTTCAAGGAAAGCCCCTTCAAGAAGGTTATTCTTCTTGATACTATTGAAGTTCCCGAAGAAAAGATGCTTGATAAGTTCGTAATTCTTCCCACAGACGACATCTTTGCCAAGGCTATCAAGTGCATCTACGACGACCAGCCTATCAGCCTTATATTCAACTGATATGAGCGCTCTGACAGCTAAAATAATAACTGTCGGTACCGAGCTTCTGCTGGGCGACGTAGTTGACACAAATTCAGCTTACCTTTCGGCAGGTCTGGCGGAAATCGGGATAAATTTGTTTCATCGAGAGACGGTCGGAGATAATCATGACCGTCTCCTTGCCATATTGGGGGAAGCGATAGAAAGCGCCGACATCGTCATAACCTCGGGAGGACTTGGCGCCACAAGCGACGATATAACAAAAGAGTGCGTTGCCGAGGCTTTGGGACTGCCCCTTGTTCTTGACGGGCACTCCCTTGAGAAAATCAAGAGCTACTACCTTCGCCGCGGAACAGAAATGACCGACAACAATATAAAGCAGGCATATATCCCTCTTGGTGCTGTGGTTTTCGACAACGACTACGGCACCGCACCCGTCCTTGCAGTAAAAACTAAAAAGGGTGCTGTTATTATGCTCCCAGGCCCTCCCCGTGAGCTTTGTCCTATGTTCGACGAAAAGATAAAGCCTTGGATTGCCGAAAACTTTTCCGACTCCGTTATCCTCTCCCGAACACTCAGACTCTACGGCATAGGCGAGGCGGCGGCAGAGGAAAAGATACGCCACCTTATGGACAGCTGCACTAACCCCACCGTTGCCCCATACGCCAAGACGGGAGAGGTAGTTTTAAGACTCACAGCCAGAGGCAAAGACAAGGCTGAATGCAATACTCTCATCGACGGCCTTGAAGAGAAAATAAGGGAAATTCTCGGCAAGTATATTTACGGCACCGATATATCGGGACTTGAAGAGGCACTTCTCGGACTCTTAAAGGAAAAAGGACTTAAGGTTGCCTTTGCTGAAAGCTGTACCGGCGGTCTTGCCGCAAAAAGGCTCACCGACCTGCGGGGTGCTTCATCGGTGCTTGGCATGAGTGTTGTTACCTACTCAAACGAAGCAAAGATGAAGCTTCTCGGCGTAAAGAAAGAAACCCTGGACACCCATGGGGCGATATCCCCTAAGTGTGCTCTTGAAATGGCAGAGGGACTCTTTGAGCTGTCGGGTGCCGATATATGTATATCAGTCACCGGTGTGGCAGGACCCGACCCTGACGAGGGTAAGGAGATAGGAACTGTCTTTATAGGTGTAAAATCCAAAAAGGCAAGCCGTGCCATTCCCTTAAATCTCAGCCGAGGCTCCAAGGAGCGAAGCTACATCCGAGAGCTTGCGGTAAACGCCATCTTCTGCGAGGCTCTCAGGGAACAAAGACAATTTTAAAAGTATATTTCCCCCCTTATCCTAATATGATTTAATAAATCATATTAGGAGGGGAGTAATATTAAAAACTATGACAACAATATATACAAAAAGAAGTTTTCAAGCTATAAAATAGCCCTCTTCTTTTTCTTTCTTGCCTTTTTAATATCTCTTATTACAGGGTTTGTGCTGGGTCAGCGAGGCGTTTTCGACGTTTTACGGCTGAGGCTTTTCCCCCTTATTACCAAGGAGCTTGGTATTCACTTCAATTCATGGCTTCCCGTTTTCCTGCATCTTCTCTTCTTTCTGTCGGTCTTTGTATCGGGACCCACCATATACGCTCCCTTTTCATCACTTGTAACCCTTATTCTTTTCGGCGTTGTGTTCGGCACAGCATCGGCAAGCCCCGACTTCAAAACCGCCGTTATCTCTCTTTTCTTCAACGCTGTGTCGGGGTATATCCTCTCGATTTACTCATCCTTTGCCACTCTGACCTCAATGAAGATTTTCACAGACACAAAAAGCTCTGACGAGCATATTTTCGAGGGCACACTTTTTCGTGCCGAAAATTTCAGAGGCATCTTCAACTTCCGATACGTGGGAAGCTACATATTGTTTTTTATATTTTTTTCTGCCTCTTCAACTCTTGTATTTATAGTTAAGAATTACCTGTTGTCACTTCTTTAAAAGGAGAAAAAATGAAAAAAGGATTTAAAATCGTTGATTATTCAAAGCCCGGAAAGGGCGTAAAAAAAGGTAGCGGTGCAAACTTTACCTTTATGGGATTTTTCAAGCTTTTGAAAAGAAAATTCTTCGACCTTTCAAAGGCAAATTTACTTTGGGTGGTTATGAATTTCCCTCTCTTCTTTGCTTTTGTTGCTTTGTCGGGAAATTTTGACATATATTTTTCAAGTCCCGCCGACCCTCTCTACCCCATTCTTCACGGCGTGGGACACTTTACTCAAAACCCCGGCTTTATGGCGCTTTGGGGCGTGTCGGGTGCAAACACCGAAATGTCTTATGCAGGACCCGTGGCGTTGGTGCTATACGCTCTCACCGCCCTCGTTTTCCTCACCTTCGGCTTTGCTAACGCGGGGCTTGCGTACGTCATGAGAAACCACGCAAGAGAAGAGTACGTAGATATGCCCGCCGACTTCTTTATAACTATTAAAAAGAACTTCTGGCAGGCACTTCTCCTTGGCATTCTCGACCTTATCATCTCCTTTGTAATCGTTTTTGCCCTTGTGTTTTACAGAACTCAGGCAAGCGTAAACTTTGCCTTCAGTATGGCGTTCTATTTCAGCATATTTCTTGCGGCTGTGTGGATAATGATGCGCTTTTATATGTATCAGCTTCTCGTCACCTTCAAGCTTTCTACCTTCAAGATAATCAAGAACTCCTTTATTTTCTCCCTTGTAGGACTGAAGAGAAATATCGTAGGACTAATAGGCATTGCTCTTGTTATAGCCTTGAACGTGCTCATCTACGCTTATTGGCTCCCTCTCGGAGGACTTCTCCCCTTCTTTATTACGGTAGCTCTTGTTTCATTCATCGGCACCTATGCCGCTTACCCCAATATCAAGAAAATAATGATTGACCCCTACTATAAATCAAGCGACCACGTAGACGACACCCCCAAAGAAGATTCTCTCTTCAAGGACGTAGGATAAGTGCAGTATGCATTCAGCATACTGCAAATGCAGAATGATGAATGATGATGTGCGGAGCTTTTTCTCGTGCGGAGCAAATTAGCGAAGCCTGAGAAAATGCAAGCCATACAGGGAACGAAGGGTGAACAGTGTGTGAACCCGTAGTGAGTCGTAATTAAGGTAAATTTTGCATTCTGCAAAATTACTCAATGAATATTAATTTTGAAGTATTTTTTCGCAAGACGAGTGCACACGACAAAGTCGAGGAAGGCTTACTTCTGTAAGTCGACGATGGCTTTGGAGTATGTGCGGGGAATTTTCTCGTGCGAAGCGAATTAGCGTAGCCTGAGAAAATTCAAGCCATACAGTGAACGAAGGTGGAGCAATGTGCGACACCGTAGTGAGTCGTAGCGACGTATTGCGAAAAAAGACAAAAAATTGAGAGGAAAAATTATGGATAAATTAACTCCCCGTACAGCGTTTATAGCAATAATCGGATGCCCCAACGTTGGAAAGTCCACTCTTCTAAATCACATACTCGGCGAAAAGATTGCCGCAGTATCCAAGAAGCCACAGACTACCCGAACGAGAATAACAGGCATTCTCACCAAAGAGAATACACAGTACGTTTTTCTTGACACCCCCGGTATGCACAAGCCCAAAACAAAGCTTGGCGACAATATGGTGAAAGCTATTTCCACGGCGGTGGGCGACGTTGATGCAGTGCTCTTTCTGACAGAGGCAAAGAATGAAATAACAGGTGTTGAGCGCACTATGCTTGAAAAGCTGACAAAGCAGGGATATCCCCTCTTACTTATAGTAAACAAGTCGGACACAGCCAAGAAGGGAGACATTCTCACCACCATTGACCTCTTTACAAAGGAATTTAAATTTGAAGCGGTAGTGCCCATCAGTGCTATGACGGGAGACAACGTTGATAAAATATTCCTTGAGCTTGAGCCCTTTATCTCAGAGGGTGACTGGATGTTCCCCTCGGATATGATAACCGACCAGCCCGAGCGTGTTATTGCCGCTGAGGTTATAAGAGAAAAGATGCTCCGTCTCCTTGACGACGAGGTGCCTCACGGTACTGCGGTGGTCATTGAGGACTTTAAGGATATAAGAGGGCATCTTATCGACATCCGTGCCGAAATATACTGTGAAAAGCCCGGTCATAAGGGAATAATTATCGGTAAGAACGGCGCCATGATGAAGAAGATAGGAAGCTACGCCCGTGAGGACCTTGAAGCCTTTTTCGGCACTAAGGTAAACCTTAATCTTTGGGTAAAGGTTAAGGAAAATTGGCGTGATTCTGTTGTAAGCATTACTAATTTCGGACTTAACTCCGATGTATAAAACAATCGAAGGTCTGGTACTCAGGCGCACTCGCTTTTCGGACAGCCACGCATACGTGAGGATACTGACAAACGAGGGAATTATAACCTTTCTCGCTCACGGAATTATGAGTCCGAAAAACAAAAATTCAATTTCCTGCCAGCCCTATACCTATTCGGAATTCGTGCTGAAGGTATCGGGAGAAAGCTGTTCTCTATCCTCTGCCACAACACTGAGGCATATGATAAAACAGGGTGTGGACTTTGAAAGGCTCTCGCTGTCAAATTACGTGGTGTCAATGGCTAATGATACTGCCTTTGACGTCACCGATGCCCCCGAAATACTTGCCCTTACCTGCACCGCGCTGAAGGTGATTGACTCCACCGACACCCCCTCGGATATAATAAAGGCAGTGTTTGAATTAAGACTTATGGCAGGGCTTGGCTTTTTGCCCGACCTTGACGGCTGTCTTAAATGCGGTAAGAGTAACGGGGAGGGCTTTTTCCTCTTTGAAGAGGGCGGCTTTGTCTGTCAGGACTGTCACATTGACGAGACGAGAAGAGCGGTGAGAGTTGACGGAGAACTGATGGGTGCTTTGAGGCTTTTGTTTGAGATGCCCTTAAAAAACGCCTTCGGTATCCGCTTTTCAGACCCCGTGAAGAAGAACGCCTTTATAACTCTTGCAGAGCGTTTTTCTCTTGAGCACCTTGACTGTGCCGGGGATGCTTTAAATTTCTATAAGGAAAATATTAAAAATTTTTAAGATGACTAATAACAAACAAAAAGAGGCGTTTTTACACGCCTCAACTACTCTCGAATACAATAAAATACTTGAAATGTGGGCTTCCCTCGCTCACGTAGAGGGAGCAAAGGAGAAAATTCTCTCCACCCTCCCCGAAACCGATATCACCCGAATAAAGAGATTGCTCCAAGAAACGAAGGAAGCGAAAAAGCTCTCTTCCCTTAAGGGATATCCCTCTTTTTACGGCGTGAAGAACATTGCCGACTCCTGCGACAGAGCAAAAAAGGGCGCAATGCTGACTATCCCCGAGCTTATAAACGTAGGTCAGCTTCTCTCAGCGGTAAAGACCCTTCGCGCCTTTGCACCTGCCGATGGAGATGAGAGTGTACTGCGTGAGCGTTTTTCTATGCTCCAGAGTGAGCGTACCCTTGACGAAGCGATAAAGAACACCTTTATTTCGGATGAAGCCCTCTCAGACAATGCCTCCGACAAGCTTTACGAAATAAGGAGGAAGATAAGGTCGGCAGGCTCAAAGGTGAGAGACGCACTTCAAAAGTATATCACATCTCCCTCTTACACCAAATATCTTCAGGAAAACATCATCACCATGCGTAACTCCCGTTACGTGCTCTCGGTGAAAGCAGAGTGCAAGAACAACATAAAGGGGCTTGTCCACGACACCTCGGCGTCGGGCTCTACCGTCTTTATCGAGCCTAACTCGGTGGTAGAACTTAATAACGAAATAAGAGTCCTTGAGGGCGACGAGAAAAGAGAGATAGAGAGAATACTTTACACTCTTTCTTCCCTTGTAGCGGAAAAGAGCGAGGTGCTCATTCTCAACTACGATATTCTCGTATCGCTGTCGGTCATCTTTTCAAGAGCAGAGCTTTCTGACCGTATGGACGGTGTTTCGCCTGCCATAACCGAAAAGGGAGAGATAAATCTTGTTAAGGCAAGACACCCTCTCATAGATAAAGAAAAGGTTGTGCCCATTGACATAAGAGTGGGAGGAAGCTTCGACACCCTTGTTATCACGGGTCCCAACACGGGCGGTAAAACCGTTTCTCTTAAAACCGTCGGACTCTTTACCATGATGGCACAGACGGGTCTTGAAATTCCCGCCGACGATACCTCATCGGTAAGAGTGTTTGAAAACGTTCTCTCGGATATAGGTGACGAGCAGTCCATTGAGCAGTCTCTTTCCACCTTCTCCTCCCATATGGTAAATATAGTAAAGATGCTTGAAAATGTATCGGACAAAAGCCTTGTGCTCTTCGACGAGCTTGGAGCAGGCACCGACCCCGTTGAGGGTGCGGCTCTTGCCGAGGCAATTTTAGAGCACGTGAAGGACAAGGGCGCTGTGACGGTTGCCACCACCCACTATGCCGAGCTTAAGGCTTACGCCATTGACCGAGACAGAGTAAGAAACGGCGCCTGCGAATTTGACGTCAATACCCTTCGTCCCACCTACCGTCTTATTATAGGTGCCCCCGGACGCTCCAACGCCTTTCTCATATCCGAAAAGCTTGGCCTTGACAAGAGAATAATAGAAGGCGCCAAGAGTAAGGTTGCAAGCGAGAATAAGGAGTTTGAAAACGTGGTGGAAAAGCTTGACGAGGCGAGAATTGAAGCCGAAAAGTCAAGACGTGACGCCGATAGAATAAAAAAAGAGCTTAAGGAAAAGCTTGAAAGTGCCACGTTAGAGCGCGAAAAGCTTCTTGAATCAGCAAGAGTTGAGCTTGATAGAGCTCGAACCGAAGCGACAAGAATACTGCAGTCTGCCCGAAGCTCTGCCGACTACGTTTTTCAGGAGCTTGACCGACTTAAAAAGGAAAAGGACAAGCTTGCGTTCCGCGAAGAATACGAAAAGTCTCGTGCGGAGCTCAGAGCCCGTCTTAAAGCAGGCGAAAAGTCAGCCGATATAACGATAGAAATAGAAGAGGATGAAGCCGAGCTTCCCCGTGAGCTTGTGGTGGGAGATATCGTTCTCATTACAACTATCGGTAAAGAGGGCAAGGTTGAGAGAATTCAAGGTGACAGCATCACCGTGAAAACCGAAAAGTTCTCCATGAAGGTTCAAAAGAAGTCTCTCAGACTTCTGACCGAATTAAAGAAGCTTGAAAATAAGGGTAAGGCAAAGAAGAGCGCCACCTACTCTCCCCGCCCCGACGTAAAGGCGGAAATCGACCTGAGAGGTATGACGGGAGACGACGCTTGGTTTATGGTAGATAAGTATCTCGACGATGCCAAGCGCGGCGGACTTTCCTCTGTCACCCTCATTCACGGTAAGGGCACAGGTGCCCTTCGTGCCGCTCTTTGGCGATACCTCAAAAGCGATAAGCGTGTATCAAATTTCCACGTAGGCGCCTACGGCGAAGGTGACTTCGGAGTAACTGTCGTAGAAATAAAATAATGAAGGGAGCCCCAAGGCTCCCTTCAAATGCAGAATGCAGATGAGCGGGTTACTTTTGCGGTGGAGCGAATTAGCGTAACCTGCAAAAGTAAAAGCCATACAGTGAACGAAGGTGGAGCAGTGTGCGACACCGAAGTGAGTCGTAATGCAGAATTAAGGTAAATTTGCTTTCAGCAAATTATAATTAATTGTAAATTTCGGCTTCGCCGAAATTGTCCTTACTTATTCACTTTTCACTATTACCTATTACCTAAAAAAGGTCACATCAAAATGATGTGACCCTTTTGTTATTTGTGTTTTCCAAAAGCAAGACACTTGAGACCTATACTTGAATTTGTAGAGTTCTTCTTGAACTTAATGATAAAGTCTCCTGCCTCTTTTACTTCAATGTCGGCGCATATTACGTCCTGATAATCGCTTATGCCGTCGGTGGAAATGGCAATCTTTTTATCATCAACGATTTCAACTTGCTTTGTGATAACCTCACGGCTCTCGTCATTTTCAACTACCTCGCCGTACTCAACCTCGTAAACCGACATTCTCAGCTCTGCATCGGAACCGCTTGCCACAAGATAAATTCTGTAAGTGCCAGGCTTATCTGCATAAACCGAATATGACATTGTACCGCCTCTGCTTGCGGCAACCTGAATATAGTCGTCATAGGCTGTGTACTTGAAGCTTGTCTCTGCTTCGTAAACACTATACTCTCTTGTGCTTGCGTCATCCAGCTCTACTTCTTCAAACTCGGGCTTTAAAGTTTCAAAGTCGAAAACAAGCTTTGACGTGCCCTCGATATACCACATATTAACGGGAGTGATAGTAACTCGGTAGCCCGTGCCGGGAGTAAGGCCGGTAAAGGTATAACCTTTTCTTTCCTTCTGACTCTTCAGGAAGTAGTCGCTTATAACCTTATGTGTTATAGTCTCACCTGTGGACTTATTGTAAAGCTCAATCTTGTAGTATCCTACAAAGTTGTCCTCACCCTCGGCACCGGGGGTTGCAACGGGGTAGATTATAGTGGCTCTCTTTTCCTTGAGCATACTTGTTGTAACCTCAGAGCCCTCAGCAAAGTAAGGCATAACGCTCTTTGCCTTTCTCTCGTCGTAGGTGTACTTATAAACGTTTTCGGTGTCAACGAAGGTCTTTTTGCTCTCGGCTACCATTGCGGGAATATCAAGCACCCAATCGCCTGCCTCAAGGTAGGTGGGATTGGTACTGCTGACGTAGAAACGCTTTAAGGTAACAACGTTGGTCTCGCTGTTTACTTTTATCATATATCCCTGGTTAGCCATTGTAGTATGTCTTTCGGTAGCATAGGGGTTGGAAATGGGGTTACCGCTCATTATAGAGCTTGTATAAATGAAGGTTGCGCCGCCGGGAACCTGATAGATAGAACGGGGGTCTGCGGTTGGATAATGGTTGTGTCCGCTTATAACTACAAGTCTGGGCTCGGACGTTACAAACTTTTCAAATTCCTCGGAATATCTCTTAGCAGTTGAAGTACCGTAAAGAGTGTTGTCAACGGGGTGGTGAAGAAGAAGGAAAACGGGCTTATCGGTACCGTCCTTCAAGGCTTCCTTTACGTTATCGAATACAAACTGCTCCTGCGCGGCAGAAAGCTCGCCCATGTATGTATCGGGACCTGCGGCAATGAAGTGATAGCCCTCAAGCACTGTGTGATACTCGGGATTCTGACCTACTTCCTCGATAAACACCTTCTTTGAA
Source organism: Clostridia bacterium (assembly GCA_017467865.1). Taxonomy (GTDB): domain Bacteria; phylum Bacillota; class Clostridia; order Oscillospirales; family SIG627; genus RGIG6353. Next base: position 45,999 of record JAFUKG010000020.1, read on the forward strand.
AGGTCACAAACATCCTTTGCTTTTGCGTTTAAGGGGAACTCGTGGTTACCCATAGCAAAAACAAGCTTACCCTCGTTTTTAATCTTTGTATAATCCTTGTTGGAGTTTATCATAGAATAGTAGTCTGCCGAGGGAATGTCATCATTATTTGCATAGTAAACGATGTCACCTATAAGCAAAAGTCCGTCAAGGTCAGCGCCGTCACGTGAAAGCTTCATAACGCTGTTCATAGCGGAAGTAAATGCTACTTTTGCATTGTGAGTGTCAGAGAAAACACCGAAGGTAGCAATTGTCTCGTCGTCTCCCGTAGTAAATTCTACTCTCTTGTCGGCGTTCATCATTCGGGAAACAATGGCAGCGACCTCGCATCTCTTGATGTTGGAATCGGGAGTGCAGTTATGCTCTGCGTCAACGCCTGCAAGAATACCTGCTCTGTAAAGCTTATATACCGCCTCGGCGTATTCCTTATCGGAAGATACGTCGGGGATACTGTCCATGGGTACGCTGTTAATCTTTTTCAGTGCCTCATCGGGAAGAGCCTTGGCGAATATCTCCATATAACCTGCTCTTGTTACAAGGTCACTGTAGTTATATTCCTTTGTTATAATTTCTTTTTCAACACAGTAGTCAACAAAGGTCTGATACCAAGGAGTGCCGTTCTGAAGAGTTACCTCTCCTGTGGTATAGAGCTCGTGCATACAAGCCGCAAGCTTCACCGCCTCGGCATAGGTCATATTATCGTTAGGCAAGAAGGTGTCAGTACTGTTCTTTCCGTTGATAAGACCCAGCTCGTTTGCGCTCTTTACGTCGGCGTAAAACCAATCGGTCTCTGTTACGTCACGGAAAACCTTCCATTCGCCCTCTCTTCTGTCTGCAGATACAAATAAAATCTGAAAACAAAAAAGAAGAACTAAAAGACAAACTAAAATCTTTTTCATTTTTATATCCTCCAAAAAATCATTACCCCAATTATACACTATAAAATTTGCGTTGTAAAGAAGTATGCTAAAAATCTTCGCATTAAATTTTTGCATTAAATCAATGAAGATTTTGCATAAAGCAAAATCAACGTTAATTATTCAATATTCATTTTTCATCATTCAATATTCATTTGCCGATTGACAAAAGCCTTCTTTTAATATATAATAATCCGAGATGGTTAAAATTTAACAAAATCATGGAGGGCTTTTATGAAAGTAAGAAAAGCTGTCATTCCTGCAGCGGGGCTTGGAACGAGAATGCTCCCCGCAGCAAAAGCAGTACCTAAAGAAATGATGCCCATTGTTGACAAACCCGTCATGCAGTATCAGATAGAAGAAGCGGTAAATTCGGGCATAACCGATATACTTATTATAACAAACAGAGGTAAGGAGTCAATCGAGGACTACTTCGACTACTCTCCCGAATACGAACGCCACCTTGAAATGAAGGGTAAGACCGAGGAGCTTGAAAAGCTGCGCGCCATTGCAAATATGGCGAAGATTACCTTTTTAAGACAAAAAGAGGCAAAGGGACTTGGACACGCAGTCCTTCAGGCGAGAGAATTCGTAGGCAACGAGCCCTTCGCAGTCCTTTACGGTGACGACCTTATTGAAGCTGACTCCCCTACCACAAAGAGCCTTATCGAGCTTTACGAGCGCTTCGGCAAGGGTGTGGCAGGTGTCAAAGCGGTATCAAGACAGCAGATAACAAAGTACTGCTCACTCAAGCTTGAAGAAATAGAAAAGGACGTTTTCTCCTGTACAGATATGATAGAAAAGCCCTCTCCCGACAAGATTATGTCACTTTACTCAATTTTGGGAAGAGTGGTGCTTCCCCCCGAGATATTCCCCATAATAGAAAACTTAAAGCCGGGTGCAGGCGGTGAAATTCAACTCACCGACGCTATGTGCGCCCTCGCCCGCGACAAGGGAATGATAGCCTACGCTTACCCCGGAACTCATCACGATATGGGCTCGAAGCTGGGACTTATCAAGGCTAATATTGCCTTTGGCATAAAGCATGAAGAAATCGGCGAGGACTTGAAAAATTGGCTGAAAGAATTTACAAGAGGGCTGTAAGGCTCTCGGAAAGAGGATATTATGGCAACAATGCGTCCCGATAAGGAAAACTACTATCTTGACATTGCGCAGACGGTAGCAAAGAGAGGAACCTGCATCAGACGGGTTTTCGGAGCTATTATAGTAAAGAATGACAGTATTATTTCCACAGGCTACGCAGGTGCGCCCCGAGGCAGAAAAAACTGCTGTGACCTGCAGTTCTGCATGAGAGAAAAGCTTAACATCCCAAGAGGTGAGCGCTACGAGCTTTGCCGTTCGGTTCACGCTGAGCAAAATGCCATTATCGCCGCAAGCCGTGAGGAGATGCTTGGCTCTACCCTTTATCTCGCTTGCATCGACTATAAGACGGGAGAGCTTACCGAGGGAACAAGCCCTTGTCAGCTCTGCCGAAGAATGATTATAAACGCAGGGATAGATAAGGTTGTAGTGCGTGACACCGCCACAGAATACCGCGTTATCAACGTCAGCGACTGGATAGAAAACGACGACTCTCTGTCGGGTCAGTTCGGATATTAAATGATAAAGGATTTTAATGCCGTACATATCTCCCCTGCCGCCGAAATAGAAAGACTGTGCTTTTCCGACCCTTGGAGCGAGGGTGCCTTCGCCGACTCACTGAAGAGCGAATACGCTCATTTCAAGGTATGGGAGGAGGATAAGGTCTTAGGTTATATCGGCTTTTATGCAGTTGCAGGGGAAGGCAGTATTACAAACGTTGCAGTACACCCCGACGCACGGGGTAAGGGCATCGGGCTGGCTCTCGTAAAGGAAGTCATTGCACTTGGTGAAAAGCTTGCACTTGACTATATCACCCTTGAGGTCAGAGGATCCAACACGCCTGCACGCACCCTTTATGAAAAATGCGGTTTTCGTGATATGGGAACAAGGCGTAACTTCTACACAAAGCCCCGTGAGGATGCCGTTATAATGAACTACTTTTTTGATAAGGACAGAGAAAATTGAAAATACTTGCACTTGAGTCCTCCTGCGACGAAACGTCGGCAGCCATAGTTGAGGACGGCAGGAGGATACTTTCCTGCAAAATATTATCACAGATAGAAATGCACAAGCGCTTCGGCGGTGTAGTGCCCGAGATAGCCTCCCGTGCTCACACCGAAGCTGTAAGCACTCTTACCCGCGGTGCTCTTGAAGAAGCAAAGCTTAACGTAGAGGACGTGGACGCTATTGCGGTAACCTACCGCCCCGGACTTGTGGGAGCACTACTTGTAGGAGTAAACTTCGCAAAGGCTCTCGCCTATGCATCGGGTAAGCCTCTTATTGCAGTAAACCACATAAGAGGACACGTCGCGTCAAACTATCTTTGCCACCCCGACCTGAAGCCCCCTTTTCTTGCGCTTGTCATATCGGGAGGACATACCTCTCTTATGATGGTAAATTCCTACACGGGTTACGAGACCGTGGGAATAACAAGAGACGACGCGGCGGGAGAAGCCTTTGATAAAATCGCCCGAGTTATGGGTATAGGATATCCGGGCGGTGCCGAAATGGATGCTCTTGCCAAGGCGGGGAACAAGAAGGCAATCCCCTTTCCCAGAGCCGTTGTCAAGGATGCACCCTATGACTTCTCTTATTCGGGTCTGAAAACGGCGGCGGTGAATTACCTTCACACCGCTTCACAAAAAGGAGAAGAGATAAACCGTGCCGACGTTGCCGCAAGCTTTACGGCGGCGGTATGCGACACCATCGAAAACCGACTCTCCCACGCTATCTCCGACTTCAATCCCCCTGCCCTTGTGCTTGCAGGCGGAGTCAGCGCAAACTCTCACATAAGAGAAACGGTGAAAAAGCTTGCCGACAGCAAAAACATCCCTCTGTATCTGCCCCAGCTTTCCCTTTGCGGTGACAACGGAGCTATGATTGCCTCCCAAGGCTACTACGAAATTCTGTCGGGAAATACCTCGGATATTACCCTCAATGCAAACCCCGTTAACGATAAATTCGTAAACTGAAAATGCAAGAAAATGCAAAAAGAGTTTTCCACAGATTGTGGAAAACTCACCACTGAAAACATTCAAAATAAGGGGTTTTGAGGTTTTAAAGGGCATTTTTCTGTGGAAAACCCTGTTGAAAATGTGCAAAACTCACTCATTTTTATACAATTTATTACAAATGCATTTCACGAAATTTCATAATTTTACCTTTTTATAAGGTAAGGAGTCAAAAAATGAAGAACGAAAAGAAAATATCCACCCCCGTGCTCAGAAGGCTTCCCAAGTATTACAGACATCTTGAAGAACTGTCGAGAAACGGAATTGAAAAAATATCTTCAAAGGACTTATCCAAGCTTATAAACGTCACTGCCTCTCAGATAAGGCAGGACTTGAACTGCTTCGGAGGCTTCGGTCAGCAGGGCTACGGCTACCACGTACAAACGCTACGTGACAACCTTGCCGAAATACTCGGCGTTACAAAGAGATACACCGCCATTATAGTTGGTGTGGGACATCTGGGTCAGGCTCTTGCCAACCACACTACCCTACCCCGTTCGGGCGTTGACCTTATAGCTCTTTTCGACGTAAGCCCCGACGTTGTAGGAACCGAGGTTGCAGGACTTACTGTGAAAAATATTTCGGAGGTCAACCGCTTCTGCCTTGAAAATCACGTTGACGTAGCGGTGCTCACTCTTCCCAAAAGCGAGGCGCTCCCCGTTGCAACAGTTCTTGCAAACGCAGGTGTCAAAGGCTTTTGGAACTTCACCAACACTGAGCTTTCCTTCTCCGGAATGAACGTCAGCGTTGAAAACGTCTATATGGGTGACAGCCTTATGAAGCTGTGCTACGACGTTCAAGATTCATAAGAGCCTAAGGCTCTTATGAATGCAAAATGATGAATGATGAATTGTTGATAATTTCGGCTTTGCCGAAATTTACAATTGATTGTAATTTGCCTGAAGGTAAATTTACCTTAATTCTGCATTCTGCACTCTGCATTCATCATTCCACTAAAAGCTCCCGCTTTTAGTGGTAAATACTCTTTATCGCCCGCTCTACTGCGTCCTTGGAATTTCCCCAGGGCTCGGAGTCATAGCGGTAGTCGAACTTCTTGCAGAACCACGAAACGTCTTCCTTAAGGGTTTTAAGATACTCGTTTTCAATATTGGATGCGGCAGTATAAAAGTCACTTCTCTTTTTCTTGGATACAAAGAGAGATGCGGCCTTCAGCATTCTGGCGTAATGATGAATGCAGAAGTAGGGTGTCTTTTCAAACTTACGGCGGAATTCCTCGTCGGTCTCCCAAAGAATGACAGCGCACTCTATCATTTTTCCAAAGTTATTTTCTATTCTGTCACACACGTAACAGCTATCAGCGTGAGAGGAAAGATAGTCGTTTGCAGATGTGAGCTTATCACGGAAAAGTCCGCCACCGCTTACTCCCTTTATCACCTCGTCAAGGTGGCTTTCAAGCATAAGGGCGAGGCTAAGACGGTTTTTCATAGTGAACATCTTCTCGTAGTGCTCACGGCAAAAACCCTTCTTGTTAGTTTCAATTCTTATGTCGGGCTCCATCATGGAAGCACCGAGAATTATATCAAGCTCGTTGTCCTCAAGAGTTTTATACATTCTGCAAAAGGGACAGCCATCGGACACGTTAAAGGCATCGTTGACAGGAATAGTATATATTTTTTCCATAATTTTTTCCTTCCGTTCAAAATCTTTATTTGATTTTATCATATTTTTGGAGTTTAATCAATAGTAAAGCTTATGATAACCTTAAAAACCGAAATAAAGCAAAAAATAAAAATCCACGAAAACGACCTCTTCTCCCCCGTCAAAACCTTTGACTGCGGGCAGGCTTTCCGCTTTGAAGAAAAAGAGGACTTTATAGAGGGTGTTATAAATAAAACACTTCTCCGCATACCCAAGGCTGACACCAAAGGATATATAGAATACTTTTCGGACAAAAACTGTGACGCCTTTTTCGACCCCCTTCACTCCTACACCGAAATGACAGAAGGCTTTCTCGCACCCTTTTCGGGAAAAGAGAGAGAAAAGCTTGAAGAGGCGCTTGAAAGAGGATTCGGCATCAGAATACTGAAACAAGACTTCAAGGAAGCACTTTTCTCCTTTATCATTTCGCAAAACAACAATATCCCAAGAATAAAGAAAAACGTGGCATCCATATCCGAAAAATTCGGTGAGCCCTTTGAATACGAGGGCAACACCTACTATGCATTCCCCTCTCCCGAAGCGCTCCTATGGGCGGGCGAGACTGGGCTGAACGAATGTAAGCTCGGTTTCAGGACAAAATACATACTTGACGCGGCAAAGAAGCTCCATAGCGGAGAAATTGACGAAGATGAGCTGAACTCTCTTGACGTTGACTCAGCCCGTGAAAAGCTGAAAACAGTTAAGGGTATCGGTGACAAGGTTGCCGCCTGCACACTTCTCTACGGTATGGGAAGGCTTGAGTGCGTACCCGTTGACGTATGGATGAAAAAAATCTTTGACAAGTATTTTGACTCTGTGCCCCACCTTGGTGAATTCGGCGGAGTAGCGCAACAGTATTTATTTTATAATGAAAGATACATTGTCAGCAAAATGTAGAGTGTAGAATGTAGAGTGCTGAATTGTGGCTGATTTTGGCTTAAGCCAAAATCTTCGATTTAATTCTATTTTTACCTTGTTATAAAGCTTATTTTCGCTTTTAGCGAATACAATCAATTTAATTTCACTTTAGTGAAATTTACCTTAATTCTGCATTATGCATTCTGCATTCTGCATTTGACAAAGGAGAAATTTATGAAAGACAAAATAACCATTGCCTACCGCTGTCCCGATTGCGGAGTAGCTATGATTGGCGAAATAAATATATTCGCTCTTATGTCGGGAGAGACAAATCTCAGGTGCAGCTGCGGTGAGTCGGTAATGACGGTAAACTATCTGAAGTCAAGAGACACCGTCAGCCTTAACGTGCCCTGCGTTGCCTGTCCAACCTCTCACCCCTATCAGATATCGGCGTCTACCTTCCGTAATAGTGAGCTCTTTGTTCTTCAATGCTCGGCGACGGGGCTTGACGTCTGCTTCATAGGTGACAAGGCGAGAGTTATAAAGGCGGTGGACGACAACACCATAGAGCTTCAGAAGCTTATGGAGTTTGCCGACAACGACAGCTTTGAAGAAGAGGACTTTGACCTCTTCCATAACTTTGAAGAGCATGAGCATCACCACGACTGCGACTGTGAGGAGTGCCACTCTAACAGCGATAACCCTCACAACAGTGAAAACGATGAATACGAGTACGCCGATGCGGTTGTTACAAGTCAGATGCTCTTTATAATAAAGGAGCTTCACGACACTGGTAAAATAAAGTGTAATTGTGCAGAGAGCGACTTTATGATAGACGTGGGCTTTGATACCATTGAGGTTTCCTGCGATAAATGTCAGGCGAGACGTCTGCTTCGTTCACGCACCGACGCCGACATTATAGCCCTTGCAGAGCTTGACGAGCTCATACTTGAATAACGAGGTTAGTTATGAAAAAGTCGATTTTAAAAGAAATATATGAATGGATAGAGACCTTTCTTGTTGCACTCCTTGCGGTAATACTTGTTTTCACCTTTGTGATGAAGTTCGTTACCGTGTCGGGAGACAGTATGAGGGAAACCTTCCACAACGGTGACAGACTTCTCATTTCAAGCCTTAACTACACTCCCGAAAGAGGAGACGTTGTAGTAGTAGACGTGACCCACAATCTTGATGAGCTGGGCTACGTTTCAAAGGGTGCTCCTTATATAAAGAGAGTCATTGCTACCGAAGGTGAAACTGTAAACATAGACGCCGTGAATTGGCGTGTTTACGTTGACGGGGTAGCCCTTGACGAGCCCTACGTGTTCCATCTTAACGCCGAAAATATGCGCCGTGGCGATATAGAGTACCCCTACACCGTGCCAGAGGGTCACGTCTTCGTTATGGGAGACAACAGGAACGGCTCCTCTGACAGCCGTATGATAGGCGCAATAGACGAAAGATATATTTTGGGTAAGGTCTTTTTCAGACTTCTTCCCAACACCGGAGTGATAAAATAATGCCGACAGATATAATACAATGGTTTCCGGGGCATATGGCGAAAACCAAGAGGCTGATACGTGAGTCGCTGAACGAGGTTGACGTTGTAATCGAGCTTCTTGATGCCAGAATCCCGAAGAGCAGTAAAAACCCCGACCTTGAAGAGCTGGTGTCATCAAAGCCCGTTATAACTCTTCTCAACAAAGCATCCCTTGCCGACCCGAATGCCTCTGCCCTTTACAAGAAAAGATATGAAGAAAAAGGGAAAAAGCTCATTATTACCGACTGCGTTTCGGGAAAAGGTCTTGACGAGCTTGAAGAGGAAGTAAAGAACGTACTAAAGGACAAAATTGAGCGCTATAAGGAAAAGGGCATGACAGGCAGAACCGTGAAAGCCATGGTGCTTGGCATCCCCAACGTTGGAAAATCCTCTCTTATAAACAAATTGACCGGCGCCAAAAAGGCAAACGTAGAAAACCGTCCGGGAGTAACTCTCACAAAGCAATGGGTGAAAACCGGTATCGGACTTGACCTCCTTGATATGCCGGGAGTTCTCTGGCCAAAATTCGACGACAGAATTGTGGGAGAAAACCTTGCTATTACGGGAGCCATAAAGGACACCGTTCTACAAAAGGACGAGGTTGCAATGGTGCTTTGCTTGAAGCTTAAAAAACGCTATCCCGACCTTCTCTGCTCTCGCTATGACCTTGAAAAAAGCGAGATTGAAGACCTTGACGGTTACGATATATTCGAGCTTATAGGAAGGAAAAGAGGGCTTCTCATAAAGGGCGGAGAGGTAAACTTTGACAGATGCGCCACAATGCTCCTTGACGAATTCAGACGGGGCGTTATAGGGAAAATTACTCTTGAATGAGACGTTTCGTCTCATTCAAGAAATTCTGAATGCAAAATTAAGAATGATGAATTAAGGAAAATTTTGCTTACAGCAAAATTATAATTAAAGTAAATTTGCCTAAAAGGCAAATTGTCAATAATTCTGCATTATGCATTCTGCATTCTGCATTAAAAAGGTGAACTATGGATTTCAAATTATTTGACGAGCTTTCCTCGGGCTTTGACGTTGTTGCAGGTATTGACGAGGCGGGGCGGGGACCTTTGGCAGGGCCCGTTGTTGCCGCTGCGGTAATCCTCCCGAGGGGGCTTATAATTGAAGGGCTCAATGACTCCAAAAAACTCAGTGAGAAAAAGCGTGAAGCGCTTTTCGAGGTAATCAACGAAAAGGCTGCGGCTTATTCTATCGCCCAGGCTTCACACGAGGAAATAGACGAATACAATATACTCGGTGCTACAATGCTTGCCATGAGGAGGGCGGCAGATGGGCTCCGGATAAAGCCAGACCTGCTTCTCATTGACGGAAATCGGGCAACGGGCTTTGACACCCCTGTGAAAACCGTCATAAAGGGTGATGCTCTCATCCCTTCCATTTCGGCGGCGTCCATTCTCGCCAAGGTGACACGAGACAGAATATGCCTTGAAATGGATGCTCTTTACCCCGAATACGGATTTAAGATACATAAGGGCTATCCCACCAAATTCCACCGTGAAAAGGTAGTGGAGTTGGGACCCTGCCCCGAGCACCGAAGAAGCTTTTTAAAGAAGATTTTAAAATAATGTTCTTTTTCAAAAAACTGACCCCAAAGCAAAAAACGGGCAGGCGTGGCGAGAAGCTTGCCGCAGAGTTTTTGGAAAATAAGGGCTACCGCATTTTAGAACGGAATTTCAGAAGCGGAAGAAACGAAATAGATATTATCGCAAGCTTTTCGGGAGACCTTATATTCGTTGAGGTCAAGTCTACCGCAAGCGACAAGGCGGAGGAAATAAAATTCCCCTCCGAAGCGGTTGACGCAAAAAAGAAAGGTCATATAATAGACTGCGCCATAGACTATATACAGTTAAAAAAACGTAAATTTTACGGCTACCGATTTGACGTTATAGAGGTGTATCTCAATCGTGATGAGCCTGAAATAAATCATATAGAAAATGCATTTTACATAAACGAAAGGACTAAAAGACAATGGAACAGATAATGTACAAAAGCACAAGAGGTTCAGAAAAGCTTTTGACCTCTGCCGAAGCTATAAAGAAGGGTATTGCCGAGGACGGCGGACTTTATATGCCTACCTCTATCCCCAAGGTTACTCTTGATTTTATTTCATCTATGGTAGACGATGAATACTGTGAGAGAGCATATAAAATACTCTCCCTTTATCTCACCGATTACAACAAGGACACTCTTCACGAAATCTGCCGTAAGGCGTACTCGGACTGCCGTTTCAAGGGCGGTGCGGCACCCGTCGTAAAGCTTGACGAAAAAATAAGCGTTCTTGAGCTCTGGCACGGACCTACCTGCGCATTCAAGGATATGGCGCTTCAGATAATGCCCATGCTCCTTTCCGAGGCTCTTAAAATGACGGGTGAGGACAAGACGGCATTTATTCTCGTTGCAACCTCGGGTGATACGGGTAAGGCTGCCCTTGAGGGCTACCGCGATGTTGACGGCGTTAAGATTATGGTTTTCTATCCCGAAAACGGTGTCAGCGCGATGCAGAAGCTTCAGATGGCATCCCAGGAGGGTGAAAACGTAAGCGTCGTTGCCATAAAGGGAAACTTCGACGATGCACAGACGGGCGTTAAAGAAATTTTCGCATCAAAGGAAATTGCCGAAAAGCTTCTTGAGAAGAATACCTTCTTATCAAGTGCAAACTCTATTAACTGGGGCAGACTTGTTCCTCAGGTAGCATACTACTTCTCGGCTTACTGCGATATGGTAAAGTCGGGTGAAATTAAGCTTGGCGACAAGATAAACGTTGTAGTACCCACAGGTAACTTCGGAAATATCTTTGCAGGACACCTTGCAAGAGTTATGGGGCTTCCCGTAAACAAGTTCATCTGCGCATCCAACAAAAACTCGGTGCTCACAGACTTTATCGAAAAGGGTGTTTACGACAAAAACCGCGACTTCTATCTCACCATGAGCCCCTCTATGGACATTCTCGTTTCTTCAAACGTTGAAAGAATGCTCTCCCTCATTGCCGACACCGACACAGTAAAGAGCTATATGTCAGCCCTTAAGACTGAGGGCATATACACCCTCTCGGACAGCGAGAAGGACGCATTAAAGTCGGGCTTCTCGGCAGGCTTTACAACCGAAGAGGAAACGGCTGACACCATAAACCGCGTTTACCACAATAAGGGCTATCTTCTTGATACACACACGGCGGTTGCCATGAAGTGCGCCGAGGATTTCAACGAAAAAACAGGTGCCGCCGAAAAGATGCTGGTAGTATCAACTGCAAGCCCCTATAAATTCGCAACCTCCGTTCTTGAAGCAATCGGCGGTGAAAAGGGTGTCTTGGGCATTGAAGCCCCCGAAAAGCTTGAAGCCTTCTCGAAGAAAGAAATTCCGCTTCCCCTTGTAAAATTACACGAGAAGCGGATAAGATTTACAAAATCTATTGAAAAAACCGAAATGGCAAAAGAGGTACTTGAGTTTTAGTCACGTGCTTTAAACGTTGCGCAAATTGTATCGGCACTTGTCTTTGCGTGGTTAGGTCCTACACTTATTTCCTTAACGGTGCAATATCTCTCACCGTCGTGGTAGGTGCAGTTCTTAACCATACAGGATATACCCTCGTTGTGCTTCTTTATAGCACATCCGTCTTTGTTACAGCTCATAATCATCTCTCCTTTCTTTGAGATACAAGAGTATTGTAACCAAAACAAAATTAATTATTATAATTTGCCTTTAGGCAAATTTACCACAATTCTTAATTATACATTTCTTAATTATACATTCTGCATTCTCCTTTCAGGAAATGCAGAATACATTTCCTGAAAGGAGCACGAATATGGCTGTATTTACTTTAGCAGACCTGCATTTGTCCTTTGCTGTGGACAAGCCTATGGATATATTCGGCTCTCTTTGGGAGGGGCACACAGAGAAGCTGTCGGAATATTGGAACTACATGGTAAAAGAAGAGGACACCGTAATAGTACCCGGCGATATTTCATGGGCGATGAACGTATCAGAGGCGGAAGAGGATTTCAGATACATCAACGCTCTGAACGGCAAAAAGATAATAATGAAGGGCAACCACGATTATTGGTGGCAGAGCTTAAAAAAGCTGAATGAATTTATCACAGAAAAAGGCTTCGACACCATAAAATTCTTGCACAACGGAGCATACGCCGCCGAAAACCTTATCATTGCAGGCTCACGCGGCTGGGCTTGCGAGTCATCTCCCTCGGCAGAGGACAGAAAGATTATTGCAAGAGAGGCGATACGCTTCGACCTGTCTCTCAGCGAGGCGAAAAAGCTTCGGGGGGACAGTGACAGAGAAATCGTAGCATTTTCCCACTATCCCGTGCTCTCTCCCGGCGAGGAGACCTCTCCCATATTAGAGGTTTTAGTAAAGCACGGCATTAAACGACTGTACTACGGACACCTTCACGGGGTGAAAGAGGAGCGCCTTATAAAAAAAGCGGGGGGAATTGACTTAACACTTGTGTCTGCAGACTTCAGAATGTTCACTCCCGTGAGAATAAATTGAAAAATTTTTGCACTATATACTTGACAAATTTTGTATTTAGTATAAAATATAGTATGAATTATAATGTATAGATATATGTAATACGAGATGAATCCTTGTCTTGACTTTAAGTTACATATAGCAGGAGGAAAAAAATGAGCGTAAAAAACGTTACAACTGCTGAAAAGAATCAGGTAAAGCTTGAGCTTGTTATAGCAAAGGCTGATTTCGACAACGCAGTAAACAAGGCATACCGTAAGAACGTAGGTAAGATTACAGTTCCCGGTTTCAGAAAGGGTAAGGCTCCCCGCAGCATTATCGAAAAAATGTACGGCAAGGGAGTATTCTATGAGGATGCTCTTAACGATATTCTCCCCGACGAGCTTTCAAAGGCTGTTGAGGAAAAGAAGCTTGACGTAGTAAGCCGTCCCGAAATCGAAGTTGGCGAAATTACAGATGAGGGTGTTGAAGTAACAGCTATCTACTTCGTTAAGCCCGAGGTTACTCTCAAGAGCTATAAGGGTCTTGAGGTTACAAAGACTCTTCGCGCCGTAACAGAGGATGACGTAAACCACGAGATTGACCACGCAAGAGAAAGAGCATCAAGAATGGTTGAAGTAGACCGTGCCGCTGAAAAGGGCGACTTTGCTACTATCGACTATCTTGGCACCGTTGACGGCGTTGCATTCGACGGCGGTAAGGACGAGGGACACAAGCTTGAGCTTGGTTCAGGCGCATTCATTCCCGGCTTTGAGGACCAGATCGTAGGTCACAAGGTAGGAGATGCATTCGACGTTAACGTTACCTTCCCCGAAGAGTATCATGCAGAAGACCTTAAGGGCAAGGCTGCAGTATTTGCAGTTAAGCTTCACAAGCTTGAGGTTAAGGAGCTTCCCGCTCTTGACGACGAATTTGCAAAGGACGTTTCAGAATTTGATACTCTTGATGAATATAAGGCTGACGTTAAGGCAAATATAGAGAAGAGATACGCTGACATGGCTGACAGCGACGTTGAAAATCAGATAAAGATGGCGCTTGTTGAGGCTGTTGAGGCTGATATCCCCGAGTGCATGTTTGAAAACGAAGTTGAAGCTATGATTCAGGACTATTCTTACAGGATGCAGTCTCAGGGCATTTCTATGGAAATGTACATGAAGTATACAGGCATGACTATGGAAAACTTCAAGGAGCAGTTCAAGCCTCAGGCTGAAAGTCAGGTTAAGCTTCAGCTCGCTCTTGAAAAGATTGTTGAGCTTGAAAGCATCACCGCTACCGAGGAGGACGTAGAGGCTGAATACGCAAAGCTTGCAGAAGCTTACAAGATGGAAGTTGAAAAGATCAAGGAAGCTATCCAGGCAGAAATGCTTAAGAAGGACATTGCAGTTAATAAGGCAGTAGCTCTTGTTAAGGAAAATGCAAAGATAACAGAAAAGGCAGAGGGTGAGGAAAAGCCCAAGAAGGCTCCCGTCAAGAAAACCGCTGCTAAGAAAGCAGAAGAGAAGGCTGAAGGCGAAGAGGCTCCCAAGAAGGCTCCCGCTAAAAAGACAACCGCTACCAAGTCTACAACTGCAACTAAGACAACAACCGCAAAGAAAACCACTGCAACAAAGGCTAAGAAAGAAGACAAAGCCGAATAAACCCGTACTTCCAAAGGAGGAAAACCAATGCCATTTGTACCAATGGTCGTAGAACAAACAGGACGTGGAGAACGCTCTTACGACATCTATTCAAGACTTTTAAACGACAGAATAGTATTTCTCGCCGATGAAGTCAATGACGCTACCGCTACCCTTGTAGTTGCTCAGCTTCTTTTCCTTGAAGCTCAGGACCCCGACAAGGATATAAGCCTTTATATCAACTCACCCGGCGGTTCAATAAGTGCGGGTATGGCGATATACGACACTATGAACTTTATCAAGTGCGACGTTTCTACTATTTGTATAGGTATGGCGGCAAGTATGGGCGCTTTCCTTCTTGCGGCAGGTACCCCAGGCAAGCGCTTCGCTCTTCCCTACAGTGAAATTATGATTCACCAGCCCCTTGGCGGAATGCAGGGGCAAGCCAGCGACATAAAGATTCACGCAGACCACATTCTCCGTGTACGCAATAATATGAACAGAATTCTTGCTGAAAAGACAGGTAAGGACATCTCGGTCATTGAACGCGACACCGAGCGTGACAACTTTATGACAAGTGCCGAGGCTCTTGAGTATGGACTCATTGACAAGGTTCTCGACAAGCGAATATAGAAATATGGGCTGTAAAAAATAATTTTTACAGCCCATTTATCCATAGCGAGGAAACTATGACAGACAATAATAATAATTTTTGTTCCTTTTGCAAGAAAAGCGAAAAGGAAACGGGACTTCTTATTGCAGGACCCGACGGTGTAAAGATTTGCCGTAACTGTGTTGACCTTTGCGATATGATTTTTGAAGAAAACGACGAGGCAAAAAAGGACGGTCAAGGGCTGAGCCTTGACACTCTCCCCCGCCCCGAAGAGATAAAGCGTACCCTTGACGAGTACGTTATCGGTCAGGATGATGCCAAGGTCACTCTTTCGGTAGCGGTATACAACCACTACAAGAGAATACTTCAAAAAAATAGTGACGACGGTGTTGAAATTCAGAAGAGCAACGTTCTTCTCCTTGGCTCCACAGGTGTTGGTAAGACCTACCTTGCCCAAACCCTTGCCAAGACACTTCGTGTTCCCTTTGCCATTGCCGACGCTACAACTCTTACCGAGGCAGGATACGTGGGTGAGGACGTTGAAAACATACTGCTCCGTCTTATTCAGGCGGCAGACTTCGACATTGAAAGAGCCGAAAAGGGTATTATTTACATTGACGAAATTGACAAAATATCTCGTCGCAGTGAAAACCGCTCCATTACCCGAGACGTATCGGGTGAGGGCGTTCAGCAGGCTCTTCTGAAAATTCTTGAGGGTACAATTTCAAACGTGCCCCCTCAGGGCGGAAGAAAGCATCCCAATCAGGAGTTTATACAAATAGACACCTCAAACATTCTCTTCATCTGCGGGGGTGCATTTGACGGCATAAACGAGATTATAGAACAGCGTTCGGGTAAGCAAATTATCGGATACAGCGGAAGTGTTCAGACCAAAGCTGACAAGAAGAAGGAAAACGTCTTAAAGAAGCTTGAGGCTCACGACCTTGTAAAGTACGGACTTATTCCCGAAATCGTAGGAAGAATTCCCATGATAGTCACGCTGGACGCTCTTGACGAAAGCGCTTTCGTGCGCATTCTCACCGAGCCGAGGAACTCACTTGTAAAGCAATATCAGAAGCTTTTTGAGATGGACGGCATAAAGCTTACCTTCAAGAAGGACGCCATCGAGGCTATTGCCAAGAAGGCGTGCGAAAACAACACGGGAGCTAGAGGACTGAGAGCTATTATGGAAGGAATTATGCTTGAATATATGTATTCTCTGCCCTCCAACAAAGACGCAAAGGAGCTCATCATTACCAAATCCGCAGTCGAAAAAACAAGAAAAGCTATTATAAAATAAGAAAAGCCCAATTGGGCTTTTCTTGTTTTATAATGCTGAATGATGAATGATGAATGCAGAATTATGGTTGATTTGCCTTTGGCAAATCTTCATTTAATCAATATTTAAGGGGAGCACTTTTTTGTAAAAGTGTTCCCCCTATAACCCCTATGAAAATAATAATTAAATTTTTATTATAGTTTTCGTGGGTGTTTGAGGGAGCGTTTTTATAAAAAGCACTCCCTCAAGATATAATAAATTAATTTTCCTTTGGAAAATTTTCCTTAATTCTGCATTCTGCATTCATCATTTTGCATTATAAATTAGGATAAAATTAAGAGCCTTTCGGCTCTTAATTTTATCCTAATTTATCAAACACCTTGGTAATCTTTTTAAAATGATTCTTAGCCATGGTGTAACGCTCGGCGTAGTAGGACTCAAAGTTGGAGGAGCCGGTGCCAATGATATCGGAAAGCATAAAGCCGAAGCCCTTCCAGTTATCGTAGATATAGCCGAAGTCGTAGGTACGTCCTTCAAGAACTACGTCGAGAACCTCCTTGGACTCGCTGTCACGGAGATATCTTGTTTTAAGAGCGATTTCATAAAGGGTGGGAATAACCTGCTTGTAGGACTCGGCTGAGAGTGCCTCTATACAGGTTCCTACAAACTCGGTATCCGTACAGGTCTTGGGAACGGCGAGACAGTTGTGCTCACCGGGAGCCATTGTGTGATAGTCCTGCTGATTTTCGTTCCACTTGGGAAGGGGAAGAATTCCATATTCGTCCTCAAAGTTTCTGAACTGCTCGCTTGTGGGAGAGCCTATTGTCGCAACAGTAAATATGGCTCTTCTCTCAAAGAAGATACTGTTTTTCTGTTTTTCGCTGTTGTTTGCATAGTAACAGCCCTTAGTGTTATAGCAAAGATCGTAAAGAGTGGTAACGATATTATTTATCTTGTCGGTCTTAATAGCTACCACGGGAACACCGTCCTCATTTTTATCGGCTACGGGGTTGTCAAACGCCCACAGCCAGCATCCAATATAGGTGCCCCACCAATGGTCCTGCTCAAAGCCGTAGAAATCTCCAAGGCTCTTATCGCCCGAGCCGTCGGTGTCGGTGTATACGTCCTTGATAAGATTATAGAAATAATCGTAGGTCCAGTCACCGTTCTTTACAACCTCATAGAGATTGCCCATATCATAGGCAGACGCCAAATTCTTATTGAACGCCATACAGAAGGTGCCTGAAATTGCGCTGTAATTAAAGTCGGAAATAGCAAGAATACACTTGCCGTCATAGGTAAGCTCATCGGCGTTGGAGGATGCCCACCAAGGCTTTGTGAAGTCAACGTTGGGAATATCGTACCAGTTGAGGAATACGTTCTTGAGTACGAGACCGCCTGCTGCCATAGTCTGGGATGAATAAAGGTCAAATTCATCGGCACCTGCAAGAATGTTCTTGGATGCCCATTCGTTTACCTCGCCGTAGCTTCCCGTATATACTACTTCCATTTCAAAATTGAAGCGGTCTTCAACCGTCTTGTTACGGTTAAATTTTGCATCGGCGATAAGGTTACCCTTGTTTCTGTCCTCTTCTTCTACAAAGAAATCGTCCTTATTGTGCGATACGAGTCTGAGCTTTCTGCCACCGAAGTCATATTCGCCAAGTCCGTCGGCAACCTCGGCACGCTCGGCGAAGATGTCGCCTTCCTGCATTCCCACAGAGGGTAAATCCTGCTTTCCGCCAACCTCTTCTACGGGCTCTTCTTCATTGCAGGATGTTAAAGTAAACACCGCCGCCGTCATGAGCATTAAAGCCGAAAGAAAAAGTGATAAAATCCTTTTCATATAAAGTCCTCCATATATGTTTCTACATACTATTATTTTAGCAAAAAAATCTTATCATGTAAATAAAACAATTTCACAAAAACGCATTCCCTTTTTTAGTATATTAACACATATAAAAGGCTTATTTGAGGTATTTTGTGCTGAATTTTAACTTTATTGCGGTGTTTTTTCACCATTAGCATACAACAATAAAATCTTATTTTATGACAATATTGTTCAATTTATTAGAGAAAACTTTTTAATTATATCAGGGCTTTGCCATAATACCCACAAGGAAACTTTTTGAAAAAAGCTTTCCTTGACCTTCAAAAACTTTAAATGTTTTTTTCAAGAGCTTCCGTTATAAAAGCTACTCCGAATTTGACCCCTTGTATAAACGAGCTTTTTTCCCTTCTGCCATGCATAAGGTTTACCCCTTCCTCGTATACGTCAAAACGCTTTATATTTTCCTCACTCATATCAGATACAATATCTTCCCTCTTCTGATTTAAAACACTTAGCATTTCCCTTTCCTCTGCAGTTAACCTCGCACTCTTGTCTAACTGATACGAATACCATAAATCTTCCATAAGCTTCATATTTTTCAAATCCTTTCTTTTTTATAATATTATACAACGAATAAGTTGTATAGTCAATACAATTTTTTAATTGTATTATATAATGTAAAAAAATAGAAAGGTTTAATTCCATGTATTATCAAAGATTAAGAGATTTAAGGGAAGATAGAGATATGAAGCAATCACAAGTTGCAGAAATTTTAGGGATGAAGCAACAGCAATACGCACGATACGAAAGTGGAATTCAAGAAATTCCTCTTCACCATATAATAACACTTGCCAAATATTACAATGTTTCTTTAGATTATATTGCAGGACTTACTAATAACAAATAGAGTTTTTGCTTTTAGCAAAAACTTCCTTAATTCTGCATTCATCATTCTGCATTCTGCATTTTGCTTTCATAAGAAAAAGAGCCTTTCGGCTCTTTTTCTTATGAAAGTTTATCAAACACCTTGGTTATCTTCTTCAAATGATTACGCGCTTTGCGGTATTTCTCAGCGTAGTAGGATTCAAAGTTGGGGTTTTCATCGTAGAGAATTTGTCCGAGCATAAAGCCGAAGCCTTCAAATCCGCCGTAGATATAACCGAAGTCATAGACACGTCCTTCGAGGATGATATCAAGAACTTCCTTGGATTCGTTGTCACGGAGATACCTTGTTTTGAGAGCTGTTTCGTAGAGGGTGGGAATAACCTTCTTGTAGTTTTCAGCGGAAAGAACCTCGATACAAGTACCAACGAACTCGGTATCCTTACAGGTCTTGGGCACTGCCATAACAGAGTGCTCGCCTGCGGTCATTGTGTAGTAGTTCTGCTGATTTTCATCCCACTTGGGAAGAGGAAGAAGTCCGTATTCGTCCTCAAAGTTACGAAGTCCTTCACCTGTGGGAGAACCAACCGAGCCCATTGTAATAATCGCCTTACGGTCAAGGAAGATATCCATTCCCTGCTTCGACTCGTTGTCGGCTACCCAATGAACGCCGTTAGTATTGAGGCAGAGGTCGTAAATCTTCTGAACGATACTGTTTATCTTATCGGTCTTAACTGCTACAACGGGAACGCCGTCAGCGTCCTTAGCTGCGATGGGGTTGTCAAAAGCCCAGAGCCAAGCGTTGATAGGACAGTTGTACTGATAAGCCTGAGCGTAGCCGTAGAAGTCGCCCTCGGTTCTTGTGCCCGAACCGTCGGAGTCAACGTACACGTCCTTAATAAGGTTGTAGAAATAGTCGAAGGTCCAATCGCCGTCCATTACTACTTCATAGAGATTTCCGAAGTCATAAGCAGATGCAAGATTCTTATTGAAAATCATACAATAAGCGCCCGACAAAGCGTTGTAGTTAAAGTCGGAAACTGCAAGGATACACTTGCCGTCATAGGTAAGCTCATCCTGACAGGAGGAAGCCCACCAAGGCTTTGTGAAGTCAACGTTGGGGATGTCGTACCAGTTTAAAAATACGTTCTTGAGTACAAGTCCGCCTGCTGATGCGGAGTGTGAGCAGAAGAGGTCAAACTCGTCTGCGCCTGAAAGCACGTTCTTGGAAACCCATTCAACAACGTCATAGTATATACCCGAATAAGCAACGGTAGTCTTAAAGTTGAAACGTGACTCAGCGGCGTCAAGTGCGCTGAACTTTGCGTCGGTTATAAGGTTACCCTTATTTTTATCAGCGGGGTCGGGAACGAACATAGTATCGTAATAGGTTGCCAGTCTGAATTCTCTGCCGCCGAAATCATACTCACCGAGCTCATCGTCTACTGCGGCGCGCTCAGCAAAGATATCGCCTTCCACGTCGGATGCGTAGTTATCTTTTGAATTGTCGCTCTTTGTGCCGTCAGGTGTGTCTTCTCCCTTATCGCAAGAAACAAGCGCAAAGGTGGACACCGTCATGACAAGCGCAAGCAAAAGTGCTAAAAGTCTTTTCATAATAATCCTCCATTTCATACACATAATTATTTTACTAAAAAATAGAATAAAAGTAAACTATCATATTTTATAAAAAAAAGCAGTTCAAATTGTACAATTTGAATTAATGAAAATTAATTTATTATATTAGGGCTTTGCCCTAATACCCACAAGGAAACTTTTTAAAAAAGCTTTCCTTGACCTTCAAAAATTTTAAAAGTTTTTATAGCAAAAAGCCCCGAGAAATCTCGAGGCTTTTCTTTATTTAAAATATATTAATTTCGACGAAATTTTTGTCAGCTACGAGGCAACAAAAAAACTCCAAGGACGCCTTACTTGGCGTAAGGCGACGATGGAGTTTTTGCAGTTAACGAAGTAATGGCGAAAATTTCTAAGAAATTATCCGAGTTTATCAAACACCTTCGTCATCCTCTTCAAAAGGTTTCTTGCACTGCCGTAATGTCCGGAATAGTAGGACTCGAAGTTGCTGGATTCGTTATACATGAGCTGACCGAGCATAAAGCCAAAACAGTCAAATCCGCCGTAGATATAACCGAAGTCATATACACGTCCGTCGATGATGATATCGAGAACCTCCTTGGACTCGTTGTCTCTGAGATATCTGGTCTTAAGCGCTGTTTCATAAAGAGTAGGAACAACCTTCTTGTAAGTCTCAGCGGAGAGAACCTCGATACATGTACCAACGAACTCGGTGTCCTTAACAGTCTTGGGAACCGCAAGAACGGAGTGCTCGCCTGCGGTCATTGTGTAGTAGTTCTGCTGATTTTCGTCGTACTTGGGAAGAGGAAGAAGTCCGTAATCGTCCTCAAAGTTTCTGAGTGCCTCGCCTGTAGGATTGCCTACTGAGCCCATGGCGATTATTGCCTGACGGTCAATGAGAAGGTCCATACCCTGCTTTGCAGTATTATCAGCTATAAAGTAACAGCCGTTTGTATTATAACAAAGGTCATAAATCTTCTGAACGATATTGTTTATCTTGTCTGTCTTTACGGCTACAACGGGAACGCCGTCCTCATCCTTTGCGGCAACGGGGTTATCAAACGCCCAAAGCCATGAGTTGATAGGGCAGTTGTAAGTGTAAGGCTGAGCATAGCCGTAGAAGTCGCCCTCGGTCTTTGTGCCCGAGCCATCGGTATCTACGTACACGTCCTTAATAAGGTTGTAGAAGTAATCGAAGGTCCAATCACCGTCCATAACAACCTCGTAAAGGTTGCCGAAGTCATAAGCGGAAGCAAGATTCTTATTGAATATCATGCAATATGCACCTGTCAAAGCGCCAAGGTTAAAGTCTGATACTGCAAGAATACACTTGCCGTCGTAGGTAAGCTCATTTGCACAGGATGCAGCCCACCAAGGCTTGGAGAAGTCAACGTTGGGGATATCGTACCAGTTAAGGAAAAGGTTCTTAAGAACCAAACCTCCTGCAGATGCGGAGTGTGAGCAGAACAGGTCAAACTCATCTGAGCCCGAAAGTACTGTCTTTGAAACCCATTCAACAACCTCCTGATAGCCTGCATAGTAAGAAACAACGGCCTTGAAGTTGAAGCGGGACTCGGCGGTGTCAAGGGCGCTGAACTTAGCGTCAATTATAAGGTTACCCTTATTCTTATCTGCTTCGTCGGGAATAACGCTCTTTCTGTCATGAGCGGCTATTCTGAGTTCTCTGCCCCCGAAATCATATTCGCCAAGCTCGTCATCAACAAGAGAGCGCTCGTAGAATATGTCGCCTTCTTCTCCCGAGATAACGGTGCTTGTAGGCTTATTCTCTTCGCCCTGCCCGTCCTCTCCCTTATCACAGGAAACGAGAGCAAAAGTGGAAAGAATCATAATGGTTGCGAGTAAAAGTGCTAAAAGTCTTTTCATAAATAATCCTCCATTTCATACATTATTATTTTACTAAAAAGCAGGGCAAAAGTAAATTATCATATTTTATAAAAAATAGCAGTTCAAATTGTACAATTTGAATTAATGAATAGTGAGTGAATATGTGCGGGGGATTTTCGTCACAAAGCGAATTAGCGTAGTGAACGAAAATTCAAGCCATGCAGGGAACGGAGGTCGAATAGTGTATGAGACCGTAGTGAGTCGCAATTCAAGTTGATTTCCCAAAAGGGAAATCTTCCAAAACTTTTCGCCAAAGGCGAAAAATATCGCTTGTGCGAAGCACAAATATCGTTAACAAAGTCAATATAACTTGCCATAGGCAAATATAAAATAAAAAAAGAGCCTTTCGGCTCTTTTTCAATTTCGACGAAATTTTTGTCGTACTACGACTCACTGCGGGTTCACACACTGTTCACCCTCCGTTCCCTGTATGGCTTGCATTTTTGCAGGCTACGCTAATTCGCTTCGCCGCAAAAAAGCCCCGCACAACGGAAACGAAAATAGGGCAAGGAAGCTTTACTTAGCGTAAAGCGACGCTGCCCTATTTGAAGTTGACAAGTATTACACGAAATTTCTAAGAAATTACGAAAGTTTTTCAAAGGTCTTGGTTATCTTCTTCAAGCTCGTCCTTGCCTTTGTGTAATTCTGGGAATAGTAGGACTCAAAGTTATTCGACTTGTTTAGCATAAGGTCGCCAATCATAAATCCAAATCCGCTGAATCCGCCGTAGATATAGCCGAAATCGTAGACACGTCCGTCGATGATAAGGTCAAGAACCTCCTTGGACTCGCTGTCACGGAGATATCTTGTCTTGAGAGCAGTTTCGTAAAGGGTAGGAATAACCTGCTTATAGGACTCGGCTGAAAGAGCCTCAATGCAAGTTCCTACAAACTCTGTATCCTTGCAGGTCTTGGGTACTGCAAGAACGTTGTGGTCTCCCGATGCCATAGTATGATAGTTCTGCTGGTTCTCGTCATACTTAGGAATAGGGAGAAGTCCGTAATCATCCTCAAAATTACGAAGCTTTTCGGTTAAGGGATCACCGAGAATTCCCATTGCAATAATTGCCTTGCGGTCATAGAACAAATCCATGCCCTGCTTTTCGAGATTATCGGCTACGAAATAAACACCGTTTGTATTGTAACAAAGGTCGTAGATGTTATTAACAATATTGTTAATCTTGTCTGTCTTAACAGACAAGACGGGCACGCCGTCGGCATCCTTCTGAGCGATAGGATTGTCAAACGCCCAAAGCCAAGAGTTGATGGGGCAGTTGTAAGTGTAAGGCTGTGCGTAGCCGTAGAAGTCGCCCTCGGTCTTGTCACCTGAGCCGTCGGAGTCAACGTACACGTCCTTAACAAGATTATAGAAATAGTCGAAGGTCCATTCGCCGTTCATAACCACTTCATAGAGGTTTCCGAAGTCATAGGAATTTGCAAGGTTCTTATTAAAAACCAAACAATAGGTGCCGTTGATAGCGTCATAGTTATAGTCGGATACTGCAAAGAGGCACTTGCCATCGTAGGTCAGCTCGTTGGCGCAGGATGCTGCCCACCAAGGCTTAGAAAAGTCAACGTTGGGGATATCGTACCAGTTGAGGAATATGTTCTTAGTTACAAGCCCTGCTGCAGAAGCCGCGTGAGAATCGAAAAGGTCAAATTCGTCTGCGCCCGAAAGCACGGTCTTTGATACCCAGTCAACAACCTCTTGATAAATGGCGTCATATGAAACAACCGTCTTGAAGTTAAAGCGGTTTTCAGCGGTGTCAAGGGCGCTGAATTTAGCGTCAATTATAAGATTACCCTTATTCTTCTCTGCTTCGTCGGGAACAACTCTGTCCTTGGCGTGGGTAACCACTCTCAGCTCTCTGCCGCCAAAGTCGTAGTCGGGGAGCTCATCGTCAACAAGAGAACGCTCGTAGAATATGTCTCCCTCTTCTCCAGAGATAACGGGTCCTACGGGCTTATTTTCTTCACCTTTCTCTTCCTCTGACTTATCACAGGAAACCAGAGCAAAGGTTGACAAAGTCATAACGATTGCAAGTAAAAGTGCTAAAAATCTTTTCATATAAATCCTCCTTTTCACATACATAGTTATTTTACTAAAAAAGGAAGTAAAAGTAAATTGTCATATTTTACAAAAAAAGCCCTTTGAATTTTACTATTTGGATTAATGAATAGTGAATATTGAATATTGAATAATTATGGATAATTTTGGCTAAGCCAAAATTTACAATTAATTTGCCTAAAGGCAAATTTTCCTTAATTCTGCATTCTGCATTCTGCATTCATAAGAAAAAGAGCCTTTCGGCTCTTTTTCTTATGAAAGTTTGTCAAACACCTTAACAATCCTCTTAAAATGATTACGCGCCGAGGTGAACTTGGAGCTATAGAAGGACTCGAAGTTTGAGCTTCCACTTCCGACAGTCTCCATAAGAGTATAGGTGAAGCCCTTCCAGTTATCGTAGATTACACCGAAGTCATAAATACGTCCGTCTATTACAATGTCGAGAACTTCCTTGGACTCGCTGTCTCTGAGGTATCTTGTTTTAAGTGCGATTTCGTAAAGGGTGGGTATAACCTGCTTATAGGACTCGGCGGAAAGCGCTTCAATACAAGTACCTACAAACTCGGTGTCCTTAACAGTTTTGGGCACAGCAAGGCAGGTATGCTCACCGATAGCAATACTGTGGTATCCGCTCTGGCTTTCGTTCCACTTAGGCATGGGGAGAATTCCGTACTCGTCCTCGAAGTTTCTTAAATCCTCACCTGTAGGTGCTCCGAGAGAACAAAGAGCAAATATAGCTCTTCTGGCATTGAAGATAGAGCGTGAGGGCTTGTCATTATTATTTACGTAATAACAACCGTTTGTGTTATAACAAAGGTCATAAATTGTAGAAACGATGCTGTTTATCTTGTCTGTCTTAACTGCAACAACGGGAACGCCCTCCTCGTCCTTAGCAACGGTGGGATTATCAAAAGCCCAAAGCCAGGAGCTGATAGGTCCGCCATACCAGTGGTCCTGCTCGAAGCCGTAGAAGTCACCCTCGGTCTTTGTGCCCGAACCGTCGGTATCAGTATATACATCCTTGATAAGATTATAGAAATACTCATAAGTCCAATCGCCGTTCATAACAACCTCATAGAGATTGCCCATATCATAGGCGTTTGCAAGGTTCTTGTTGAACACCATGCAATATACTCCCGAAAGAGCATTATAGTTAAAGTCGGAAATAGCAAGAATGCACTTGCCGTCATAGGTAAGCTCATTGGCACAGGATGCTGCCCACCAGGGCTTGGAGAAGTCAACGTTGGGGATATCGTACCAGTTGAGGAAAAGGTTCTTAAGTACAAGGCTTCCTGCAGATGCAGTGTGAGAAGAGAACAGGTCGAATTCATCTGCACCTGAAAGTATAGTCTTGGATACCCAGTCAACAACCGACTGATAGTCACCCGAATAAGCAACCTCTATTTCCATGTTAAAGCGGTCTTCGACGGTCTTATTACGTGCAAATTTTGCATCGGCAATAAGATTGCCCTTGTTTCTGTCCTCTTCCTCTACGAAGAAGTCATAGGGAGCGTGAGATGCAACTCTGAATTTTCTGTCCCCGAAGTCATAGTCGCCAAGCTCATCGTCAATAAGAGAACGCTCGTAGAATATGTCCCCTTCTTCACCTGAGATAACAGCAGAGCCTCCGCCGTTTGAAGTGCCGCCAGAGGGTGTTTCTTCCTCGTTACAAGAAACAAGTGCAAAAGCAGACATAGTCATAACGATTACGAGTAAAAGTGCTAAAATTCTTTTCATAAAAAACCTCCATTTCATACAAAGATATTATAACAAAATTGCTAAACTTTGTAAATATCCCAAACATAAAAAAATTGCTGCGAGTTTTATACATATTGCTATATTGACTTTAGGAACTTTTTTCACTAATATTAGTCTAAAGGGTAAAAGGAGGCGAAAAGTGTGAAAGGAAAAGAGCGTTGCAGAATACTTAAAGAGATAAGAGCAAGAATTGCCGAGGAAAACGGAATTGAATTTGCCGTGTCCGAGTGTACCCACAAGGGTGACTGTATGGGTACCTGCCCCAAATGTGAATCTGAGGTAAGATATCTTGAAAGAGAACTTGAAAGAAGGCAAAGACTTGGAAAACAGATTGCCGTTGCAGGCATTGCGGCGAGCATAACTCTGACAAGCGCAGGCTGTTCATACGTTGAAGAAAAGCTGGGCGGCGACACGCTTCAGGGCGATATGCAGATAGAAGAAAGCGTTGACGGACTTCTTGCGGCAGAGTCCGAGGATGAATGTGTTGACGTTCCCGGTGAGCTTGTTCCTCCCGAAGATGACGTGCTCATGGGTGAGCCCGTGGAAATCCAAGGGGATATGGTTGCCTATTTCCTGCCGCAAACTCCCGAGGAATATGAGGGATATGATGAAGCCTTTATCAGCGATTGTCTGAGGGGCGAGAACATTGAAACCGTGAGAGAAACGTGGGGAGAGGCTGATATGAGCCAGATAAAGGCTGATGAGAGCGTCAATTCCTATTTCACCGAAAACCGCGATATTGTAATATACTTTGACAGTGAGACGGGTGTAATAAGCCGAGCGGAAGTTATAGAAAATGAGTAAGATAATCGGTATCTACCGACACAGACTCGCCACCGACGGGGCGGGAGTAACCACTCTCGTGGGCTTTTGGGGGTGTCCCTTAAGATGCAAATACTGCCTGAACCCCGCTTCCTTCGACGAAAAGACAAAATGCCAAACTCTCACCCCCAAGGAGCTTTACGATAAGGTGAAGCTTGACGACCTTTATTTTCTGTCAACGGGGGGCGGTGTTACCTTTGGAGGCGGTGAGCCCTTGCTGAATTCAGAGTTTATACGTGAATTCAGGACTATCACGGGTGACAGATGGCACATCTCTGCCGAAACCTGCCTCAACGTCCCCGAAGAAAAGCTCACGGAAGCCCTCGGCTCCATCGACGAATTTTTCGTTGATATCAAGGACACAAATCCCGAAATCTATAATGCTTATACAGGGCTGAGCAATAAAAGAGTCTTCGATAACCTGAAGCTTCTCTTAACGCATAAAGGAAGAGACGCCGTCACAGTCCGCCTCCCTCTCATAAAAGGCTATAACACCGAAAAGGACCGTGAAAAAAGCGAAAAGCTTTTAAGAAGTATGGGTATCACAAAGTTTGATAAATTTGAATATAGGGTAAAATAAAAGCATAGATTTAATCTATGCTTTTATCGTTGCCAAAGCTTGCGTTTTATGTTATACTGAAGATGGAGAAAGGCTATTTGTTGTTTAGATAATGTGTTGTATGGAGGACGTTATGAAATTTATTGTGGAAGTTGAAAAAATATCAGATTTTATACCCAGTGTCACTATAAACGACACAATAAAGAAAAAGCCTTTAACTGATAACGAAAAAGCGTTTCTCGATATTTCACTTAAAGAATATCAAGAAATCAGAGCCGAACTGCGCGAAGTTATTGCACGGCAAAATACTGTTTTATTCTCTTCTATTGCACAATTTGCCGCTTTGGTTAGCTTGGGCTTAACAGTTTTAACAACAGAATATATTTCAAATTCGATATTATGGGCTTCTAATATTTTTGGAATATTAATCCCATGCTTAACTATATTGTTAGGAGTAATATGGATTGATTTAGCATACAGGCAAATTACAATGGGATGTTATGTGTATTCCATTGAAGTTCAGGTTAATCAATTAATACATTGCGGGGGCACCGAATCTCAGCCAAGACAAGCTTTGTTTTGGGAACAATATAATCATAAGAAATACAAGGTTGATTTTATATCTTACCTATGCAGTATGATGATATATTTAGTTTTCCCTATAATGTGTTTTCTCATATTTCTTTATATCACTGATGGGAAATTTTACACACGTTATTGTATTACTGCAGTTGTATTTTCCATTTGTGTATTATTTATAATCTCATATATTGTTGAGATTTGTAAAATATATAAGAACAACGCTTAAAACATATTGTGTATCTATATACATAAAAACTACTTACCTTAACTTAATATAACCATGCACTAAAAATAAAGAAAGAAGTTTTAATCTATGAAAAGACTTTTGATATTAGTTTTGGCTTTGACATTGTGCTTTGCAGGATGCAAAGAAGAGCCTAAAATGCCCGACACGCCCGAGGTAAAGCACACCGAGGAAGTTAAAGCTCCTATAGAAGAAACACCCGAAGAACCCGATGGAATAGAGCCCACAGAAGAGCCTGACGAG
>JAFUKG010000021.1 GCA_017467865.1 Clostridia bacterium
TAGAAAGTGTATGCTTTGCACCGCGGTATGTCTTTGTTTTGCAAAGCTCTTCATAGAAGTACTCTGTAATCCATTTTGCAATTTCGTCAACACGGTCGTCGTCGTTTCCGTATTTCGGGAAATCGCCCTCAGTTTTAAAGTCAACGATAATTCCGCGCTCATCCTTAATAGGTGTAACCTTTGCAAATTTGATTGCGCTTAGGCTGTCAGCCAAAACGCTCAGACCGCTGATACCAAACGCCATAAGACGTTCAGGCTCGGTATCGTGGAAGCCCATAATAAGTCTTTCATAGGCGTATTTATCATGCATAAAGTGGATAATGTTCATTGTGTTGACGTAAAGGCGTGCCATCCAATCGGAATAGCTCTCGAAAGCAGAAATGACCTCGTCATAATCAAGCTTCCCGTCAAAAACCTTTCCCTCGGGTGCTAACTGCATACCCTCTTTTTCCTCTTTACCACCGTTAAGGGTAAGAAGAAGAAGCTTCGCCATATTACATCTTGCACCGAAGAACTGCATCTGCTTACCCGTCTTCATTGCAGAAACACAGCAAGCAATAGCATAATCGTCTCCGTAATCCTTTGACATCAAGTCGTCATTTTCATACTGAATGGAGTCGGTGTCAATGGACACACCTGCGCAAAAATCCTTAAAGCCCTGAGGAAGTCTTTCGCTCCAAAGAACGGTAATGTTAGGCTCGGCAGATGGACCAAGGTTGTAAAGAGTATTGAGTATTCTGAAAGCGGTCTTTGTTACCAGCGTTCTTCCATCCTGTGCCATACCGCCCTCGCTGGCTGTTACCCATACGGGGTCACCTGCAAAAAGGTCGTTATATTCGGGAGTTCTCAAGTGACGGATAAGACGAAGCTTTATTACAAGGTCGTCAATAATCTCCTGTGCACCCTCCTCATCAAGGACACCCTCTTCCATATCACGCTGAATATAAATATCAATAAAGCCCGAAATTCTGCCGATAGAGTTAGCGGCGCCGTTCTGCTCCTTCTGACCGCCGAGATATGCAAAGTAAAGCCACTGTACCGCTTCAACGGCATTTTCAGCAGGACGGGTAATATCACATCCGTATTCCTTCGCCATCTGCACAAGGGCTTTCATAAATTGAAGCTGACGGGAAATATCCTCGATAGTACGGATAGTTTCGTCGGACATATCACGCTGACCGAGTCTGTTTTTGTCGGCAAGCTTTTCTTCGATAAGACGGTTCATGCCATACAAAGCAAGACGGCGGTAGTCACCTATGAGACGTCCTCTGCCGTAAGCATCGGGAAGTCCTGTGAGTATACCTGCGTGACGTGCCTTTTTCATAGTATCGGTGTAAGCTCTGAACACGCCGTCATTGTGAGTGGTACGGTAGACGTAGGACTTTTTTATCTCGTCGCTCATCTTATATCCGTAGGCTTCACAAGCCTGCTCGGCATTTCTGAATCCTGCGAAGGGGTTAACCGCACGCTTTAAGGGAGCGTCGGTCTGCAATCCCACGATAATTTCATTGTCCTTGTCAACGTATCCGGGAGCAAAAGCAAGTATTGAAGAAACGTGCTCGGTATCAACGTCAAGCACT
Organism: Clostridia bacterium; assembly: GCA_017467865.1. Lineage (GTDB taxonomy): Bacteria > Bacillota > Clostridia > Oscillospirales > SIG627 > RGIG6353. Next base: position 1,581 of record JAFUKG010000021.1, read on the forward strand.
CCTCCCTTTCTATTCTCCTCACGGAAAAGCTCCTCTACCTTGGCGTAAAGGTCGCGTGTTCTCTGAGTAGGGCCCTTTAAAAAGGACTTGTCACCCTCATATGGTGTTATATTATTCATTATGAAGTCGCGAACGTTTATCTCTTTTGTCCAGACTCCTTCGTTAAAATTTCTCCAAGCGTTCATTTTTTAGCTCCTTTCTTAAACTGTATAAAAAACGGGCGGTCTCATAGAGAGACTGCCCAGGCGTTCGGCTTAAATCTTGCCCGTTCCCTCACAGTTATCTGTGTTACGCCAGTTGCGGGCAAGATTAGTATACCACCAAACTTTAAAAAAATCAATAGCTTTTTATCCTTGTCTTTTATTTTTCAGCAGCTTCATTGATATACTTCAAAAAATTATTTATGAAAGCGGAGATTTTGCATCGCAAAATCAACCTTTATTCTACATTCTACACTCTACATTCTGCATTGTAAAAGCCTTCGGCTTTTTACCGTATCCAAAGCATATTATTTTCGGTTGTGAAGGTATCGGTACTATAAAGGAAAAGTATTTCGTCAAAGTCCTCAAGGCTCACGTCAAAAGTCTTTTCCAGAAGCAACGCTACCCTTTCTCTCACGTACCTTAAGTCCACGAGTACTATTTCGGAATAATCCTCTATAAGAAGCTGAGAAAAGATATGGGCGTAGGAATCCTTAAATATGAGGATTTTCCCACCCTCGCTGTCAGTCTTTATTCTCACAAGAGGCTGATTTTGACCGAGATAATAGGAATATTTATCCTTTTTGTCAAGGTATTCGTCAAAGTAAACCGAGCTGTATTCACTCGTCTTTAATCCGTCATAGACCTCAACGGACTTAACCTTTCCTCTTTCCCATTTTTCAAGAACGTCGGGTTCTATTCCCACCGCACCCGACTTAGAAACGCTTGTACCAAGGAAGTCCTGTGACACTTCGCTCACGTCAAAAGCATCCTTTGCGAGCGCTTCCTTTCCAAGGGTTCTTCTGTAAGCGTTATATCCTATAAGCGCTCCGTCGGCGGTCCAATGGTGGTCGGTTCTGAAATATGAGTCTGCCTTAATCTCATCAATGATATTAATAAATTCAAGACTTTCAAAATTAAAGCTTTCAAAAAGCTCTTTTTCGTCCATAACCTCAGCATAAGGGGGGAGCGCGTCACGGCAGATATAGGTTGCCGAGGGCACAAGGATAAATCGTGAGGGGTATTTTAAAGAAAAGGTCTCCATTGCCGATATATTCTTTTCAAGGTATTCTCGATTTATTTCATTCTGCTTGACAAAAAGGGTGTTATCCGAGATATAAACTCCGCCTGCGTCGGTTTTGAGAAGAGCTCTGTCGGCGAGATACTTGATTTTAACAAGGCTGTCGCGGAGAGCAAATTGGTCGGTCATATAGCTTTCATAATCCGACCCGAACTCACCCGAAAAAATACGCCCTACGGAAATTTCGGGAGCACCCTTAAGCTCTCGGTTTTCCCACTCGGAAAAAGCTCTGTCGGGAGTCAAAAGGTCCAGAAGCGTAAATCCGAAAACGAGGAGCAGAAAAAGAGAAGTTAAAATTTTATTTTTCATTTTCCGTCCTCCTTAAAATCTGAAATACAAAAAGGGATTGTAGCTGGATGCGGTAATATAAACCACGCTGAGAACAAAGGCAGACACCACACCCAAAACCGTGAGAACGAAAGCGAGCCTTGGAAGCTTACCTTCAAGAGCCGCAAAAAGCTTCTTCGGGAGGGGAGTCGAAAATATTCCTGCAATAATGAGAAGAAGTCCGAAGTTGAGAAGTAAATACATACTTTCTCTGTTTAAAAATCCTGCACTTCCGAAAAGCGCCTTTGTGTAAACGAGAATGTCCGAGGTATCCTCAAGAGCGAATATGACCCACCCGTACACAAAAAGGAAGATAGAGTAAACGTGTGATATAAACGAGGGAAGCTTCTTTAACAGCTTTAATAAGAACAGCTTTTCCAGTATGAGAATAACACCGAAGTAAAGTCCCCACAAAGCGAAGTTCCAGCTTGCGCCGTGCCAAATACCCGTCATAAGCCAAACGACAGCGATATTTCTTATCTGCTTCAAAAGACCGTGTCTGTTACCGCCGAGAGGTATATAGAGATAATCTCTGAACCAAGTGCCAAGGGAAATGTGCCATCTTCTCCAAAACTCTGTAATGCTCTTTGAAATATAGGGGTAATCGAAGTTTTCAAGGAACTCGAAAGCAAACATCTTTCCAAGACCTATTGCCATATCGGAATATCCCGAAAAATCAAAGTAAATCTGGAAGGTAAAAGCGAGAATTCCAAGCCAAGCGGTAAGTGCGGGAACGGAAGTCAGGTCTGACGCCGAAACGGTATCCCAAAGAACGCCGAGATTGTTGGCGATGAGCACCTTTTTGGAAAGTCCTGCCATAAAGCGCTTGACACCCTCACCGAAGGCATCTGCTGTCTCCGCTCTTGTTTCAAGCTGTTCTGCAACGGTCTTATACTGAACGATAGGGCCTGCAATAAGCTGAGGAAAAAGGGAAACGTAGCAACCGAAATTGATGATATTTTTCTGCACCTCGGTGTCTCCTCTGTAAACGTCAATAACGTAGGACATCATCTGGAAGGTGTAGAAGGAAATACCGATAGGAAGAACGATGCTCAGCACAAGGTCGGTTTTCATTATAGCGTTGACGTTTTCAAGGAAAAAGCCCGTGTATTTAAAGACGCCAAGAAGCCCTATGTCAATCACCATAGAGACAATAAGAGCCGTCTTTGCTCCTTTCATACTGCCTGTCGTCTTATACTTATCTACAAAAATTCCGCCAAGGAAGTTAATGACAATAGAGAAAAGCATAAGGGCGATGTAGGTAGGCTCACCCCAGGCATAGAAGAAAAGGGAAAACAAAAGCAAAAATAGGTTTCGGAATTTTCGGGGTAATATAAAGTACCCGAGTATTACTATGGGCAAAAACCGAAACAAAAACAAAAGACTTGAAAAAACCATAATTACTCCTTAATTATTTTCTCGCCGTCAAAAAGGAAAATCCCATACCCCGAGCCATACTTAGAGCCGGTTCTAAGGCACTCTTTAAAGTTTTTCTGTAACGTTGTTTCCTCGGGAAGCTTATCGGGGTCAGACGTATCGAAGGTATAGAAAATACGCCACGCATCATCGAACTTATCTTTTTCGGTTACGTTCACAATGTCGAAATCAGAGGCAAAGCGCCTTGTGTTCTTCCCGTAAAAATGAAGATGGGGAGGGTAAAAAAGATAAGTCGAGCAAGTAAATCTTGTAATTCCGTCGGGGAAAAGATGGGCAAAAAACTTATGCGCCTTTCTGTAAGAGTCAAAGCATAATTCTTCTGTCAAGGGACCCGTTGCAGGAATGTGACAGTCCAGCACAAGGTCGCCCTTACAAACCTTAACTCCTCCCTTTTCGTAAGGGGTATCAAAGCGGTAAGTAGAAAGAAAGCCGTACTGAATTCTGCCAAGCTGAAAACGCTCCAGCCTTAAAAATTCCCAATGCCAGCCAAAAACAAAGCTTCCGATTTCTCCATATATCTTCTCACACTTGCGGGTCTTTGATAAAAGGTCGCTGAGTACGTCGGTGAACATTTCGTCGGAATATCCCTTTTCTTGATACTTGTCATAAAGAAAAGAATAGGCATGACAAAGGAAAAGGAAATCAAGCTGTCTGACAGTAACTCCATCTTTTAAAACCGTCTCAAAATAGCCATCTATTTCCTGAGGCTCTGCTTCCATATTTCTGTCCATATAACCTTTTGCCAAGTCTCTCATTTCTGGATAAAGAGAGTCAAGGGCAAGAGTTTTCTCGATTTCCTCGGAAGCAAATCCCGCTTTTTCCATAACCTCTGTGATGTTCATAATTACTCCTTAATTAAACCTCGCCATAGCCTCTTCGGTTTTACCCTCTATCAGAAGAGTAAGAGCTGCTGCGGCATTTTCGCGGGCGTTTTTAAGGTTTTCGGCGTCTTCTTTTGGAAACTTGCCAAGCACCCAATCCGCTAAATCATAGTCTGGGTGGGGCTTTTCTCCAACGCCTATCTTAATTCTCGGGTAAGTATTTGAGCCAAGGTGAGCTTCGATGGACTTTAGTCCGTTGTGCCCTCCGTGAGAGCCCTTGCGTCTTATTCTTATTTTGCCCACGGGAAGAGAAATATCGTCGGAAATAACGATAACGTTCTCGGGGGCTATCTTATAAAATCGTGATGCCTCGCCCACTGCCTCCCCCGAATTGTTCATAAAGGTTTCAGGCTTCATGAAAAGTACTCTCTTCCCGCCTAAAGTCCCCTCTCCAACAAGAGAGTGAAACTTTGAGCGGTCAATTCTTGCCGAGCATTTCTCCGCCACGGTATCAAGCGTGAGATAACCTGCATTGTGTCGGGTGTTCTCGTACTTTGACCCTGGGTTACCAAGCCCCACTACTATATACTCAATTTTTGAAGAAAGCTCCTTTTCGGCTCTCTGACTTTCAAGCTTTGCAAATATATCTAAAATACTCATACTACTCCTTAATTCTGCATTCTGCATTAATTAAGGAAATGATGAATGCAGAATGATGAATGATGAATTGCGGTTAATTTCACTAACGAGAAATTTTCAATTTAATATTAACTTGTTGTAAATTTCGGCAACGCCGAAATTGTCCTTAATTCTGCATTTTGCACTCTGCATTCTGCATTCGTTGAACGCCCTCAGCGTTCAACGATAAGCTCTGTTTCAGTAGCCAAAGCTCTTTCAATAAGAGCCTCTCTGTCAAGCCCTCTTTCCGCCTTTTCTACCTTTTCGAGTATAGGCTTGGTTCTGGGGTGACGGGGAGTAAATACCGTGCAACAATCCTCATAAGGAAGAATGGATGTTTCAAAGGTATCAATTTTTCTTGCTACCTCTACTATTTCCTCCTTATCCATACCGATACAAGGGCGAAAAACGGGGATGTTGACTGTGCAGTCGGTAACGGCAAGGGCTGACATGGTCTGGCTCGCCACCTGACCGATGCTCTCGCCCGTAATAAGTGCCTCGGCACCGTAACGCCTTGCCACGCGCTCGGCAATAGGCATCATGAAACGGCGGAGTATCAGGGTGAAGTAGTCCTCTTCGCAGTTATCTCTTATAGCCTCTTGAATTTCGGTAAGACTTATAAAGTGAATTCTCACCTTATCTGTGTACTTGGTCAAACACTTAGCAAGTGCGATAACCTTTTCCTTGGCACGCTCGGAGGTGTAAGGGAAGCTCTCAAAGTGTATGGCATCAATCTCCACACCTCGCTTTGCCATCATATAGCCTGCAACAGGTGAGTCGATACCTCCCGACAGAAGAAGGAGACCCCGTCCGTTGGAAAGATATGGCATTCCCCCTGCGCCGTGCTCGGCACCTGCATGGATATAGGCGTACTTTTCTCTTATCTCCACTCTTACCACGATGTCGGGCTGTCTTACGTCAACCTTAACGTCGGGGCAGACCTCGGAAAGCTCGCCCCCCACAATCGACATAATTTCGGGAGAAGTAAGAGGAAAGGTCTTGTCGCTTCTTCTTGCATCAACCTTGAAGGAGCGATGGCTCTTTATATGGTTTGGAATGTGCTTGGTTGCCACCTTCACAATATCGTCGATATTCTTTTCGGCTCTGTAAGAAATGCAAAGAGAAACTATACCGAAAATTTTCTTTAAATCGTCGTAAGCTTCCTCCACCATACTGTCATCCTTGGGGGTAACGTAGAGAGTGGACTGCATACACTCAAATTCAAAGCCGTCCTCTCCAAGCAATCTTCTCATTCTTGCCTTTATTCTGTTACAAAGGAGCGCTTCAAATGAACGCTTGTTCGCGCCCTTCAGGATAAGCTCTCCGTATTTCATAAGTATTGTTCTTACCATATCTTCCTCCTATTAATGCATTCTGCATCAATAGTCAGAAAATGCTGAATGCTGAATGCTGAATGCAAAATTGCGGTTAATTTCACAAACGTGAAATTTTCAATTATTTTATATTAATCAATCTTTTCTCTGGATGTTTTACAAATAGCCGTTAATATACTGATAATCTCGTCTATATCTTTACTTATACTGTCAAACTGTTCTTTGGTAATATAATCTGTATGATATAGCAGCTTTATCCAATAAAATGTTTCGTTTGCTTCCTTCAATGCTATGCTCATTTTTGATACAAAATCGGGCATAGTCTGTCCTCTTTGTGCTTCAGACACGTTTGCACCTATACTTGTACCACTTTTAAGTAACTGTCGCGAAAGAATTCTTTCCTCTTTTTCCTTCACTAAGAATTTATATAAATTTACTATTCTTATTGCAAATTCAAAGCTTTTGTTTTCAATTATATTTTGACTCATGCTAATTTCCTTACAATTAATTGAGGATTTGCGTAGCAAATCAACATTAATTTTGCATTCTGCACTCTGCATTCTGCATTACTTTTATTTCCTCTTTATACTTTTCGTCACGTTCTCCAAAGCTTCTGCAAGTGTGTCTATTTCTTCCTTTGTATTATAGTGAGACGTGCTTATTCTGATAGCACCGTCGGCTTCTCTGTCGGTGAGCCCAAAGGCAGTGAGTACTCCGCTTTTTCCCGAATGAGAAGAGCAGGCAGACCCGCTTGACACGAAGATATTCTCTCTTGACAAGCTGTGAAGCACTATTTCACTTCGGTAGCCTTCAAGGGATATATTAAGAATTGACGGGCACGCCTTCTCGGGGATATTCTCTTTATAAAGGGAAAGCTTCTCCTTCATATAGGCGTAAAGCTCCGCCATTTTACATAGCCTCTCGCTCTCCGCCATCAGCTCGTTTACCGATGCCCCAAAGGAGGCAATGCCGATAGTATTTTCAGTTCCGCTTCTCAGTCCTTTTTCCTGACCTCCGCCATAGGTATGGGGAGGTATGACAAGTCCTTTTTTTACAATGAGAGCACCCACACCCTTAGGCGCGTGCACCTTATGAGCAGACACCGATATCAAGTCGGCACCGAGAGAAGAAAGTGAGAGTTTCTCCTTCATGTACGCCTGAACGCAGTCGGAATGCACTATGGCACGGGGAGAGTACCTCTTCACTATATCCGAAATACCCTTTACGTCATATATGGCTCCCGTCTCGTTGTTAGTTCTCATAACCGTAACAAGAGCTACACCCTCGGCGTTTTTCTCCACCTCGTCAAGGTCAATCTTACCTCCGCTTGTTGAAAGGCGCACAACCTCAAAGCCCTCTTTTTCAAGAGAGTCTACTGCGCGGGAAACTGCAGGATGCTCGGAATCGGTAGTGATTATTTTTTTACCTGACTTGGCGTTTTTCTTAGCACCGCCGAGTATTGCAATATTGTCGCTCTCGGTTCCCCCCGACGTAAAAAACACCTCGTCGGGTCTTGCCGAAAGGCTCTTCGCTATACGCTCACGGGCAAGAGTTACCTCTTTTTCGGCTCTGAGTCCCTCGCTATGAAGAGATGAGGGATTGCCGAAAACGTCAAGCATCTCTTTTATTTTCTCTTTTGCCGACTCCGACAGGGGAGTTGTGGCACTGTTATCTAAATATATCATAGCGTTTCCTTTAGTATATTACTTACTTCTTCTCGGGTGGTTGCCGAGTTTATTCTCCGTCTTATGTCGGCTGCCCCCTTGATGCTCTTTATATAAAAGGCTATCTGTGCTCTTGCTTCCATTATTCCCTGCCTTTCCCCCTTGTTTGAAAGGACAAGGTCAAGGTGGGTCATAATTTTTTCATACAGGGCTTGCCCCGTAGGAATTTCGGGTGCCTCTTCTCCGAAAAGTCCTGCCTTTATTTCTGAAAATATCCAAGGTCTGCCCAGAGCTCCCCGCCCTATCATCAGGTGGTCACAGCCCGTGTAAGAAAGCATTTCTTTTGCGCTCTCTACCGAATTTATATCCCCGTTACCTACAACGGGACATGATACTGCCCTCTTTACTTCGCGTATTATATCAAGGTTTACTCCGGGTGAGTAAAACTGCTCTCTCGTTCTTCCGTGAACGGTTATCTGACTTGCCCCCGCCTTCTCTGCCATCAAAGCCACTTCAACGGCGTTAAGGTGCTCACTGTCAAAGCCTGCTCTTATTTTCACGCTGACGGGCAAGGGGTCAAGGGCTTCCTTTACTCTCGATACTATTTCATAGACAAGCTCGGGCTTTTTCATAAGTGCCGAGCCCTCACGGTTTTTCACTATCTTGTTGACGGGACAGCCCATGTTTATATCTACGCCGTCAGGGCGTGTTGCATCCACGAGAATTTTCGCACCCTCCCCCATAATATGGGGCTCCGAGCCGAATATCTGCAAAAGAAAAGGAGTCTCCTCCTCGCTCCTCTTTGCAAGAGTCATCGTCTTTTTGTCTCCATATACTACGGCTTTCGCAGAAATCATTTCACTTGTAACACCGTCGGCACCATGTCGGCAGCATATCGTTCTGAATGCACTGTCTCCCACCCCTGCCATAGGAGCAAAAAACAGAAGCGGTCTTTTTTCTGTCATAATCTATCCTTAATACTTGAATATGTGGACGTTTTGTGATACAATGATATTCACAGAATATGATAACATAAAATGCGTTTTTTCGCAATAGTTATTTCAAAAGGAGGTGTCGGGAATGCAGAGTATGGATAAAGAAAAAGTATATCTCGAAAAAGCGAGATGCGGCGACGGCGAAGCCTTTGGCGAGCTTGTGAGATTTTACGAGAGCTTTGTGTATAATACTGCCTACGGTTTTATGCTGAATCCCGACGATGCCTTCGACGTGGCGCAGGATGCATTCCTTAAAGCGTGGCGGGGAATTAAGGACTTCAAGGGCAGTTCCGCCTTTTCCACCTGGCTTTACAGAATTACCGTAAACACCGCCAAGGATGCCCTTGCTCTGAAGAAAAAAAGAGGTGCTGAGCTATCCTCAACTCTTGAAGAGGGAGAGATACTCGATACCCCCGACTTAAATACTCCCGAAACTGCCTTTATAGAAAAGGAAAGCCGCGAAGAGCTGAAAAGAGCCATTGACTCCCTCGACGACAGTATGCGCGAGATTATAATACTGCGTGAGCTGAACGAAATGTCTTACGAGGAGATAAGTGAGGCTCTTGACACCGAGCTTGGCACAGTTAAGAGCAGACTAAGCCGTGCCCGTGAAAAGCTTCGTGAAAAAATATTGGAACAAAAAGAAAATTTTTCTGTCAAATAAATAGAACTTAAGAAAGGAGAGAAATATGGACTGCCGTGAATGTTCTTTAAAGCTTGACGCTCTCGTACACGATGAGCTGAGCACGGAAGAAATAGAAGAAGTACACTCCCATCTGTCAGAGTGCGAAGACTGTAAAAAAGAATATGACGAAGCACTTCTTATGAAAAAGCGTTTTCACACCCTTGTGGAAAAAAGTGAAAAATCCCTTGCCGACAGCGTAATAGCACAGATAAGAAACGAAAAAAGTCCTTATAAAAAAACTCCTTTCCTTGTCCGTCATATTGGACTTGCGGCATCTCTTGTGTTTATATTGGTTCTTGCCCTTTATACGGGTGTTTCCGAGGTAAGAAAGAATCATTCTGATACGTATGTATCAGAAATGGGAGCATCGGTATCCGATGCCGACGGCTCACACTTTGTCGCCGACGTGAAGAACAGCGCTTCTCTTAAATCCGACCCCGAATGCGCCTACGACTACGAGTACGCTTTTTCAGAAAGCCTTTTCGACGGCACAACCGCGAGTAAAGACTCTGTAACAGAAGAGACGGAAGAAAACCGTTTTTACGTTGACTACGCTGCAGGCTTGCCTCTCGAAACAGAGGACAGCCTTGAAGCAGAAGAAGCCCCTGCCCCCGAGCCCGACGGGTTACCCGAGGCAGAAGTGACAACCGAAGCCGTCCGCGCCCCTGACACCGCCAAAGGCGAAAGCACGAAAGAAAATAGTATCGCCAAAATCATAATGGAAAATATAAGCGTTTTCCTCCCCCTCCTCTCGGATTTTGAAATAATCGAACAAGGAGAAGATTATATCGTGGTAAATGCCGACGACGGTGACGCGGTTAAAAAAATAATCAACGAAAACCTCGACTTACTTATTTCAAATACCGACGACCTTGAAGTCATAGAAATAAACGGAAATCAATTACAGCTTAACAAAAGCGACCTTGACGGAGGAGCAGCAATAGTAATCATAAAAGAATAAAGACGGCTGAGCCGTCTTTTTTTGTTGTAATTTTAAACTATCAATTCTTTTCTTTAAGATATCTTTTCAATAGAAACGTGCAATAATATGGGAAGGTATAAATATTATTTTCAAGACCAATATTTCCTGCACAAAGCTTTATACCATAAGATATATCGGAATATTTTTCGCTTTTAATAAGCTCAGATAAGGACTTTGCCTTATTATTTTTCGCTTTCACCTCTATGGGAACGAGACTGTGGGCTGTGCGTACAAAAAAGTCTTCCTCAAGAGTAGAATCCTCTCTCCTGTAATAATAAAGCTGATATCCGGCTTTTACAAGTCCTTCTCCCACGATACTTTCGTACAAAGCACCCTTGTATACCGCCAGATTTTTATTTGCTCTTAAATCCTCCTGCGCTTCATCATCAAGTAAGGCAACAAACAGCCCGGTGTCGCAAAAATATATTTTGAACTTGTCCGTGTCGCAGTTGCCCTTCAATGGAAGCTCGGCGTTATTCAGACAGAAGCATAGGTGTATCATGCCTGCATCCTCCAGCCACTCAATATACCCCCGATAATCCTTAAATCTCGCGCCTTTTTCTACCTTTGACAGCTGAAATTTTTTGTTTTCCTTTGCAAGCTGTACGGGAACGCTGTTAAAAACGTTAACTATTCTGGTCTGGTCTACCCCGTCGGCGTATTTACGAATATCTTCCTTATAATCAGCAAGCAATTGACGTTGAATATCAAGAGTACCTTCAAAGGTTTTATTTTTTATAAATTCACGCACTACTGCCGGCATACCCCCAAGTATGCAGAAATCTAAAAAGTGAGAGGAAAATATGCTGTGCTCAAGGTCGGTAAACGGCTTTAACTCCTTCATGTGTGTAAAGATATCCTCTACCACGTCAGAAGTGTAGCCCTTTGCCCAAAGAAACTCCTCAAAATCAAGTGAGTACATATTATAGTCAATTTTATACCCTACGCTGTTGCTCTCTATTCTCTTATAATTGATACCCAGCAGTGACCCTGAGCAAATTACGTCAAAGCGCCCGTCTATGCTGAAAAATTTAAGAGAAGTTGCTATTTCGGGATACTCTTGTATTTCATCAAAAAATATAAGTGTTTCTCCGGGAATAAATTTATATGAAGGGTCAATTAAAGAGATGTTCTTTATTATCGCATCTGCACTGTAGCCTTCCGCTGTAATATGCTTATATTTTTCAGAGGTAACGAAATTGATTTCTATTACACTTGTATAATTTTCTTTTGCGAACTTTTTAATCGACTCTGTCTTTCCAATTTGTCTCGGTCCCTTTACGATAAGAGGCTTTTTACTTTCGCTATGCTTCCACTCGCTAAGATACGTGTCAATCTTTCTCTTCAAATACATAAAAGTATTCCTCCAAATGTATTCTTTACTTATATTATACACAAACACGAGGGAATATGCAAGCGATATTTACATTTTCATGAGCGAATATTTCGACTTTTTTACATTTTTATGAGCCAATATTTCAATTTTTTCACACTTTTATGAGCGAATGCTTGCCATCTTGATACACTTTTCAAAAAATCAAGTTTTTTGAATTAGGAATTAGGATGTGCGGGGGATTTTCGTGGCAAAGCGAATTAGCGGAGCCTGAGAAAATCCAAGCCATACAGGGAGCGAAGGTGGAGCAGTGTGCGACACCGCAGTGAGTCGTAATTAATGAAGATTTTGCTTTAGAAAATCAACAATAATTTTCACGTAGTGAAACATCATTTGCCGCAAGGCAACATCATTGCGAAGCACATCGTTTGCATCAGTAAAACGTATTGCAAAATTCGACATCTTGTGATATAATACCTTCGGCTACCATAAACGGCGGCGGTTCAGCCCTCTTGTTCAGAGGGAGATGAAAAGCCCTCTGTTGACATAGAAATCCGTTTTCGGAAATTTATCTTCAGGGGGAATGCATATGACAGCATATGAGATTTTTGCGCTTTTCCTTGCCTTGCTTGGAATAATAGTAAAATTGCTCATTGAGCTTATAAATGCAAAAAAGTAACCGCCCAAGTCTGCAAACTGATGCGGTTACTTCTTTGTAACTAAATCATTTCAGGGCTGAACCGTTGCCGGTAGCCTTTTTCTATATTCATTATAACACAGATTTTCAAAAAAGCAAGAGCTTTTTTGAATTAGAAATTAGAAATGAGGAATTAGGATGTGCGGGGGATTTTCGTGGCAAAGCGAATTAGCGGAGCCTGAGAAAATCCAAGCCATACAGGGAGCGAAGGGTGAACAGTGTGTGAACCCGCAGTGAGTCGTAATCAAGGAAGATTTTGCAAGGCAAAATCAACCAAATCTTTTGCTGAAGGCAAAAATATCGCTTGGCGAAGCCAAATATAACCGCGAAGCAAATAACTATATAACTTTCACCAGCGGTTAGTCGGAAACCTCCGCCCCATACGATATTATGAAGCTTTTGCTTTCGGCAAAAGCTTCCGAAATTCTACATTCTGCATTCTGCATTCTGCATTAAAAAAGCCTCCCTTTCGGGAGGCTTTTTTATTATCCCCAAATTACGGGGGGAAGTGCGTCAGAATCGCCGTCTGTAAAGCTTACTGTTACAATGTCCTCGCTGTCGAAAAGCACTGCTTCAATTTCAGGGGACTGGTAAATTTCTTTTGCCATTAGTCTGAGTCCTCCTTAGTTTGCTGCGTATGCTACAGCTTCTTTGTGTAAGTTGTAAAGTGCCTTAACAAGGTTTGCGGTATTTGCATCGATACCAAGGTTAGCGTATGCAAGAGGTGCAAAGTTGATTGTAATTCCACCAATTTCAGTTTTGATAACGTTTGCAAGGTCTGCTGCTGCAATGTTAGCATATTCAACGTATGCGTGTGTATCATCAAGCACAGTAAGACCATAAGTCGCTGCATCAGCTGCCGCCACGTTGAAGTAGTGACGAAGAGCTACCTTGTCTCTGAGAACAAGTGAAGTAGAGTTGAAAGTTACACCGGTCTGTGTACCTGTGATTGAAGGAGTTGCAGCAACAACTGTTGCATCAACTGTAGGAACTGTTCCGTCAGCAAAGTAAGTTGCTGCATATGAACAGTAGGTATCAAGAGCAGTTACAAGTGCTTGCTCTGCTGCATAATCTGCGTTGTCGATATACAGTCCTATGATATCCTGAACGGATACATTGTGAGAAGCTGTAAGGGTACCGTCTGTTGCAGTGAAAGTAAGCTTAGTTGCATAATCCTTAGGAGATACTGCAATTACTGCATAGTAACCGTTATCATCCTTGAGAGCATCTTTGCCGTTGATAGTAACTTCGCCTGTACCTGTGTAGTCGAAGTAAACCTTAGCGTTTACACCGCCGTCGATAATAAGGTTCTGACCTGTAGCAGTAAGAGTAGCTGCGGGAGCTGCTTCTTTAACAACAATCTTACCAGGAACTATTGTTACGTCGATGTCTTCCCAATCCATATCCCAGCAGTCATCAAGAGTTGCAGATACTTCGTATTCGCCTGCTGTTTCAGGGGCTGTAAATGTAAGCGTAGCCACTTCACCGTTAGTTGTATCATTGACGTACTGCTCAGTTTCCCACATAGCTAAATTAGTAACAAGGCTTGAATTGAAATCCAAACTAGATAACCCTGACTGACCACGTGTAATAGCAGTAAGAGTAGGTCCTTCAGCCCAACTAAAAATAAGCTGCATACCATTAGTTCCGGGGTTATCTGTATAGGTAACAGGAACTACTACACTATCACCCGCCTCAGCTTCTACTGTGCCTATGGTAAGGGTAGCTGCAGAGACAGCAACAGACAACACTGCCATCATAGCAATCACTACCACAAAAGTCATAATTTTTCTTAAAGAATTCATGATATAAATAACTCCTTTGTATAATTTGTTAATGTTCAATTAAACGATAGACTGAACGCAAAATGCACTTGAAAATTAAAGATCACCAACAGTGCCTTGCAAAATAGCTCTTCTAAGCATAGCTACGTCTCTTGCGTTGGTTTTATTATCGCCACTGAAATCTGTTACTCCGCCAAGAGCGTCAACCGTACCGTTCAAAATAGCTCTTCTAAGCATAGCTACGTCTCTTGCGTTGACTTTACCGTCACCACTGAAATCACCTTTCACAGTTGTCGCCGCTTCCTTAACGCCTTCAACAGTAACTACCTGATCAGCAGTAACGTTTTCAATTGTGTAAACGTTATCTGTTGCGGTGAGCGCAACGTCGTTTGCCTTAACAGCGAAAGCCGTCTCGTCCTTTTCATAACCGTCGGCAATTGTCACAGTAAAGGAGAAGCTTGCGCCTTCGTTAACGGTAAGGTCGAAGCCTTCAACCGCCGCTAAGGTGTAGCCTGTGCCTTCGGTCAAGGTAATATCGTAGGTATTAACCCATCCGATACCCGGGGTCTCGTTATCGCTGTCATACGCAGGTTCAGCCAAGATCGAAAAGCTCAAGAGTTGACAAAGCATAAGCAATGCAAAGATGATAGATATAAGTCTCTTTTTCATTGTAGTTTTCCTTTCTTTGTTTTGATTATATTTTAATTCTACTCCTGAACCACCGACACAGGCGGACACGGAGAACAATTACATGATTTTTCACCTACGGTGAAAAGTTATATTTTCGCTAAAGCGAAAGCGATATTTCCTTCGGAAACGATATTTGGCTTCGCCAAGCGATATTTTTGCCTTCGGCAAAAGTTATGGTTGATTTCCCTTTGGGAAATCTTCATTAATTTTTACTCAATTATATTGAAAAAAAGCGCCCGATATACTACATATATGTATAGAAAAACAGGTGGTACACAAGTGTAAACCGCGTTTATGGGATAATTTCCGAATATAATTCAATTGTTAGATTTATTATAATGCCTTTTTCAAATAAAGTCAATAGGTAATTCACAAAATTTCAAAATAATTTTTTTGAATATTAGTGAAGATTGACGGAAAGGTTTTTCGCCCGAAGGTGAAGAGTTATATTGCTTCGCAGTTATATTGCTTCGCAAGTTATATTTTTGCCTTCGGCAAAAGTTATGGTTGATTTTGCTAAAGCAAAATCTTCATTAATCTTTAATTTCTAATTCCTCATTCCTAATTCAAAAAAATCCTTGATTTTTTTAAAATCTGTGTTATAATGAATATAGAAAAAGGCTACCGGCAACGGTTCAGCCCCTTAAGTATCGAAAATAATCGCCTACTTTAGCGGAGCAGGGCGGTTATTTTTTTATGCTTACAATGTATCCTGTCGCTGCGATAAGTATTAACGCAAGGGCGATAAAATAATCCATAGCATCACCCCCTTAGAAGAAATAAGAGGGCACACGCCCTCTTACGTGAGGGCTGAACCGCCGCCGTTTATGGTAGCCGAAGGTATTATATCACAAGGTGTCGAATTTTGCAATAAGCTTTGCTGTCGCAAACGATGTGCTTCGCAATGATGTTCTGCGAAATGATGTGCTTCGCAATGATGTTGCCTTGCGGCAAATGATGTTTCACTACGTGAAAAGTTTTGTTGATTTTGCTAAAGCAAAATCTTCATTAATCTTTAATTTCTAATTCCTCAGTCCTAATTTGAAAAGTCAAGGGGTAAATGCGAAAAAGTGCAAAAAA
>JAFUKG010000022.1 GCA_017467865.1 Clostridia bacterium
GCCGACATAACGAAGGAGAGAAACACCGTGCTTGATACAAGGGTCATAAATGACGCGCCGGACGCTCCCCCTGCAATAGCAGATGAAAACCTTTCGGAAAGCAGAACCGAGGCTGCGGTAACAAGAGCTGAAATGCCTGGGATGATAACAAGATTATGAATATTCAGTCCCTCTATTTCCTTGCCGAAGGTGTCCTTTAATTCATTGCCTCTCAGGTTTTCCACCGACAGGGATGCCGCCAGAGGAAGTGACACAAGCACAGAGTAGAAAACCACCGCTGAGGGCGAAAAGAGCGGTGTGCCCTTTATGAGCATTGGTATAAGAGACACAAAAAGTAAAATAAACTGAAAGCTTACAAGGTATTGGAGCATATGTCTTGTATTGCGGTAAATTGACCGCGCATATTTGATACACTCGGGAATTACCTCAAAGCCTGAATTGACTATAACGTCGGAGTTTTGCTTCACGGCGTTATCCGCATTGTCGGCAGAAGAGAAGGAAACGTCTGCTTCGAGGAGAAGTCTCAAATCCTCTACCCCCGAAACTGCGGCGGCAATTATATCCCCCTCCTCCTTGCGCCATGATACGATATTTGCTTTATCCTCGCTTTCAAGAGAGATATAAACCTTATATTTCTTTATATCGGTTCTGAAAAGTCCATCGTCACGGGAGAGGAATTCCTTTGCGGTAATCTCGCGGTCTCCCTCCTTCATAATGGCAAGGCTTTTGGCAAAGCCGAGGGAAGTGAATTTTGCCTCGGAGGACATTAGCACCACGTCGATGCCCGACTTAGAGCAAAGGTTTACCGCCCTTGCGGACTCGGCGTTGATGGAGGTGTGTAGACCGATATAGCCTTTAAAGGTGAAGCCTCTGTCAGAGGTTATCTGACCTGTGCCTTCCTTATATTCTATCCTCTTTACCGCTACTGCCACAACGCCTTCATTGCCGTCGGCAATGGAGTGAGCAAGCTCTCTCAGCGCTCTTTTCTCTGCTTCGGACAAAATCTGTCTTTCGCCGTCCTTGGCGGCGTAAGAGCAGGTTTTAAGCACTGCCCAGGGAGAGCCAAGGGCAACTGTATAAAATTCGCTGTCCTTGAAATATATCACTCTCGACATCTGCATTGCAGAGTCGTAGGGCATCTTTTCAAGGGGTAGATATTTTTCGTAAATTTTATTCTGAGTAAGTCCTATCTCCTCGCCCGCCGCCAAAAGTGACTTTTCTACGCTGACACCGTTGTAGGACATTCCGCGCTCTGAGCTGACGGATGCGGCAAGGGCAAGCTCGAAGATTTCTCTTACTTCCTTGTCATTTGCCCCTCGGAACTTCTTCTTGGTATCGTTAACGTAGACGGTGTTAGGCTTGGGAGATGAGGTTCTGAAGTATCGGCTGTTGTCAACCACCACGCAGTTTATGTCACACATTCTGTCAATGGCGGTCATATCTCTTATGACACAGCCTTTTTTCATAAGTCTCTTTGAGCCCACAGACAGCGTCAAGTCGAAAAGGGTAAGTATAAGGTCGGGGAATGAGGAAAGCGCCAAAGAGGTACAGAGATAAAGGACGTCGAAAGCATCCTGCCCTCTCATCACTCCCGTTATGAACATAACAAGGGATATGACTATCCACATAAGGGAAATGTTTTTTGACACGAAGGAAGCTATCTCAAATATTCGGGTTCGTCTTGCGTGCTTGGAACGGGTCGTGAGCTTGTTTTTCTTATCGAAAACCTCTCGGCCTGTGTTACATACCACCGCCCTTGCACTGCCCGACATAACTACGCTTCCTGCAAATAGGATACACTCGTAGTAGGGCACGCCCTTTCCTCTTATAACGTCCTCTTGGGTAAGCTTTAGAACTGGAGAAGAATTTCCCGTCAGCTGTACCTCGCTGACACGCAGAGTTGACTGCTTTATTATAAGGGCGTCGCAAGGTACTACGTCACCAAAGCCAACGACTATGATATCACCCTTGACAAGCTCGGAGATGTCTACCTCCGAAAGCCTTCCGTCTCTTATTACCTTGGCACGTGTCTGCTTGTCGCTTATAGCCTTGGTTATTTTGGCGGTATATCTCAGTGAAAAGA
Source organism: Clostridia bacterium (assembly GCA_017467865.1). Lineage (GTDB taxonomy): Bacteria > Bacillota > Clostridia > Oscillospirales > SIG627 > RGIG6353. The sequence goes on from JAFUKG010000022.1 coordinate 2,084, forward strand.
ATTTAAACGAGGTATACACCAAAAACAGCAGTCCAAGACTCAGCCAAGCACCCGTATCGCCGTTGAACTTCAAGGTAATGAGTGACAGCACAACGAACAGTATGGGCATAACGTCGCCGAAGAGTCCCTTTAAAACGAAGAGTATGCCTTTCTTTGGAGAAACCTCCGAAAACTCACGGCGGTTTCTCTCCACGTCCTCGGCGGAAAGTCCCCTTTCGGGGTCGCTTCCAAGGACTTCAAAGAGCTTATTCGCGTTTATTTCAAGTAAATTCATTACTTACACTCCACCGCAAGCTCCCCGTCCTTCAAGAGAAGTGTAACGCTGTCGATACCGCTCTCGTAGGAGGTTATCATACTTTCGGCAATAACGTCCTCAACCCTCGTCTGAATAAATCTTCGCACGTTTCTCGCACCATACTTTTCACTGAAGGAATTTTCAGCAATGAAGGTCACTGCTTCTTCACCAAAATGAAGGTCTATGGCTTTCTTTTCAAGAACTGTTTTAAGGTCGGAAAGCTGAATTTCGGCTATCTTCTTTATTTCGGGAATACCAAGGGCATTGAAGGTAATTATTTCGTCAACTCGGTTCAAGAACTCCGGTCTGAGAAATTCCGACAGAGCCTTTTCGGTCTTGTCAGCGTTCTGCTTATTTTTATTTTCGGCAAAGCCCGATATCATACTCGACCCGCCCGAGCCTGCGTTGGTGGTCATAATGAGAATAGTATTCTCAAAGTTGACCTGCTTTCCGTGGGCGTCGGTTATCATTCCGTCGTCAAGTATCTGTAAAAGGATATTCATAACGTCGGGGTGTGCCTTTTCTATTTCATCAAAGAGCACTACCGAGTAGGGCTTTCTTCTTATCTTTTCGGTAAGCTGACCCGCCTCGTCATAACCCACGTATCCGGGAGGGGCACCTATAATTCTGGCAACCGAGTGCTTCTCCATGAATTCAGACATATCGAGACGGATAAGGGCTTCGGGAGAATCGAAAAGCTCGTTTGCAAGCACCTTTACAAGCTCGGTCTTACCTACACCCGTGGGACCTGCGAAGATAAAGGAAACGGGGCGTCTCTTGTAGGCAATGCCCACTCTCGAACGCTTTATGGCACGGCAGACCGCGTCTATCGCCTTTTCCTGACCGATAATTCTTTCACCCAAATTCACAGGGAGCCTTTCAAGCTTCTTATAGTCGTTCTCAGCGATACTTGTGGCGGGAACGCCCGTCCACACCTCTATGACCTTTGCAAGGTCCTTTTCTCTCAGCTTTATCTCGGCACGCTTCAAGGTGAGCTCGTCAAACTCGTTCTGCGCCTTTATTTCAGACACCTTGATGTCGGCAATCTGGGAGTAAACCTCGTCTGTGGGGTCGGTGATGGACTCAAGACCCTCACGCTGATTTTTCAGCTTTTTCATCTCGGACTGAAGCTCGCTCATTCTGTTGATAACAGGGCTTTCGAGAGCTACTCTTGCACAGGCTTCGTCAAGGAGGTCGATAGCCTTATCGGGAAGGAAACGGTCAGTTATATATCTTTCGGAGAGTACAACCGTCTTTTCAACAATGTCCTCGGGAACAACAATTCCGTGGAAGCTCTCGTAATACTTCTTGATACCGAGAATTACGTCCACGGTATCCTTTATAGAGGGCTCGTTTACCATTACGGGCTGGAAACGGCGCTCTAAAGCCGAGTCCTTTTCTATATATTTGCGGTACTCCGCAAGGGTAGTAGCTCCGATAAGCTGAATTTCACCTCTGGACAGCGCGGGCTTCAGGATATTCGCCGCATTCATGCCTCCCTCGGTATCTCCCGTTCCAACGATGGTATGAACCTCGTCGATGACGAGAATAATGTTTCCGAGAGCCTTAACCTCTTCTATAAGTCCTCTTATTCGGTTTTCAAACTGTCCTCTGAACTGAGTGCCCGCGACAACAGCGGTCATATCAACTATGAAGATTTCCTTATCGCGAAGCTTAAAGGGAACTCTTCCCTCGGAAATTCTCTGTGCAAGTGCCTCGGCAAGAGCCGTTTTACCTACACCGGGCTCACCGATGAGGCAGGGATTATTCTTCTGACGGCGGCAAAGAATCTGAATCATTCGCTCCAGCTCCTTGTCACGTCCGATTATGTTGTCAAGCTTTCCCTCTCTGGCTTTCTTGGTTAAGTCTATACAAAACTGAGAAAGAAATTTTCTCTCCTTTTCTTCTTTCTTATTTTTCTTACCGCCCCCTTTTGCACCCTCACGCATTTTATCGGGTACGCGTGGGTCGTTCATAAAGAGCCTTCTTAAATCAAAGGCAGGAGCACCCGTATTGTCGGCGCCGTCCTCGGTGGGAACAAGTCCCGAAAGGTCGGAGGGGTCAATGGACTGCATTACGTCTGCCATTTCTCCCGCTATTGCCTCTATCTCGTCATCCCCTATTCCCATCTTGGAAATAACGTCGGTGACGGGCTTGATATTAAGCTCCTTGGCGCATTTGAGACAAAGTCCCTCTTGTCTTTGTTCCTTGCCTTCTATTTTCGTTATAAATACCACTGCGGGACGAACCCCGCATCTTGAACACATCTGCCACATAAGAAACCTTTCTAAACCTCCACTGAGTCCTTTTTAGTACATTTTTTTGTTAAAACCGTCTTTTTATAATTTATAAAATACATAACTAAAGCAAAAAGCATAAAGCCGATAAGCACACTGCCTATAACCGCCTTTGCGGTGTCGGGCATATCCTTGACTGTGACAAGTAATACCACGGCTATGTAAATGGCAACTGTACCCGCCTTTCCGTACCAGCTTGACTGTACGTACACTCTCTTAGTCTTTAAAAGTCCAAAACCGCCTGCAAGGAGTAACAGCTCCTTGAAGATAAGAACGCCCGCTATCCACCAGGAAAGAAGCCCTGAGAGAGCCAAACACACAAGTGCCGCTATCTGCATACATTTATCGGCAAAGGGGTCAAGCACCTTGCCAACGTCGGTTATCCAATTGTTTTTTCTTGCGAGTATTCCGTCTATAACGTCGGTAATACCGGCAAGCAGAAAAACCGCAATTGCAGATATATGCTCTTCCGCAATCATAAATAAATATATAAACACGGGCACAAGGCATATTCTGAAAACCGACAGAATATTGGGAATATTTGATTTTTTAAAAACTGTCATAAGCTATACACCTCTATTTCAAGAAAATATCCTCCAAAAGTCCCATGGGACTGTTTGAAGAAAGGTATCCGTATATTATGGTACCATTTTTGAAATCTCCTGTTCCAAGGCTTTCTCCCCCTACCTTGATATAGGGAAGCACTTGGTCGAGAACTGCTACGAAAATAAACACAAATATTACACCCAGTATAACGCCGAGGATGAGTCCGAGAAATTTGTTTGTGGCGTTGAGTACGGGGAGCCTTACAATTTTACCGATGATAAAGCCTAAAACGTTTATGGCAACGACACTTAAAACAAATAGTAATATAAAGGCAACCACTCTCGACACTGTCATACCGAGAGGCTCTGAGATGTATTTTGCCATCATCTCCCCAGCGTTTTCACCGAATTCGTGATACTTTTCTATCATAGCATCGGTGTTTATTCCAAGGTTTTCAACGTACTTGAAAAACTCAGAGTGCTCAGCGTCAATAAGGGGTCCCACGTCGAGATTTTTTGTGGTGTCCACTCCCAGCCAACGGGCGAATCGGTCAATGGTTATCTTTTCAAAAATTCCCGAAAAAACCTTATCGTACAGTATTTGTCCCACCTTCAAGGAGAACATACCTGCAACCACAAGAGCCACGATATTTTTCAAAAAGGCTATCACGGTTTTCACAAAACCGTTTCTGTAGCCTGCTACACAGCATAAGAGGAAAATGCCCACAATAAGAGCGTCGATTAAAATATTCATAACGTCCTCCTTAAATTTATTCTACTCCTGCCGCAACGGCAAGTCCGTCATAAACGAGATATACGTTTTCTTCGTCAAAAAGCTCAACCGAGCGGTAGCTTCTCTCCGACGGATAGGTCTTTGTTTTCTTATTCTTTATATCCACAACCGTAATGTCCTCAACTCCCAGAATAAACACAAAGCTTTCCGAAAGCGCAGTATCGGTTACCTCGGCGCTGACCGTCTTTTCCATATAAGTATTTCCGTCGGCGTCGAATATTATCAAGGTATGATTTTTACCCACAAGATTTTCATTTGTCAAAAGGAGAGTATATTCCGCGTTTGTTTCAAATTTTCTCACGGAGCCTGAGTTAAAGTAGGTTTCGCTGAGTACCTTTCCCGAGGTATCCGCAAAGCGTATGGCTTTATCGGTAATAAACACGGCTCTGCCCTCCGAGTTGAAGGCTACGTCTATTATCATCTCCCCCTCAAAATCAAGGGTTGCCAAAGGAGATGCGCTATCGGTAGAAAGGAGTACAAGGCTTGACACCATATCTCCCGAGGTATTACTTCTGAGTGTACCTACCGCAAGAAAGGTGCCGTCATTATGACAGATATCTGCGGCAATAGCGTACTTGTCGGCAGAGCGCCAATTAAACATATTCTCAAAATTATCGTTATATACCTTTACTGCAGAAGTATATCCCTTTGAAGCGGTAACGATGCAGAAGTTACCCTTTTTGTCAAGGGCTACGTCGTAGACAGGATAATCGAGCTCTGTATCCCACAGCTTTGAAAAGGAATTGTAAATTCCAACGTACTTTGCACCAAGGTCGTATACTGCAAAATACTTTTCACCCGTTGAAATTGCGGGGCGCATAAGAACTGCGTCGCTTGAAAGTATTTCCTTTGAGGAAAGGTCGTAAATTTTTACTGCGGTTTTTGAAGCTACTATCAGGTCCTCCTTAAATGAGGCTGTAACGGTGGATGAATCTGCGTCAAAATTAATCTGAGCGTTTTCCCCGCTTCCGAAGGTTACGGGCTTGACGTTAACGTATTTCATAAGATATCTGAAATTCTCAACAGTCAGGTCCTCTCTGTACGAAAAAACGGCAAAGATGACAAAAATTATAAATATAATTGCTAATATATAACGTATCCTCTTAATGCGGGAGGAGGCCTTGGAATATTCGTTTACGTCTTTATCCTTGCCTGTCATTTTTTCTCCTTTCAGTAGTAGACGCGGTGCAGGTAGAGTCCCTCGGGTGGAGCGGTAAAGCCTGCGTTTCTGCGGTCCTTTTTTTCTATTATATCCGATATTGACATTTCATTTCTGCCAAGATTTTTATCAATAAGCGTTCCCACCATAATGCGAACCATGTTATACAAAAAGCCGTTTCCCGAAACCGAAAAGGTAATAACTCCCGACTCCTCGGTGACGTGGGTGTTATATATGGTTCTGACAGCGTCCGTTATCTTTGAGCCTGACGCCATAAAGGCAGTAAAGTCGTGAGTACCCTGAAACGCCTTTGCATCCTCTCTCATTTTCACGGGGTCGAGAGGTGTGGGAAAGTGCAAAGCGCGGGAATGTAAAAATGGATTGCGCTCTCGGGTATTGAGTATCTTGTAGCGGTATTCCTTACCCTTGCAGTCGTATCTTGCGTGAAAGTCCTCTCCCACCTCTTCGCAGTCCTTGATGGCGATAGAGGGAGGAAGGAGTGTGTTCATTCCTCTGACTATTCCCTCGGGGGAAATAGCCCTCTGGGATTTAATATTACATACGTAGTTTTCAGCGTGTACCTTACTGTCGGTGCGGCTGCAGCCCGTGACACTTACACTCTCACCGAAAAAGCGTTCTGCCGTTTCGGTGAGTACCCCCTGCACCGTGGGAGCGTTCTTCTGAAACTGCCATCCCGAAAAGTGAGAGCCGTCGAATAAAAGCGTTACTTTATAATTCATCTGTCTGCCTCATATAGAGAGTGTTGTGGGAAGTGTATTGAAAAAGATTATACACGCAGTAAAGAGAACTGCCAAAATAAGAGCTGTAACGTCTCTTCCCTGCATCTTCAATTCCTTCATACGCGTTCTGCCCTCGTCTCCTCGGTAACAGCGGCACTCCATTGCCACAGCAAGCTCGTCGGCACGTCTGAAAGCTGAAATAAAGAGGGGTATAAGTATGGGCAAAAACGCCTTAGCCTTCTTCATAAGACCGCCCTCGTCGAAGCCTGCACCTCTTGCCTTCTGTGCGCTTATTATCTTGTCGGTTTCTTCAAGAAGGGTAGGAATAAAGCGCAGGGCTATGGTCATCATCATAGCGAACTCGTGGACGGGTACTTTAATCTTTTTCAAGGGAGAAAGAAGTCTTTCTATTCCGTCGGTAAGGGCTATGGGAGAGGTGGTATAGGTAAGAATGAGAGACGTACCTACAATGAGAGTTAAAATTCTGACTATCATAAACACCGCCGTCTTTATACCTCTTGGGTAAACGGTGATGAAAAGCCAGTCGATAAGGGGCGTTTCATCAGCCTTGGTGAAAAACAAATTTATCACCGCCGTAAATATGACGATAACAAGAACAGGCTTGATGCTTTTTAAAACTATCTTATATGATATTCCCGATACTAAAGTCAGAAGTATTACCGACAGAAGTAAAAAGGCAAAGGAATATACGTTTTTTGCTATAAAAACCGATACTGCGAAAAACAGCACGGCTATTATCTTTATTCTCGGGTCGAGTCGGTGAAGAATGGAATTACCCGAAAAATACTGACCCAGAGTGATGTCCTTTAACATTATGTTATCCTTTCAGGGCTTTCGTTATGGCATCAAAGGCGCGGTCAACGGTGTATATGCCGTCACCGTCTATAAGTCCCTTTGATGAAAGCTTATTTGTCATAGAGGTTATCTGAGGGATAAGAAGTCCGGAGGTCTCAATAAGCTCTGCGTGGCAGAAAACCTCGTCAACGGTTCCGGAAATGAGAACTCTGCCCTCCTTCATAACCACAATATCGTCGGCGTACATCGCCATATCCTCCATGCTGTGAGATATGAGAATAACCGTGGCGCCTCTTTCTTCACGCCATTTTCTGATGCCCGAAAATATCTCGTCGCGTCCCCTTGGGTCAAGACCTGCGGCAGGCTCGTCAAGAACAATAACGTCGGGCTCCATTGCCATAATTCCCGCAATAGCCACTCTTCTCTTCTGTCCTCCCGACAGCTCGAAGGGAGATTTATCGAGAAGCTCCTCGGGAAGTCCTACGAACCTTGCGGCAGAGAGAACGCGTCTTTTTATCTCCTCTTCGTCAAGCCCCATATTTGTAGGTCCGAAAGCTATATCGCGGAAAACCGTTTCTTCAAAAAGCTGATATTCGGGGTACTGAAAAACAAGACCTACACGGAAACGCACCTTGGCAATCTCGCGAGGATTTTCAAATATATCCTTGCCGTCAAGAAGTACCCTTCCCGAGGCGGGGCGGAGCAGTCCGTTAAGAAGCTGGGCTACCGTGGACTTTCCCGAGCCCGTGTGTCCTATAATTCCCGTTGTCCGCTTTTCTTTAAACTCTATTGAAACCTGCGACAGAGCCTCTTTTTCAAAGGGGGTGTCGGGGCTGTATACGTATGACACGTCTTCAAGTCTGAGTGTTCCCAAAATTTTTACCTCTGTTTATGCTCTAAAATAAGTTTTTCTATTGCCTCGGCTCCCTCTTCCGGGAAAACAAGGTCATGAGGAAGGGAGTAGCCCGCTTCCCTGAGCTTGAATATAAGCTCGGTGACCTGAGGCACGTCAAGTCCTATCTCCTTGAGTCGTTCCACTTTTGAGAAAATCTGTCTCGGAGGAGCGTCCATTTCAACGTTTCCGTCGTTCATTACAATAACTCTGTCGGCATAAACCGCTTCGTTCATATAATGAGTTATGAGAACCACCGTCATGCCATCCTGTCTAAGCTTCGTAATAGTGTCAAGCACTTCTTTTCTGCCCTGAGGGTCAAGCATGGCTGTGGATTCGTCAAAAATTATACATTCGGGCTTCATGGCGATAATTCCCGCAATGGCAACCCTCTGCTTCTGTCCCCCCGACAGCTGTGAGGGAGAGTGCTGTCTGAACCGTGTCATTCCCACGGTTTCAAGAGCCTCAGCCACTCTTCTTCTTATCTCACTCGGCTCAACGCCAAGATTTTCGGGGGCAAACGCCACGTCCTCCTCAACGGTGGTGGCAACTATCTGGTTGTCGGGGTTTTGGAACACCATGCCCACTCTTCGGCGTATATCGAAAAGCAAGTCCTCGTCGGAGGTGTCCATTCCGTCCACGGTAACTCTTCCCGACTTAGGGATAAGAATTCCGTTAAAGAGCTTGGCAAGGGTAGACTTACCCGAGCCGTTGTGACCGAGAATTGCCACAAAGGAGCCCTTTTCTATTTCAAGAGAAATATTATTTATGACTTTATCCGCAGGGATAAGGTCCTCTGCATCCGAATAGTCAAAGGATACGTTTTCAAGCTTAATCATTTATCCACCTTGCAGTAGCGCCCGCAGGGAGAACAAGTCCTGTCTCGCTAACGGGTATTCCTATTTCGTCGGACTCCACTCTGCCCCCTCTTTTCGTCCCTACCTTAAGGGAGATAAGATAGGACATTGCCGCAGGCTGAAGTCCCGTTGTATATGAGTTGAGTATCATGAAGAGAGGATTGTCGGAAAGTACCCTTTCGCAAAGCTCAAGGAAGGTGCCGATGTTATCCTCAAGCTTCCACATCTCTCCCGTCGGACCTCTTCCGTAGGAAGGAGGGTCGAGGATAATGGCGTCGTATTTATTTCCCCGTCTTATTTCTCTTTCCACAAACTTTGCGCAGTCGTCAACGATATATCGTATAGGAGCGTCTGAAAGTCCCGAAAGAGCGGCGTTCTCTTTTGCGAGAGACACCATGCCCTTGGAGGCGTCTACGTGGCATACGCTTGCCCCTGCCGAAGCGCAGGCAACCGTTGCACCGCCGGTATATGCAAAGAGGTTGAGTACCTTTATAGGTCTCTGAGCCTTCTTTATCATATCCATCGCCCAGTCCCAATTGACTGCCTGCTCGGGGAAGATACCCGTATGCTTAAAGCCCATAACCTTTATGGAAAATCTCAGCTTACCGTAGTCGATAACCCAGGAGTCCTCCATTTTTTTGTTTCTTATATCCCATGAGCCGCCGCCGCTTTTGGAGCGGTGGTATACTCCGTCGGGGCGTTTCCATGCCTCTGATTTCTTCACGTCCTTCCAGATAACCTGAGGGTCAGGTCTCTGCAAAACGTATTTTCCCCAACGTTCAAGTCTGTATGAATCGGAGGAGTCGATAAGCTCGTAGCTCTTCCAGTTGTTTGCTATCCACATATTTTCTTTATCCTTATGAGTGTATTATTATTCAATGTAGTATTATAGCACAAAAGAATGTATAAATCAATAAATTTCCTACAAAATTATAATATGTTTCAGCGATTTTGAAAAAGGACTTGAAAATATTTTTTTTGTATAGTAAAATATTATAATAGTATAAGTATGGGGTAACGTAGATTTGGAAATAAGAATTGATAAAAAAACGGCAGGACTTAGCATAAAAGAGTATTTTGTCACCCTTCATCTGTCCTCAAGACTTATAACGAAGCTGAAGAACAGAGCCCGCGGCATCACCGTAAACGGCGAAAAAAAGACGGTCAGATACCTTCTTCATGAAGGCGACCTCTTAAAGCTGGAAATCGAGGATCAAGCCTCTTCCAAAACTATTAAGCCCTCCTTTGCTCCCTTGAACGTGCTTTTCGAGGACGAGCATTATATTGCCGTTGAAAAGGAGCCCTTCCTTCCCATACATCCCTCAAGAAACCACGTAGACGACACCCTTGCGTCCCGCGTTATGGCGTACTTTGAAGGACAGAATTTTGTTTTCAGAGTTCTGACAAGGCTTGACAGAGACACAAGCGGAGCTGTTATCATTGCCAAAAACCCCATTGCCGCCGCAGAGTTTTCAAGACTTCTCACCAAAAGAGAAGTAAAAAAAGAATACCTTGCAATATGCGAGGGGATTTTTGATGAAAAGAGGGGCGAAATAGACTTTAATATCCGCCGTCCCTCTCCCTTCAACATTATGAGAGAGGCGATAGAAAAGTGCGAGCCTCAAGGGGAAAACACACCCTTTGGCACCGATGCGCTCAGCGTTTACCGTGTGCTGAAGGAAAACGGCGGACACTCTCTTGTCTCATTTTCCCCCGTGACTGGAAGAACACATCAGCTGAGGGTTCACGCCCTGAAATTCGGGCATCCTATCATAGGGGACACCCTTTACAATAAGGAGTCAGACCTTATTTCACGGCAGGCTCTTCACGCTGAAAGGCTCACCTTCATCCACCCTTTCACAAAAAAAGAGGTGACTGTAATCTGCCCTATACCCGCCGATATAAAAAACGCAACGTCGCGTCTCGGGCTTAATTAATATGAAAAAGAAACAAATTTTTAACCTTTCCTTAGTGGGACTTTTGCTTATTGCCGCAGTTTTAAGACGGGCGTTTGACGTGAGCGAGAGCTTTTCGGAAGTCTACACCTTAAGCGTTGCCCCGATTTTAAAATTTCCGCTCTCCTTTATCACCTCTTTTCTGCCCTTTTCGGTTTTTGAAAGCGCTATTGTTATTTTCGCTCTTATAACGGTGATATTTTTCCTATCGCTTTTGAAGCGCGCCTTTTTCAAGCTTATTAAAAAAGAGTGTGTAAGCTACCACAAGGTATATTTTAAAATAATTTGCTACTGTCTTATTTTTGCATTTCTCTCTTTCGTTTTTACCTTTGAGTCATCTTACACGAGAAAAAGTATTGACTCTCACATAGGTCTTGAATCGGTGGAAATGAATGCTGAGAACGTGGCTCTCGCCCTTGACAGGGTCATTGAAGAGACAGAAAAGCTTGCAGAAGAAATAGATTACGTTCCCACCCGTCCCACCGTACTAAAAATGTCCTTCAAGGAGCTGGCAAAGGCTATTCTTGAAGCAACAGAAAAGGCTGAGGAGAAATATGGATATCTTCAAAGCTACTCCTATCCCGCAAAGCCCATTGCCTTTAGCCTGCCCTTGGCTTATACGGGTATTTCGGGCATTTACGGCTACTTTACGGGGGAAGCTAATATAAATACTGAATTCGCAGATTATTCCCTGCCATTTACCATGGCTCACGAGTATTCACATCAAAGGGGAATAGGGCCTGAAAATGAAGCGGAGTTTTCGGCATTTCTCATCTGCATGGAGTCGTCCGACCCTTATATCAGATACTCGGCTTACTCTCAGGTAGCAATCACTCTTTCCAATCTGCTTTACGAGTACGACGAAGAACTTTTTTACAATGCTTTTATGCGCTTTCCCGACGTGCTTTACTACGACGTTTACCATTCCTCAAAAACATATGAGGAATACTCGAAAACACCTGTTGACGAGGTGGCATCTGCTATAAATAACACTTATCTCTTGTCGAACGGAGACGAGGGAGTAATATCATACAGTCTCAGCGCACAGCTTTACACCGCATATTTACTGAAAGAATAGGAGGACAGAATGAAAAAAACAAGGCTTATTGTGCTTTTAATATTTACGGCAGCCGTTATATGCGCTCTCTCCTTTTCATTTTCATCCGTTGCAGATAACACCTCTCCCGTTCTTTACAGAAACGATACGAAATACACTATCACCGAATATCCCGTAGAGGTTAAGGACGGTACAGTTTACGCGCCCGTAAGCTTTTTCGTAGGACTAAACGGCATTGAATACGAGTTTGACCGCAAAAACAGCAGCTTTTACCTGAGAAACAAAAGCACCGGAAGATTTTTCTCATTCTCCTTTAACGTTGAAGGAATAGTTGTAGACAATACCTTTACAACCATCGTTTTCCCCTTGATGAACTCCACGGTTTACCTTCCGCTTGAGACTTGTGCCGATATACTTTCCCTTAAAATCGAAAAAATACACGATTGGGGAATCGACAGAATAAGACTTTCCGACGGAAGTGAGAAGCTTACCTTCAAGGAGCTCATAGAACTTTACGACCCAAGCGAAGGCCCCGACGACCCCTCGGTTATCAACCCCGTTGACCCTAATAATCCCAACCCCGACCTTTATGCCGACAGATATTTATATATAACTGTGGAGTCGGATGGGGGTAACGGATGTGAAGAAATCCTTGATATACTCCGCGACTGGGGCAAAAAAGCAACCTTCTTCTTCACCCCCGAGGGAATAAAGAATAATCCGCTGACGGTTATAAGAGCCTTTGCCGAAAACCATTCCATAGGTCTTAAATGCTCACCCGAAGAGCTTGAAGAAGCCAACCGCACCCTTTATGAAGCGCTGGGCTTTTGTTCGAGGCTTTTAAGACTCCCAGATAGCTATGACCTGTCAGAAAAAGAGAAGAAAGAACTGAACGAAAAAGGCTATGTCTTATGGGGATTCACTAAGGAGAGCACCGCCCCTGAAAAGAATACCTGGGCGGTTGCAAGGGACCTTTATAATTCCACGTTTATAAACGATATAACCGTACTGAAGCTCACCGACGAGGAATACAACGGGAAGGTACTGACACAAATTCTTTATTTTCTATCAGACGACAAATATATAACCGCAAGGGTAATAGAACCCACTACACCCGAAATCTAAGGAGGGGCTGAAATGGAAACAAAAAAGAAAATACTCATTGTGGAGGATGAAAAGACGATTGCCGAAATTCTCCTTTACAATATAAAGGCAGCAGGCTTTGACGCCGAGGCAAGACATGACGGAAAAAGCGGTCTTGATGAAGCGCTTACAGGTAAGTACGACCTTGTCCTTCTCGACCTCATGCTCCCCGTTATGGACGGCTTTGAGGTATGCGAAAAGCTCAGAGAAAAGCTTGATACCCCCATTATTATGCTCACCGCCCGTGACACCGAGCAGGATAAAATAAAAGGACTTGACACAGGTGCCGACGATTATATGACAAAGCCCTTCAGCATAAACGAGCTTATGTCAAGAGTCCGCGCGAACATACGCCGATACTCCAACGAAACTGTTATGAGAAAGATAACGGATACCACTATTGTCGTGGGTGATGTGGTTATAGACTGTGAGAATTATCTTGTCAAAAAAGGTGACAAAACCCTTGAGCTTTCAAAAAAGGAATACGACCTGCTCGCCCATCTTTCAAAAAATCTCGGCAAGATTTACAGCCGTGAAGAGCTTATGAGTGACGTTTGGGGCTACGAAAATTTTTACGGAGACCTGAGAACTATCGACGTTACTATTGCAAGACTTCGTCAGAAGATAGACGGAGACGGAGCAGGCGAAAGCCTTATTAAGACCAAAAGAGGTATGGGTTACTTTATTGCGCCCCCTGAAAAGTAAATTTTAAGGAGAGAGTGCCTTGTATAAAAAGCTGCAGTTTAAAATAGTACTGATACTTGTATCTTTTATCGTCTGCGTTATGACGGTTGTAGGTACTATACTTATTTCAAACGTTTTCACATACTTTGAAAACGACTTTATCGGTCAGCAGTCGGGAGTATTTACCGAGGATTTTATAGACGAGCTTGAAAAAGCGCTGACCTACTCCGACTATCCCGAAAGGCTGAAAAGCACTCTCGGAGCGTATTCGGCAAGGCTGGGAATTGACAGTTACAGAAACTATTACGTTCTGGACGCCGACGGAAATTTCTTATCGGGCTCGGTTTCCGATGAGGATGCCGACATAAAAAAGACAGAAAATCTTGTCCGTGCCATTTCGGGGAACACCTCTCACAAGCAAAGTGCAGGAAACTCCATGATGGACTGGGCTGAGGTACTCAATTCTCCCGACGGAAGCGTCAGAGCTATTGTATACATTTCAGACGATAACACCGAGCTTGAAGAGTTCTCTTGGCTCATTTTCACAATTATTCTTCAGTCTCTTCTCATCGGTCTTGTTATTGCAATACTTTTGTCCTTCTTCTTGTCAAAGGCTATCGTCTCCCCTATTCAGAATATAACAAAGAAAGCCACAAAGCTTTCCCGCGGAGACTTCGACGAAAAGCTGACGGTGTACTCGGACGATGAAATAGGTACTCTTACCGTCACCTTTAACCGAATGGCAGATACCCTTAAAAACAATATGAACGAGATATCAAACGAGCGGGAAAAGCTTGAAACTATCTTCTACTATCTGAAGGACCCCGTTATCGCCTTCGACAGCGAAGGCTATCCCATACACATAAATCCCGAGGCCAAAGAGCTTTTTGGACTCGAAGAAAAGGACGAGCTCACCCTTGATGCTCTCACCGAAAAGCTGACGCTTGATTCCTTTACCGAGGACTTGACGGTGGGAGAAAACGATTCCATAAATCTTACCAACGTTGTTTACGAAAACAGAGTTTTTGACGTAAGCTTCGGAAAGTTCAATTTCAATCTTTCCGATAAATCCTTCGGCGGTTATATCGCCGTCCTTCACGACGTTACCGAAAGCTTTGAGCTTGACAAGTCAAGAAGAGAGTTTATTGCAACGGTATCCCACGAGCTTGGTACACCTCTCACAAGTATTAAGGGTGCTACCGAGACGATACTTGCAAACCCCGATATGCCCGGAGATGTGAAAAACCATTTCCTCGATATGGTCATAAGTGAAAGCGACAGAATGGCGCACATAGTTCACGACCTGCTGGTGCTTTCAAGGCTTGACAACAACAGAATGAAGTGGATTCCCTCTTCCTTCCCCATAAATGAAGTAATTGAAAAATGCTGTCTTCTTCTCTCAGGTCAGGCAAATGAAAATTCGCAGGAGCTTAAATTCATAAAGAACGAAGAGCTGCTACCCGAAATAATTGCCGACAGAGAAAAGGTTGAACAGATACTTATAAACATTGTAGGAAACGCCGTAAAATATACCCAAAATGACGGAAGAGTGTTCATTTCCGCCGACCTTAAAGAGGTTTCGGGAGTTGACGGTCTTAACGACGGAAAATATTTCACCGTTGCGGTTACCGACAACGGAGGCGGTATTCCTGAAGAGGACCTGCCTCACATATTTGAAAGGTTTTACCGAGTGGAAAAGGCGAGAAACTCCGACAAGGGCGGAACGGGTCTCGGTCTTGCCATTGCCCGTGAAATAGCCGAAGCACACGGCGGTACAATAACCATTGCAAGTAAGCTTCACATCGGAACGACTGTTACGGTTTATCTGCCCGTTAAGGCAAAATTTGTAGTTTAAAATAAAGGAGAGCGAGAAAATGAAAAAAATTAGCACGTTTCTGATATGTATTCTTGCCTTTATTATGCTCGCTCTTTGGATAAAATACATTTCACTTCGCTTTGACGTAGAAAAGAACTCTCCTGAGCTTGACAGCGAATATTGGATATTCACAGGCACCGCCGACGCCAACGTTGACATTATTGCCGACGAGTACTTTTTCTCACCCCTGTCCGTCTCTCTTGTACTGTCGGGTGAGGGACATACCTCAGCTTACAATCCCGAGCTTACAAGTATTCTCTATAAAAACCACAAACCTCTTATAAAGGAAATTCTTTCCTCATCTTACGTCTGTTCCCCTTCGGATATCAACCGCTGGAATCAGGCTTTGAGCGGTGAAAACTTAGTCATGATAGAGTATCCCACAGCTTTCCCCTATACCGTCATTGCATTATTCTGCGAAAAAACCGACTCCTTTCCCGAGGGAGAGATTTCTAAAATAAAATCCCTTCTGCTCTTCTCCGATGAAAAAGGAAATCTGACAGCTCTTTCAAAGGATGGCGGGGACAAGGTTTTTTCATACACCTTGAAGGACCCCTCCTCCCCATCTATCGTTTATGATTTTAACAGCAATAATCTTGCCGCATATACTGTAAATATAGGTTTTACCGACTTCGTTTTCAATTTTAACCTGCAAGACGGTCAAAAAAACGAAAATCTGCCCCCTGAGTACAAGCTCTTATCCTCCTCCCCTGTCCTTGAGGGAGTAAAGGCGGATTTTCCTTTAAAAAATATCGCATCGACACTTTTCTCGTATGAAAATTCTCAGTATAACAATTTTGATACCAACGCGGCTCTCGCCGCTCTCTTTGACGTCTTTGAAATAAACCCCAATATTGTAGGCTACTACTCAGACCCTGTATCAGGAAGCTTTTTCGTAGGACAGGAAATGACTCTTTTCATTGACGTATCGGGAACGGTTGAATATTCTGCCACCGAAAAGGCAATCGCCCCTGTAACGGTTGCATCCCTTCTTAACTCCGAAAGAAACAGCTTTTCTACAAATGAGCTTATCACCGCCGCCACCGCTTTTCTTGGCAAGCTTCCAAACACTCTCATAGGTGAAGGTGCACTCCCCGTACTGGACGGAATATCATATTCGGTAGAAAGAAGTGAAACAACTCTGCGCTTCAGCTATTACTACAAGCTGTCAGAGGTTTTAAAGGATGGCGAAAAGGTAAGCTTTACTCTGACCTTCAGCGATAATGCTCTCGTTAAGGCAGTCTTCACCCCTCTGGTGCTTACTCCCAACGGAAAAGAAGCGGTCAGCGGTGAATATCTTGATATGTCCCTTACTCCCGACGTAGTATTGAAGATGCTCAACAATAACGGAGAATTTGCACCTGTTTATAACATAACAGAGGACGAAAGTGTCTTGCCTTTGTGGATGGAAAAATCAAACGGAGGTAACACGAAACAATGAAATCCTCAAGCTTAAAAATACTTCTTGCCCTTCTGTTTTTGCTCGTAAGTGCATTTTTTGTTTTTAAAATATCGGGGCTTTACGCATCAAAAAACATTTTCACCGACGAAGAAATAACCGAGGCAGTAAAGGTAATAAACGAAAAAGGTGTAAAAATAAAAGCGGAAGCTGTTATAAAAGAGAAAAACGTTCCCAACGTAATAAAGCTGGAATTCAACTCTCTGTCCTCAGAGAGTATAGCGAAAAGACTTATGCGCGGGGAATACGGAAGCTTCACCATCCCCAGCGGATTCAGCTACACAAACGATACTGAGTCCCTCTCGTTTTCAAATAACTATGATTTAGAATATATATACCTGCCCTCAAAAGTTACCGAAGCTGATATTACAGATGCTCTGAAAAGCGTCAACGGAACAGAGGAAAAGGGAAAAAAGTCGGTAAAAAAGCTTTCAGAAACCTTTTTCAAGAACATAAATTCCGATCCGTATGAGGTTTCGCTGAAATTAAAAAAAAGCGTTACAAAGGGTTCATTAACCTACCTTGAGGCGGTACAGTGCGTTGACTCCTACGAAATCGAAGGAGCAGGAGTTATTGTGGCGCTGAGTTCCGACAAGCCGGTATATATATCGGGAAAATTATTTTTTGCCGAAAGCTATAACGACTATGAAACCGATGCCTTTGACAGTATAAATATTCTCTTTGAAATAGAAAAAAGCGACGTTGAAATTCAATCTATGGAGCTTATTTATGCGGTAGTTTTCGACAAAAAAAGCTCAGTATACCTCACTCCCTCTTACAGGTTTTCGTACTCGGACGAAGGTGTGCAAATATACGACGCCACAAGCGCCTCAAAGCGATCTTCATAAAAATATGTAAAATATACTTTATTTTTTTCAGTATTTATGCTATACTCTTAATGTCGATTATATTCGGCATGAACCGAAAGGAAAAAAATTAAAAAATGGATAAGATTTCGATAAACGGCGGAAAACCGCTCAGCGGAGAGATTGTCATCTCCGGCATGAAAAATGCGGCGGTTGCCATACTTCTTGCGAATATTATGGTGGAGGACGAATGTACTATTGAAAACCTCCCTAATATCAGTGACGTAAATATGTCTCTTGATATCCTGTCGTCTATGGGTGCCAAGGTTACAAGAGTATCCCCCAACGCGGTTAAAATAGATTCTAAGAATATTGTTGCCTGCTCGGCTCCCGATGAGCTTGTGAAGAAGATGAGAGCGTCTTACTACGTGCTTGGAGCAGAGCTTGCAAGGTTTGGACGTTCCTCTGTTGCCTGCCCCGGCGGCTGCGACTTTGGAGTAAGACCTATCGACCAACATATTAAGGGCTTTGAAGCTCTCGATGCAACAGTTTCGGTTACCGACAACCACATAGTTGCAGTAACTGCAAGCGGTGTAAAGGGCGGTTCGGTATTCATGGACGTTGTATCGGTGGGCGCTACCATAAACGTAATGCTTGCGGCGGTAAAAGCCGAGGGCACTACAGTTATAGAAAATGCAGCACGTGAGCCCCACATAGTTGACACCGCAAACTTCCTCAACGCCTGCGGTGCGAAGATAAGCGGTGCAGGAACCGACGTTATAAAAATAACGGGTGTGCCCAGCCTTCACGGTGTTACATACGCTATTATCCCTGATATGATAGAGGCAGGTACTTTTATGGTATTGGCGTCTGCCACCTGCGGAAAGATAAAGATTTCAAACGTAATCCCCAAGCATCTTGAGTCAATTTCGGCAAAACTTGTTGAAATGGGCACAACTATTGACGAGGATGACGATGCAGTAACGGTTAGCAGAAACGGTACTCTTTCCCCCATAAACGTAAAAACACAGCCATATCCCGGATTCCCCACGGATATGAACCCTCAGATGTGCGTTCTTATGTGTCTTGCAGGCGGAAAGAGCAAAATGATAGAGGGCGTGTGGAATAACAGATTCAGATATGTGGAAGAGCTGAAGCGTATGGGTGCTGATATAGAGGTTCAAGACACTACCGCTACTATCAACGGTGCAGGCTCTGTAATGCACGGAGCAAGTGTCAGAGCCATCGACCTTAGAGCAGGAGCCGCTATGGTTATAGCAGGTCTTGCCTGCAAGGGTCACACAGACATTGACGATATTTTCCATATTCAGCGAGGCTATGAGGATATCATAGGAAAGCTTCGGGCAGTGGGTGCCGATATCGAAATAATCTCCACCCCTTAACGTAAAAAAGCGGCGAGTCGCCGCTGACACATAGCTCGCCTATCCTTACCCATTTCAACACTAAAATAAAGTGAAACGGCGAGATGATTTTATGCAATTTCCTATAAAGCAAAACATAGTGAGTTCGTAACCATCCTCACTTAAATAAAAACTAAGGAGCCAAAAAATGAAAAAGACTAAAAGTCGTTTTATTGCAGAGGGCGCCATGATTGCCGCCCTCTACGTTATTTTAACCTACGTTTCAATGGCACTCGGTCTTGACAAAATGGCGGTGCAGTTAAGGTTTTCCGAGGCATTGACAATACTTCCCGTCTTCACCCCTGCCGCAGTTCCGGGATTGTTTCTCGGCTGCCTTATCGCAAATATTCTCACAGGCTGCATACTTGTTGACGTAATTCTCGGAAGCCTTGCAACCCTTGTGGCAGCCATTGTCACAAGAAAGCTGCAAAGACTCCCCTATCTCGCCCCAATCCCCGCAATTGCGGCAAACACCATTGTAGTTCCACCCATCCTTGCCTTTATTTATCACGTAGAAACTGCACTCCCCCTCATCTATCTTACAGTTTTCCTTGGAGAAGTAGTGTCAGCAGGAGTGCTGGGAACAATTCTCACCCGAATACTCAAAAAACGGATAAAGCATTCTTGACATATTCACCGTCTTATGATATAATTCTTTGGTAGATAATTGCAGAGATATCGAAGTGGTCACAACGGGGCTGACTCGAAATGAAATAAGACTTTCGGAAATATCCTCTTCAAAAAGTGCTTGAAATCCGCTGTATAGCTTGGTTTTTTGAAAAACTGAATATTTACGATTTTAGCAGTTCCCAAAGAAAGTTCCCAAAGATTTGCTTTTTTCGGATAACTGTTAAATATATAGGGAGAAGTATCGAAGCGGTCATAACGGGGCTGACTCGAAATCAGTTTGCCGGTAATTCCGGCACGTGGGTTCGAATCCCACCTTCTCCGCCAAAAAAATTGGGCGGTGCAC